>JBCCTH010000166.1:0-6423 GCA_039198835.1 Pseudomonadota bacterium | reverse complement strand
GGATCCGTCGCAATCGAGGAGGTGACAGGTGGGGGTACAACGCCAGGTGTTGTTTGCGTGGATGGCGCCGGTCCGGAGTTGATCGAGCGCGCAAGTACTGTCGATATCATCGAGTTCCTGCGCCTGTACGAGCCCCAGATGGCGGCTTTCGAGGGTGAAGCCCTGATTGCGCCGCAAGACACCGAGCACAGGGGGCAGATCCGCGCGATCAAAGGCGGCCTTGAGGAGAGCGGCATGGCGCTCTGAGCCCACCTTGTTGAGGATCAGCCCGTGAAACCTGAGCCCCGCGCGGTGTCGCGTCAGCCCCTCGACAAGCGCGGGGGCCGTCTGCGCCGCGCGGGCACAATCAAGCACGAGCACAATCGGGATATCGTGGGCGCGCGCCACATCTGCCGCCGATCCGGCCCCTGCCATCCCCGCGCCATCAAAGAGCCCCATGGCGCTTTCGATCACGAGCGGCCCTTCATCGCCGATCAGCGCGGCTTGCTGTGCGGCAGGCATGGCCCAGGGATCAAGATTATACGCTTCGGAGCCGGTGGCGAGACGATGAAACCCGGGATCGATGTAATCGGGGCCCAATTTGAGGCTGCGCACAGTGTGCCCGGCATTGCGAAGCGCGCGCATCAGAGCAAGGGTTACCGTCGTTTTGCCCGCGCCAGAGCCCGCCGCAGCAATGAGAACAGCTTTCATGCGCTCTCGGCAGGGCGCCCGCGGTTGAGCGGGTCGATGTTGCGCGGCGCGTGGCCCGTGGCGATCGATTGCCAGTCAAGCGCCTGGCGCATCAAGACCCCGCGCCCCACGCAGATCAGCGCGGGCGGAGCGAGGTTTGCGGCCTTCGCATCGGCCACGCAGCATTCGAGGTTGGTCTCGATGACCCGCTGTTCGGCCGTTGTGGCCGTGGTGACAAGGGCCACGGGCTCCTTTGCGTCACGGCCCGCGTTCAGGAGAGCATGGGCGATCTGAGGCAGATGTTTCATGCCCATATAAATCACGATCATCTGCGAGCCGCGTGCGATGCTCGCCCAATCGAGCGAGCCCGGCGCTTCGCCCGATTGATCATGGCCGGTGATGAAGGTCACCGCTTGATTGACATCCCTGTGCGTGACCGGGATGCCTGCATAGGCGAGCCCGCCGATCCCTGCTGTAATGCCCGGAATGATGCGGATCGGGATGCCGTGGCCCACGAGGGTTTGCGCCTCTTCGCCACCTCGGCCAAAAACGAAGGGATCGCCGCCCTTGAGCCGCAACACCCGCTTGCCCGCGCGCGCAAGCTCGACAAGGCGCAAAGAGATGTCGCGCTGTTTGGCCGAGGGTTTGCCGCCGCGCTTGCCTGCATAGATGTGGTCTGCCTGCGGTGCCCAATCGAGGATGCCCTCACCGACGAGGGCATCAAAGACAATCACATCAGCCTGGCGCAGGGCGTTCAGGCCATGGAGCGTCATCAATCCGGGGTCGCCGGGCCCGGCGCCACAAAGCCAGACCCAGCCAGCCTCAAGGGTTGGCCAAGGCCCATCGGGCAGGGGAGGGAGCGGTGCATCCATAGCCCCCTCATAAGAGCGCGGAGGGCGGCTGAACAAGGGGCTAGCGACATTGCCACGCCTGTTGGCGGCACGATCTGTCCGAACTATGCTCGCATTCCATGGAACGCGCCCCCGATACGCCGCTCAAGCGCGGCTGGACAACAGGAACCTGTGCCGCCGCAGCGGCCAAGGCGGCTGCTTTGCTGCTTTGGACAGGGCAGGTGCCTGCCACGGTGCGTGTGACGCTGCCCAAAGGCGAAGAACCGGTATTTGAGCCTGGGCATGTGGCCAAGGGCGCGGGCTGGGCGGAAGTCGGGATCATCAAAGATGCCGGAGATGATCCGGACGTCACGCATGGAGCAATGATTATTGCAAAAGTGCAAGCATACCCCGGAGGCTATCGGTTACGCGGAGGGGAGGGTGTTGGAGTTGTGACAAAGGCGGGGCTGCCAATCGCCGTCGGCGAGCCCGCGATCAACCCTGTCCCCCGCAAGATGATCGAAGAGGCGGTCGTGGAGGCGGCGGTTTTGTGCGCCGCCACGCCCGATCTCAGCGTCACGATCTCGGTGCCCGGCGGGCGTGCGCTCGCCAGACAGACATGGAACCCGAGGCTGGGCATCGAGGGCGGCATATCGATCTTGGGGACCACGGGAATTGTGCGCCCGTTTTCCTGCGCCGCCTGGATTGCGTCGATCCATCGCGGCATTGATGTCGCCCGCGCCGAGGGCCTCGGTCACGTGGCGGGATGCACGGGCGCAACATCCGAAAGCGTGGTGCAAAGGCTCCATGCGCTGCCAGATCATGCAATGCTCGACATGGGCGATTTCGCAGGCGGGCTCTTGAAGTATCTCGCCAAGCACCCCGTGCCGCGCATCACGATCGGCGGGGGCATCGGGAAGATGACGAAGCTCGCGCAAGGGGCTATCGATCTTCATTCCCGGCGCAGCAAGGTGGATTTCGCGGCGCTTGCTGTTGAATTCGATGAGCCGAGGCTGGCTGAAGCGAATACCGCGCTCGAAGCGGTCAGCATCGCGCCGGCCATGGCCGATTGGGCCGCCCATGGGGCGCGGGCGACAGCGGCAAGGCTCGTCGGCGCGACCGGAATTGCAGTCGATACGGTGGTGATTGATCGGGCGGGCAAAGTTTTGGCGCGGGCATGAAGGTTCTTCTTTTGGCGGGAACGCGCGAGGCGCGCGCAATCGCGCAATGGCTCCATGACGCGGGCATTGCCTCGGTGGCCTCGTTCGCCGGCGTCACCCGCGCGCCTGAGCTTCCCGCCATCGAGACGCGCATCGGCGGCTTTGGCGGGCGCGCGGGGATGGCGGCTTATTTGGCGCAGGCGGGCATCACCCATATTCTTGATGCCACCCACCCCTTCGCCACTCAGATATCGCAGCGCGCGGCCTCGCTGGCGCGCGAGCGCGGCCTCAAACACCTATTGGTTTTGCGCCCCCCCTGGCGCGCGGGCGCGGGCGACAGGTGGATACCGATCGCGCGCGAGGAAGAGGCAGCCGCGCATATCGCGCCGGGAGCGCGCGTATTTCTCGCCACCGGCCGCCAGACCCTGCCGCGCTTTGCAAACCTCTCCGCGTGCCACCTGATTTGCCGCCAAATCGATCCGCCAAGCGGCCCGTTTCCCTTTTCCTTCGGGGAATATCTCGTCGCCCGGCCGCCCTTCAGCACCGCGCACGAAATCGCGCTTTTCAAGCGGCTGGCCGTGGATTGGCTCGTGGTCAAGAATGCGGGAGGCAAGATGAGCGCGACAAAGCTCGAGGCAGCGCGCGCGCTTCAAATGCCCGTTCTGATGGTGGAGCGCCCGTCGCCACCCGAGGCTGTCAAAGCGCAGAGCGTGGAGGAGGCTATCGCATGGCTGACATCGCAGAGCGCGTGATCCGCTCAGATGCTTGCATCGAGGAAGGCGCGCTTTGGCTCGCGGGGCGCTGCCCCGAGATGGCGCGCGCTTTTCGCCTTACCGCTCCCTTGCCGCTTCGGCTCAAGCCAGAGGGGTTTGAAGAACTCTTCTCGGCGATTGTTTCGCAACAGGTCTCGGTGGCGTCGGCGCGCGCGATCTGGGCGCGGCTGGGCGCGGCGGCGCTCACAGAGCCGCACACACTCGCATCCGCGAGCGATGAGGCATTGCGCGCTTGCGGGCTGAGCCGGCAAAAGATCGCCTATGCCCGCGCTCTGGCGCGCGCGGGCATCGATTTTGAGGCGCTGCGCGCGCTTGAAACCGACGCCGTTATCGCCGAGCTCGTGCGCGTGAAAGGGATCGGGCGTTGGACGGCAGAGATCTATGCCAAGTTCTCGCTCGGGCGCGCCGATGCGTTCGCGGCCGGCGATCTCGCGCTTCAGGAAGGCGCGCGCATGCTCTATGGGCTTGACGCCCGTCCGAGCGAAGGCGCGCTCAGGCGGCGGGCCGAGGCCTGGCGCCCCTGGCGTTCGGTTGCTGCGCGCATCCTGTGGGCCTACTACGCCTATGAACGATCGCGAGAAGGAATCGCATGACCCGCGTACTCGATGCAAAAATTCGGCCCCCCCTCTCTCAAGAGCTTCGGTCTGCCGTGGTCTTTCTTCATGGATACGGAGCCGATGGGACCGATCTGATCGGGCTTGCTGATCCGCTGGCAGAGCATTTGCCCGATACGATGTTTGTGTCGCCCGATGCGCCCGAAATGATCGCGGGGATGCCGCCCGGCATGGGCGGTGGCAGGCAATGGTTCCCGATCCCCTGGATCGATGGGTCGAGCGAGGAGGCCGCCGCGCAGGGGCTGCGCGCGGCCGCGAGCGATCTGAACGCCTTTCTCGATGCGCTCATGGTCGATCAGGATCTCTTGCCCGAACAAGTCTGCCTGCTCGGTTTCTCCCAGGGATGCATGATGGCGCTCCATGTCGCGCCACGCCGCGAAGACCCGGTCGCGGGGGTTGTCGGCATCTCGGGGCGGCTGCTAGAACCTGAGCTTCTCGAAGATGAAACGGTTTCTCGGATGCCGGTTCTGCTCATCCATGGCGACCAGGATGATGTCGTGCCCCCCCAGAGCCTGCCGGCAGCGGCCGAGGGGCTTCAAAAGGCGGCCTTTACCGATGTGTACGCCCATATCATGAAAGGCACCGCGCACGGGATTGCGCCCGACGGGCTATCTGTCGCGCTCGCCTTTATCCGCGATCGGCTGGGCTATACCTAGCGCCGTCACAATCTTGTTGTTTTAGCCGCCTAAAGCTGCGGCAAGGTGGCTATATGCAGGGGTTGTCAGGGGTCATCCTCACTATATAGTCCAAGGTATCGACGCGGTGCGCCAGCCCGTCATGCGGCCCGCCTCGGTGCTTCGTGCAGCGACCTAAGGGGGACGTGAGACGATGGATGGTGAGTTTAGAACCAGCTTCGTGCGAGAGCCTCAGGCCTTGCGCCATCATCCGGCTCTTGTGCTCAACGCGGATTATCGGCCGCTCTCCTATTATCCGCTCTCTCTCTGGACCTGGCAGGAAGCCATCAAAGCCGCCTGGCTCGACCGAGTGGATATCGTCGCTGAATATGACGCCACAGTGCGCAGCCCCACCACCGAGATCCGCATCCCTTCGGTCGTCGTGCTCAAAGACTATGTGAAGCCGCAAAAACGGGTGGCGTTCACGCGCTTCAATCTTTTCTTGCGCGACGAATTCAGTTGCCAATATTGCGGCGCGCGCGGCGATCTGACCTTTGATCATGTTGTGCCGCGCTCGCGCGGCGGCATCACGAGCTGGGAAAATGTCGTCGCGGCCTGTTCGAAGTGCAATCTGAAAAAAGGCTCGCGAAGCTTGAAGCAATCCGGGCTCGCGCTGAGAAAGACCCCGCGCCAGCCCGGCGCGGAGGAGCTGCGCAATATGGGCCGCAAGTTCCCGCCCGGATACCTTCATGAAAGCTGGCTGGATTTCCTATACTGGGACAGCGAGCTTGATGCCTAAAACTCGGGCGGCTTTTTAGTCAAACCGAGCGGTCAAAGCTCTTCGCCTGTAAGCTTTTGTCAAGGACCGCGCCTTACCCCGCCGCCACAGGAAAGTGTGTGCGAAGAGGGATAGACCATGGCCAGCAAAGAAAGCGCTGATCAGCAGATCACCGGGACAGATAAAGCCGATGACATCGCGGGGAGTGCTCTGAACGATGCTATTGTTGCCGGCAGCGGCGATGACCGTGTCGTCGGTGGCGCGGGCAATGATTATGTGCTCGGGCAGGGGGGCGAAGACACGCTCATTGGCGACGCGCCAACGAAGGTCGAGTTTGATCCGTCAAAGATCAACATTGTCGAAGACTACACCGTCAAGATGACCTTTGATTTCGAAAGCGCGGGCTACAAGAACACACTGGGCATGTACAAGATCGACCCGGAGACGGGTCAGATAAAAGATGTTGATATCGCTTGGGAAAATGCCTCCCTCAAGGGCTCGGGCGGCGATCTTGTGGGCGGTCAGAGCAGCGTTGACTTCGACGTGGCGGCAGGCGATCAGATCGGCTTTTTCATTATCGGCAACGGCTATAACCAAAACGATTTCAGCGCGCTGGGAGAGGGCACGTTCGAATTCGTTAACGCCGATGGCAGCCCGGCGAGCGCCGAAAGCGATGCGCCGGTTTTGCGCCACGTCGCAACAAGCGGCGCGGTCACTGTTTTGCAGGGCCATGTCTATCACTCCGCGTCAACGCAGCCCGATCACGGCCTGAACTCGGACAATATGGATCATACCGCGGGCCATTCCGGCTCGGACGCGACCAATTTCCAGATTGGGTTTGAAGATCTCCATGGCGGCGGCGACATGGATTTTGACGACACGCTTTTCACCGTCGAGATCGGCGCGGTGAACGGCGCTTCGCTTCTCGGCGATATCGATGATGGCAAAAGCGGCGGCCATGACCGCCTTGAGGGCCGCGCGGGCG
>JBCCTH010000165.1:0-6462 GCA_039198835.1 Pseudomonadota bacterium | reverse complement strand
TGCGCACGCCGTGGATCACGGTCGTATGATCGCGCCCGCCAAAGCGCCGCGCGATATCAGGCAGGCTGCGGCTTGTGAGCTGTTTGGACAGATACATCGCGATCTGACGCGGCCGCGCGAGGTTGCGCGTACGGCGCGGGCCGAGCATGTCACTCAAACGGATATTGTAATGGTCGGCGACCTTCCTCTGGATCTCTTCCACCGTGGTTTTGCGTTCCGAACGGCGCAGGATATCAGAGAGACAATCCTTCGTCAGATCTTCGTCGATCTCGCGTTTGACCAGCGATGCAAACGCGAAGAGCCGCGTGAGCGCGCCTTCGAGCACACGCACATTGGTCGAAATACGGTGCGCGAGATAGGGCAGCACGCTCTCGTGCAGCGTCAATTCAGGGTAATTGCGGCGATATTGTTCGACCTTCGATTGCAGAATGCCAAGGCGCAGCTCGTAATCCGTGGGATGAAGATCGACAACCAGCCCCGATTGCAGGCGACTGGCGATCCGGTCTTCGAGATCGGCGATCTCCCCGGGGGCCTTATCCGCCGAGATGATCACTTGCTTGCCCTGATCGACGAGCGCGTTGAACGTGTGGAAGAATTCTTCCTGCGTTGAATCCTTGCCCGCGATGAATTGCACATCATCCACGAGCAAGACATCCGCATTTCGGAACAAGAGCTTGAAATCCATCATCTTGCGGTCGCGCAAGGCCTGGATGAAGCGATACATAAACTGCTCAGCGCTCAGGAACATGACGCGCAGATCAGGCTGCTTTTCTTGCAGCTCATGGGCGATGGCATGCATCAGATGGGTTTTGCCGAGCCCCACGCCGCCATAGAGGAAAAGCGGATTGAACATCACCGGCCCGCGCTCGGCCACGCGCTTTGACGCTGCATACGCCATCTCATTGGGCTTACCCACGACGAAGTTTTCGAATGTGAACTCGCGGTCAAGCCGTCCGCCTTCGGTGTCGAGCATCAACTGCGCCTCATCTGCCTCCGTGGCGACCGGGCGCGCGCGCTTCTTGGGAAGGGTGGCCGAAACCTCAAACTGGACCCGGTCAACGACGATATCCTCAGAGCGAAAGCCGAAGATGATCGCCTCCTTGTGGTTTCGCTCAACGAAGTCACCGATATACGACGTCGGGGCGAGCAAGACGGCCGTGCCCTCGCTCACTTCCTTCAACTCGAGCGGCTCGATCCAAGACGCATAGGCATTGGCCCCGATCGTGCGCTTCAGGTTTTCTTTGATTGTCCCCCAACGATCCATGTCCATGCGGCTCTCGCTCTATTTTTGTGTTTCCCACGGCCAGCAGCATGGCCGATCAGATTAGCTCTCAATCGCACACCCTGAACAGTCGCTCCGCATGCATGAAGCGGAGCGTTCCAGTCACAACAAGGCAGGATGGCCCGCCAAGTACGCACAATGGACATTCGACCAAGCTTGAAAGCCTGCCGTGCCTTAGGTCCTGCGCTGCCACGCGGTGCCTAAGAATGTGCAAAGCGGCGTCTGAATGGCTCTCTTGTGCCAAGCGCCCTGCACCATGTCCCCAAGGTGGCGATTGAATCGCTCGTCTTGTTTAGAGACGGTGCGCGGGCGCGTTCAACCACTCAATCAGCTTGACTCAAAGTTTCGAGAACAGAATCTCTGAAGGGCTTTTTTACCCACAAAAACGAGAAATGCGCCGGGCTGCGGCGCATTTCGAAAAAGCTCTTTATGTCGGCTTAGTTGGCGAGAATCGGCCCCGCCGATCAGCTCATCGCTTTGACCCGCGAAGCCAGTCGCGACATTTTTCTCGCAGCGGTGTTTTTGTGATACACCCCTTTGGTCACGCCCCGCATCAGCTCAGGTTGAGCCGTTTTCAACGCGTCCACAGCTGCAGCAGAATCGCCAGAGGCAATAGCCTCTTCCACTTTTCTTAAGAAAGTACGAATGCGCGAACGGCGCGCCTTGTTGACCGCGGTGCGACGCTCGTTTTGGCGCGCGCGCTTTTTCGACTGAGGTGTGTTGGCCATTTCTCTCGTCCCTCTCTGGGTCAGCACTAAAATACGGTCGCGTAGAGCCGCCCACCCGGAACGTCGGTCGCCGGGACGAATCGAGCCTTTAAGCGGGCTTCACGCGCATGTCAGGCGCGCCGTATAGGCGCGGAGCGCGCGCTCCGCAAGCCTCACTTATCCCTGAATTGCGGGGCGCGCTTGGCCAGAAAAGCCGCCATGCCTTCGCTTTGATCCTCGGTGGCGAAAAGCGAATGGAAGAGCCGCTTCTCAAAAAGCAGACCCTCGCGCAGCGTCGTCTCGTAGCTTCGATTGACGGCTTCTTTCGCCGCCATCAAGGCGAGCATCGATTTATCGGCCATTTTCTCGGCGATCCCGCGCGCCTCATAGAGCACTTTGTCATCGGGGAAGACGCGGCTCACAAGCCCGCTGCGCTCAGCTTCCTCGGCATCCATGAAGCGCCCCGTGAGATGCATATCCATGCTTTTCGACTTACCCACCAACCGCGTCAGCCGCTGCGAGCCGCCGATACCGGCGATAACCCCGAGCGTGATCTCGGGCTGGCCGAACTTCGCGCTTTCTCCGCACACAATGAAATCGCACATCATCGCAAGCTCACACCCGCCGCCCAGCGCATAGCCCGATACCGCCGCGATCAGCGGCTTGCGCACCCGCATGATGATCTCGATTTCGACGCCGAAGAGGTCAGACTGCGCGATGTCGACAAAATCGAGCTCTGCCATCTCGGCGATATCGGCACCCGCCGCAAAAGCCTTTTGCGAGCCGGTCAGAATGATCGCGCGGATCTTCTTGTTGGCATCGGCCTGCTCAAGAGCGGCCGCAAGCTCGCGCAGAAGCTGGCTGTTGAGGGCGTTCAGCGCGTCAGGCCGATTGAGCGTGATCGTCGCGACATGGTCATCGACGTCGTAGATGAGTGTCTCGTAGGCCATGGAACCTCTCGTAATGCTGGTATGCTGTGTCTAACGCTGGCACGTAGGACAATAAAAGCTTGATCGGCCAGATTGCACGATCCGCTTGACCGTGCCGGTGCAGCCTTCGGTCACGCAAGGCGCATCTTCACGGTCATAGACCCGAAATGTGTGTTGAAAGTAACCGAGCTCCCCATCGGCTTGCCGGTAATCCCGCAGGCTTGATCCGCCTGCCTCGATAGCATCTTCCAAAACTTGGCGAATGATCGGCACAAGGCTTGCCGCCCGCGCCGCGCTGAGATTTCCCGCCTTGCGGCGCGGCGAGATGCGCGCGCGGTGCAAGACCTCGCACACATAGATGTTTCCGAGCCCAGCAACCACGCGTTGGTCGAGAAGCGCCGCTTTGATCGGCGTGTTTCGGCCCTTGAGCGTCTCGGCCATGTAGCGGCCGTCAAATGTGTTGCCCAGAGGCTCGGGCCCGAGCTTATCGATGAGCCAGTGATGCTCGATGTCGTCAGTCGGCCATAGATCCATATGCCCGAAGCGGCGCGCATCGTTAAATGTAATCCGGGCGCCCCCTTCCATGTTCAAAACGACATGATCGTGTTTTTCCGGCGCCGGGTGCTCATGATAAAAGCCGCACACCTCGGTGCCCGAGATCAACATGCGCCCCGACATCCCCAGATGGATCAGCAGCGTCTCGTCTGAACTCAGGTCCGCGAGGATGTATTTTGACCTGCGGCGCAGGCGTTCGACGCGCTTGCCATTGAGCCGTTCTGCCATCGCTTCAGGCAAAGGCCAGCGCAGATCAGGCCGGTTTACCGATGCCATCTCAATGCGCCGGCCTTCCATCGCCGGGGTAAGGCCACGCCGGACAGTTTCAACTTCGGGTAATTCAGGCAAGCCACACCTCTTCGCGGGCGGCTTTGATCCCCCCGCGAAGCCGCCTTGTCAAACCTTGCTTGGCATCGTTGGCCCTTGCGCGCCTATCTGCCCGGGGTGAGCGCCGCCATGAACCCGTCTTGATCGCGCACATGGCGCAACATGTCAGCCGCGCGACCATCTGAAAAAGAGAGCCGAAGGCCCGAAAAGCCGCGCTTTTCGATCGAATTGAGCAGATCGAGATCGTATTCGCGCGTGCCAAAGTTCACGCGCGGCACGATCAGCATGCGATCCAGGATCACGATTTCATAGGTCCACATATAGCCCAGATACCATGCCGAGACCGCGCTCGCGGCCATGTAGCTTTCCCAAAAGTAGTCGGCAGGAAGCCAGGAGGCTCCGCTCGCGCTGCCATGGATATTGAGAAAATAAAGAAAGACAATCACCGCGAGCGTGGCCGCCGTCCGCATCCAAAGCGTCAATGGCGCGCGAAAGAGCTGCGCCTGAGCGCGCCCGTCAGGGCCTGGATCGCCAAAGCGCTGTCCTCTTTCGTCTGGGGCGGTCAGCGCCTCTTCGGGCCTGGTGCCATCGCTGCGCGCTTGCCCTATGAGGGCCGACCGAAAGAGCCAAAGGCCAAGGCCCACGACCAACCCAAAAGCCACCGTGAATAAGAGAGTATCTGCCATGGCTGATCATCGGCCCCGGTTTAACAGGTTTGTTCTTTCCGCTGCCGGGATATATCAGAATTTCGACGAGACTGAGGCAAAGCACACATCATGACAGACGCACCGCGCATGACCCATTTCGGCAAGGAAACCGTGCTCGAGGAGGAGAAAGCCGACCGGGTGCGCGGGGTGTTCACCTCTGTCGCCTCGCGCTATGACATCATGAATGATCTGATGAGCGCTGGTATCCACCGCATCTGGAAAGAGGCGATGATGGATTGGCTCGCGCCCCGCTCTGGTCAAAGCCTGCTCGATGTCGCCGGTGGAACCGGTGATATCGCATTCCGCTTTCTGGCGCGGGCGGGGTCCGCGAAAGCCACCGTCGTCGATCTCACCGAGAACATGCTCGTTGAAGGCCGCCAACGGGCAGAGGCCCAAAGCCTCGCCCACGCGCTTGACTGGGTCGTGGGGGATGCCATGTCTCTCCCCTTCCCGGATGCGAGCTTTGACGTCTATACGATCAGCTTCGGCATTCGAAACGTGACACGCCCAGAGGCGGCCTTGGCGGAGGCCTACCGGGTTTTGAAGCCGGGCGGGCGCCTGATGGTTCTCGAGTTCAGCCAGTTGCCCAACCCGCTTTTGCAAGCGGGCTATGATCTTTATTCGTTCAACGTGATCCCGCCGCTCGGGCAAGCGATCACCGGTGATCGCGCGAGCTATCAATACCTCGTCGAAAGCATCCGCAATTTCCCCGATCAGGAAAGCTTCCTGGAGATGGTGAAAGGCGCGGGCTTCGAGAACGCGAAGTATCGCAATCTGACGCAGGGTGTTGCGTGTCTCCATAGCGGTTGGAAGCTCTGATCTTGTCCGCTCTTTCCCCTGCGCGCCGCGCGGTGGCCTCGGGCGCGACGCGCGGCGAAGCCGCGCGCCACCGGTGGTCCAAGCCTATGGCGCAGGAGGGAGGCGGGCGGGCCCGCTCTGGGTCAAGGCGCGCTGGCCGGTAATGCGCGGCCCTCATAACATCCTTCGTTTGATCCGCACCGGGGCCACCATGGAGCGCACCGGGGCGATGAAGGTCGTGCTTGAAGCCTTCGATGCCCCGCCCCCGCTCCGGCTTGTCGCGCGAATCCTGGGCTGGCCCTTCCAATGGCTGGGCTATCGCGGCGATCCGATGATGCCGCCTTTAACCCGCGCGCTCACGGCGCTTGGCCCCGCCTACATCAAGTTCGGACAAATCCTATCGACCCGGCCCGATGTCGTGGGCAACGAGCTCGCGCTGCAATTGCGCGTTCTGCAAGACGAGCTGCCGCCCTTTTCCATGGCCAAGGCGCGCAAGACCATCGAGAGCGAATTGGGCGTGGCCTGCGACACCGCCTTCTCAAGCCTCTCGGAGCCCATCGCTGCGGCGTCGCTCGCGCAGGTCCATAAGGCAACGATCCGGGGGACAGATGAAACCGTCGCGGTAAAAGTGCTGCGTCCGGGGATCGAACGCGCGTTTCGCACCGATATCGATGCCTTTTATCTCGCCGCCTGGATCGTTGATCGCCTCTCGCCCTCCTCGCGGCGCCTGAAGCCGCTCGACGTGATCGATCATTTCAACGGTGTGGTCACCGCCGAGCTTGATCTGCGCCTCGAATCCTCCGCCGCCGCCGAATTTGCCGCCAATACGGCCGATGAAGCCGGGTTCCGGGTTCCCGAGGTTAAATGGGCGCTTTCGGCACGCCGCGTCATGACGCTCGAATGGGTCGACGGGCTCAATGCGGGCGATCTCGTCGCCATCGAAGCCGCGGGCCATGATCGCTATAAATTGGGCGACAAGGTCCTGCGCTATTTCCTGACCCAAGCCCTGCGCGACGGCTATTTTCACGGCGATATGCACCAGGGCAACCTCAAGATCGCACCCAACGGCGATCTCATCGCGCTCGATTTCGGCATCATGGGGCGGCTCGATGAATATACCCGCCGGGTTTATGCAGAGATCATCTTCGGCTTTATCC
>JBCCTH010000164.1:0-6495 GCA_039198835.1 Pseudomonadota bacterium | reverse complement strand
GGGGGACGGCGGAAAATCTCTCTGAACATCCCCCGCCAGAGGTGAGTCAGTAGGATTGAAGCTTTCAGATTTTGACTTCGAGCTGCCCGATGCGCTTATCGCGACGCGGCCGTTGAAACCGCGCAGTGCCGCGCGCCTCCTCGTGTCGAGCCGATCGGGCCTGCGCGATGCCTATGTCCGCGATCTCGCCGATCATCTTTGGCCCGGTGACAGGCTCGTCTTTAACAATACAAAGGTGCTGCCTGCGCGGCTTTTTGGTGTGCGGCGTCGCGCGAGCGCGCAGGGCATGGTCGACGCAAAGATCGAAGCCACGCTCCTGCGCCCCACGCAAACAGGCGATTGGCAGGCACTTTTGAAGCCTTTGCGCAAGGTCGCTATCGGTGAAACGATTGCGTTCTCTGACGCGCTTTCAGCGACCTTGATCGATAAAAGCGACGGGCAGGGGTGCTTGCGCTTTTCGCTCACCGGCGATGATTTTGATGCCGCCCTTGACGCGGCGGGGAAGATGCCGCTCCCGCCTTATATCGCCTCGAAACGCGCCGCCGACGACCGCGACAGCGATGATTATCAGCCGATTTTTGCAGAGCGCAAAGGGGCTGTGGCGGCCCCCACGGCATCGCTCCATTTTGATGACGGCGTGCTCGAGAGCTTCACCCGGCGCGCGGTCGATACGAGCTTTGTCACGCTGCATGTCGGGGCAGGCACGTTTCTGCCCGTCAAGGTCGATGACGTCAAAGATCACAAGATGCATGCCGAATGGGGCGAGATCAACGAAACGGCGGCGGCCGAGATCGCTCAGACCAAAGCACAGGGCGGGCGTGTCATCGCCGTGGGGACAACCGCGCTCAGGCTGCTCGAGACTGCCGGGCAGGGTGGTGCGATCAAACCCTGGACGGGCGAGACATACATTTTCATCACGCCAGGCTTCGAGTTTCAGGTGGCAGACGGTCTGATGACGAATTTTCACCTGCCTAAATCAACCTTGATGATGCTCGTGAGCGCGTTCATCGGCAAGGCGCGCGTGGATGATGCCTATGCCCATGCCATCGCTGAAAAGTATCGGTTTTTCAGCTACGGAGACGCCTCTCTCCTTTGGCCCTAGGGCCGCAAAGGGCCATGGCTTTCCCCGGATGTGCGGCGGTCTCGGATCGGCAAGGAAACGCCAGCCGGGAGAGCGGGTCTGAAAGCGACACGCGCGGTCGCGGGTGTGTGGACCGCGCAGGAATAAGGGCGTAGGCGCGCGCCATCGGCTGCGAGCAACGGAGAGGCGATATGCGTGCGGTAATTGCGAGCGCCTGGGCGCTTTTCATCGGCATGGGTCTCCTGATGGTAGGCAATGGTCTTCAGGGGACACTTCTGGGCGTGCGCGGCAATCTGGAGGGGTTTTCGACGCTCGAGATGTCGATCGTGATGTCGGCCTACTTCGCGGGGTTTCTCGGCGGCTCGCGTGCCACGCCCGAGCTTATCCGCCGCGTGGGGCATGTGCGCGTCTTCGCGGCGCTCGGCTCTTTGATTTCGGCGGTGTTGATCCTTTTCCCTGTCTTCACCGACCCGATCTCCTGGACACTTGGGCGTGCTTTGATCGGGTTTTGCTTTTCGGGCGTCTATGTGACCGCGGAAAGCTGGCTCAATAACGCCACCACCAAAGACAACCGCGGCCAAGCGCTTTCACTTTACATGATCGTGCAAATGACCGGGATCGTCGCGGCGCAGGGTATTGTGGGGTTCGGCGATCCTGCGGGATATGAGCTTTTCATCATTCCCTCAGTTCTCGTTTCGCTGGCCTTCGCGCCGATCCTTCTGAGCATTTCACCGACCCCGGCTTTCGAAACGACAAAGCCGATGACCCTGCGACAGCTCATCGCGACATCGCCGCTGGGCTCGGTGGGCATGTTCCTTTTGGGCGGGGTCTTCGCGGCAAATTTCGGAATGTCAGCCGTCTACGGGACAATGGCCGGTCTGAGTGTTCAACAGATCTCGACCTTCGTCGCGGTGATCTACATCGGGGCCGTTGTTCTGCAATTTCCCTTGGGCTGGTTTTCTGACCGCATGGACAGGCGCGTCTTGATCCTGATCGCCGCGGCCCTCGGCGGGGCAGCCGCGCTCTTACCATATCTCATCCCTGGCAGCTTCCCGATCATCCTTGTGGCCGGGTTTCTCATCGGCGGCACATCCAACCCGCTTTACTCGCTCCTCGTGGCCTACACCAATGACTTCCTTGATTACGAAGATATGGCCTCGGCGGCCGGCGGCCTGATCTTCCTCAACGGTTTGGGGGCCATTGCCGGGCCGCTCATTACTGGCTGGGTTATGGGGGTCTTTGGGCCGGAGGGGTTCTTTCTTCTCGTGGCGCTTTTGATGCTGGGCCTTGCGGCCTATGCGGCCTATCGCATGACCCGCCGTGCCTCGCTTTACGCCGAGGATGATTATGAACCGGTGACCTATGCGCCGGTCTCACAGACCGCATCGCCGGTGGCCTTCGAGGCAGCGCAGGAATATTATGCAGAAGCCACCGAAGAGGCGGGCGACGACAGCACCAATGAGGCGGCTTGAGGCATGGGCGCGGGCTTTGGGCTTGATTTTACCTGCTTTTCCGGCTGTGCTTGCGGCGGTCATAGCAAAGAGGGGTTGCGATGATACGTTCGGAAGATGTTCTCACCTATTGGCTCGATGAGCTCTCGCCCGAAGATTGGTATCGCGGGGGCGTGGAGCTCGACCGGGATATTGAGCGGCGCTTCAAAGTCGCTTGGGAAAGCGCCATGGAGGGCACCTATGGCCTCTGGCTCACTTACCCGTCTGGCGCGCTCGCCTACATCGTTCTGATGGATCAGTTTTCGCGCAACATGTTCCGCGGCACGGGCCAGGCTTTTGCGTCAGATCCCTATGCGCTTGCCGCCGCCAAGATGGGCATCGATAAAGGGTGGGATATGAAGATCGATGAGCCCGCGCGCCAGTTTTTCTACATGCCGCTCATGCATTCGGAGTGTTTGCCCGATCAAGATCGCGCGGTGCGCCTCTTCGCTGACCGCATGCCACAGACGGGGCAAATGAACCTGCCCCATGCGCGCGCGCATCGCGAAGTGATCCGCCGCTATGGCCGCTTCCCCACGCGCAATGACGCGCTCGGGCGGCGCTTTACGGCCCCTGAACGGGAATATCTCGAAATGGGCGGATATCGATCAGTGCTGCGGGGTCTTGAGCTCGCCTAAAGGCATGCGCCGGGCGCAAAGCGGCTTTTCACGGGTGCGCTTATCTGGCGTCTGGCGGTTTCTCAACGCAATGGTTTAACGTTAAACCATTATGCGCGGAGGAGAAGCGATATGGCGGCACAATCCTTTGATATGATCGTGATCGGGGCAGGGCCGGGTGGCTATGTTTGCGCGATCAGGGGCGCGCAACTCGGGCTCAAGGTCGCGATTGTGGAGCGCGAGCATATGGGCGGCATCTGCCTGAACTGGGGGTGCATCCCCACGAAAGCGATGCTGCGCTCGGCGGAAGTCTATCATCTCATGCATCGCGCCAAGGAATTTGGGCTTTCGGCGTCTGGCATCGATTATGATCTCGACGCGGTCGTCGCGCGCTCGCGCGCGGTCGCCAAACAGCTCAACGGCGGGGTCGGGTATCTGCTGAAAAAGAACAAAGTGACCGCG
This sequence comes from Pseudomonadota bacterium, assembly GCA_039198835.1. Lineage (GTDB taxonomy): Bacteria > Pseudomonadota > Alphaproteobacteria > Rhodobacterales > Rhodobacteraceae > Shimia_B. The sequence continues at coordinate 2,845 of JBCCTH010000164.1, read as the reverse complement.
ATCATGGGCGAGGCAAAGCTTGCCGGGAAAGGCAAGGTGAGCGTTGTCACGGAAAAGGGCAGTCAAGACCTGAGCGCCAAGCATATCGTGGTGGCCACGGGCGCCCATGCGCGCGAATTGCCGGGCCTTGAAGCTGATGGTGATCTCGTCTGGACCTATAAGCACGCGCTTGTGCCGCCCCGCATGCCCAAGAAGCTTCTGGTGATCGGCTCCGGTGCGATTGGGATCGAATTCGCCAGCTTCTATAACACGCTTGGCTGCGACACGACCGTCGTCGAGGTGATGGACCGTATCTTGCCCGTGGAAGACGAAGAGATCTCGACCTTCGCCAAGAAGGCTTTTGAGAAGCAGGGCATGAAGATCCGCCAGAAGAGCATGGTCAAGAAACTCGATCGCGCCAAGGGCAAGGTGACGGCGCATATCGAAACCGGCGGGAAGACCGAGACCGAGGAGTTTGACACCGTGATCTCTGCGGTTGGCATTGAGGCCAATACGGCGGGCATCGGCCTTGAAGAGATGGGCGTTAAAATCGACAGAACCTTCGCCATTACAGATGAGTATTGCCGCACGGGTGTTGAAGGCCTCTATGTGATCGGGGATGCGACGAACGGCCCGTGGCTGGCCCATAAAGCCTCGCATGAAGGGGTGATGGTGGCCGAGCTTGTGGCAGGCAAGAACATTGTCCATCCCGTGAAGCCCGAAGCAATCGCAGGTTGCACCTATTGCCACCCCCAGGTCGCCTCGGTGGGTCTGACGGAGGCCAAGGCCAAGGAGACGGGCCGAGAGATCAAGGTTGGGCGGTTCCCGTTTATCGGGAACGGCAAGGCCATCGCGCTTGGCGAGCCCGAAGGTTTGGTCAAAACGGTGTTCGACGCCAAGACTGGCGAGCTTTTAGGCGCGCATATGGTGGGTGCCGAAGTCACCGAGATGATCCAGGGCTATGTCGTTGGGCAGAAACTGGAGACAACGGAAGAAGATCTCATGGAGACTGTCTTCCCCCATCCGACGCTTTCAGAAATGATGCATGAGAGCGTTCTCGATGCCTGGGATCGCGCGATCCACTTTTAGCGCATCCACCCAAGCGCCTCTCGACGGGATCAAGCGAAGACGGCGAGAAAGCTCGCCGTAACACCGCCCCAGATGAAAGCCGTGAAGGCGAGATAGGTTATCTGTGACCGCATTTTCCCCTCCCAGGCCGGTGCGTTTGGCATCTGGCTTCACTGTGGGCGCAACCTCTTAACGCGCCGCTAACGCGCGGGATTTTCTTTCTGCCTTTGCGGGTGTAGCGGAGCACCATGGCGATATATGAAACGCGGTTTGGCTTTGTGTTCGCGCTATGGGCGGCCGGGCTTGGAGCGGCGGCACAATACGCAAAGATCAGCGTGATCTTCGAAGAGCTGGGCGCGCATTATGGCCAAAGCGGCGCGGCTCTCGGGCTTCTTGTTTCGGCGGTCGGAACGATGGGCATCATCTTCGGGGTGATGGCTGGCATCATCGTCACACGCATAACCCTGCGCCGGGCGATGCTCGGCGGGCTTCTTCTGGGTGGCGCGTTATCGCTCTATCAGGCGAGCTTGCCCGCCTTGCCGCTCTTCATTGCGAGCCGGGTGGTCGAAGGGCTTTCACATCTGGCCATTGTCGTTGCTGCGCCGACGCTTATCGCGCAGGCCTCAAGCGTGCGGGCGCGGGGCTTCACGCTCACGCTCTGGGGCAGTTTCTTTGGCGTCTCCTTCACAATCCTGATCCTGCTCGGGCTCCCGCTCGTTGAGACGCAGGGGCTTGGCGCGCTCTTTGTTGCCCATGGCGTCTACATGCTGGGATTTGCGGTTTTGCTTTGGGTCATGATCCCCCGCGATCTTCCCGCGCGCACGGCGCTCAGCCTTGCCTCAGTGGCGCGCCAACACCTTTCGATCTATCGCTCGTCGCGCAAAAGCGCCGCCGGGCTCGGGTGGCTCTTTTACACATTCTGCTTTGTGTCGAGCGTGACGTTCCTGCCGCAATTCCTGCGCGAGGATGTGCGGGTGGCGGTTTCTGCGGCGATGCCGATTGTCTCGATCATTGCGTCGATGACGCTGGGCGTCTTGATGCTGCGCTATCTCAGCGCTGTGCGCACGGTGCAGATCTCCTTCGTTTACTCGGCGTTCTGCGCGCTTCTTTTGCTGGTTTGGCCCGGCGGCGCGGTTTTGGTTTTGGCCTTCATGGCAGGGCTCGGGATCGTGCAGGGGGCGAGCTTTGCCGTGGTGCCCGAGCTCAATGAAGCCCTCGAAGACCGCGCGCAAGGCAACGGGGCGATGGCGCAGACCGGCAATATCGGCAACGCACTCGGAACGCCCGTTATCGCGGCCTTGCTCCTTGGCGTGGGCTATTCGGGGATGATGCTTGCCCTGGCGGGGGCGCTCATGATGGGCTTTCTGGTGCATCTCTTGTTAGCGGCCCGGCGATAACCCCAAGAAAGTTCATTCTTTGTTCACCTTTTGGGATTGGCCCGGATGCTGGCGCGGCCTATCTTTGCTCAAACACGGTCGGGGGGCGTTATGCCTGAGCAGAAATTCATCGAAGTGCGCGGCGCGCGCGAGCACAATCTCAAAGGGATCGACGTTGATATCCCGCGCGACGCGCTGGTTGTGATCACCGGGCTTTCGGGTTCGGGAAAGTCATCGCTTGCGTTCGATACGATCTATGCGGAAGGCGAGCGCCGGTATGTCGAGTCGCTCTCGGCTTATGCGCGGCAATTCCTCGACATGATGGAAAAGCCGGATGTCGACCATATCAGCGGCCTCTCGCCCGCAATCTCCATCGAGCAAAAGACCACCTCCAAAAACCCACGCTCCACCGTCGGCACGGT
>JBCCTH010000163.1:0-6509 GCA_039198835.1 Pseudomonadota bacterium | reverse complement strand
CGGCAAAGCAGGGCGACCGGCGGGTCATATTCGTTATCACCGGGTTGGAGACAGCCCGCGCCCGCGCCGAGGAAAGCGAGCGCCTGGTGAATTGGTCGTTTCGCCAATTCGCCGAGCGCGTCGTGGCCCCGGCGGGCCATCGCATCGCGGAGGCCCAGGTTCACATGGGCGATGACCGCCGCGTCGGGCTCACCATAGAAGAAGACATGCGCATCCTCGTGCCGGTCGTGGGTGACGCCGACATTTCAGCGCATGTGCAATATGAAAGCCCGGTTCAGGCCCCTATTGCGGCGGGAGACGAGATCGGCGAGTTGGTCATCACAGTCAACGGCTTCGAGCCCGTGCGCCAGCCGCTCATCGCTTCAGAAACAATCGGCGTGGGCGGCTTCGTGCCCCGGGTCAGAACGGCCGCAGAAGCGATCCAACGGCGCCTCCTTTCGAGCGAAGACGCAGCAGCAGGCCCGTCGTCTTGAAGGTTCAAAAGGGGCTCTTCATAAGTTTGGAGGGCATCGACGGATCGGGAAAGTCCACCCAATCGCTTCTGTTGGAAAAGCGGATGCGGGAGGCAGGGCATGGCGTGATCCGCACGCGCGAGCCCGGCGGATCACCGGGGGCCGAAGAGATCAGGCGGTTGCTGGTCGAGGGGGCGCCCGAGCGTTGGAGCGCGGAAACCGAGCTTTTGCTCTTTACCGCTGCGCGCCGCGATCACCTCGAAAGCCTGATTTTGCCCGCGCTTGAACGCGGCGAGAGCGTGATCACGGATCGCTTCGCCGATAGCACACGCATCTATCAGGGGGCCACACGCGGGGATCTGCGCAAAACCGTCGATACCCTGCACGCGCTGATGATCGGCACGGACCCCGATTTCACGTTCATACTCGATGTTGATCCTGCGCTGGCGCTTGAGCGCGGGCTCGCACGCCAGAGCGGGGAAGACCGGTTTGAAGGCTTCGGGCTTGAATTTCAGACCAACTTGCGCGCGGGCTTTCTCGATCTGGCGGCGCGCGAGACGCGTTGCCATCTCATCGATGCCGACCGAGACGCGCAAGCAATCGCTGATGATATCTGGGCGCGGCTCAGCGCGCATTTATGAGCAAAGCCGACCCCCTCCCTGAACCCGACAAGCTCGAGGGCGCGCCGCATCCCCGCGAAACGCGGGCGCTTTTGGGTCAGGGCGCGGCGGAGGCGGCTTTCCTCGAAGCTTACCTCTCTGAGCGCCTCCACCACGGTTGGTTGATCACCGGGCCAAAGGGGATCGGCAAGGCAACGCTGGCATGGCGCATCGCCCGGTTTCTCATTGCCACGCCCAAAGAAACGGCCGGGGGCGGGCTCTTTGGCGAGGCTCTCGCCCCCACGACCCTCGATATCAGCGAAGATCATCCCGTCGCGCGGCGTATCCTGGCCCGCTCGGAGCCTGCACTGTTCTCGCTCACGCGCTCAGTGGTTGAAAGCACGGGCCGGATGAGCCGGGAGATCCGCATCGAGGATGTGCGCAGGTTGCGGAACTTTCTGTCACTTTCAGCGGCCGATGGTGGCGCGCGGGTGGTGATTGTCGATGCCGCAGACGAAATGAATTCGAGCGCGGCGAACGCGATCCTCAAGATGCTTGAAGAGCCGCCCGCGAATACGGTCTTGCTGCTGGTCTCGCATCAGCCATCGCGGCTTTTGCCGACGATCCGCTCGCGTTGCCGGCAGCTGCGCTGTGCAGCCTTGGAGCCGGGCGCCCTGGCCGCGGCGCTGGCGCAGGCGGGCGTTGCAGCGAGCGATCCCGATGCGCTGAGCGCGCTGGCTTCAGGATCAGTCGGCGCAGCTATCAGACTCGAGACAGAGGCGGGCGCAGCGCTCTATGGCGAGCTTCTAGCGCTTCTGGCCACGCTCCCCCGCCTTGATCGCGGGCGCGCCCTCGCTCTTGCAGAGAGCGTGGCCGGGCGGGGCGCGGAGGCGCGGCTGACGCTTCTTCTTGATCTTCTCGATATCGTGCTTGCGCGGCTCGCGCGCACGGGTCTGACTGGGGCGCCCGTGCCCGAAGGCGCGAAAGGGGAAACCGAGATCCTGGCCCGGCTGAGCCCGGATGCGCGGCAGGCGCGGCACTGGGCGGATCTCGCCCAATCCTTGGCCGCGCGCGCGCGCCAAGGTGCCGCTGTCAACCTTGACCCTGCCAGCCTCATCTTCGATACGCTCCTCATGATCGAAGCGCGCGCCGCCTGAGGCGCCTCTCGGAGCCCCCATGGAACGCGACGCCCCGCATATCGAAGCAACGCCCTCCGAAGCCCCGCCCGATATCGTGGATAGCCATTGCCACCTCGATTTTCCGGATTTCGACGGCGAAGTGAGCGATCTCGTGGCGCGCGCAGCTAAAGCGGGCGTGACACGCATGGTCACGATCTGCACCCGCTTGAAGACGGAGCCTCAAGTGCGGGCGATAGCAGAAGCGCATCAGGGCGTCTTTTACGCGGCGGGCACCCATCCGATGCACGCAGATAAAGAGCCGATGGTGACGGTCGAGGCGCTTCTGGCGCTCACCGAACACCCTAAATTCGTTGGCATCGGCGAAACGGGGCTTGATTACCACTACACCGCCGACAGCGCCGATGAGCAGAAAGAGAGCCTGCGCATTCATATCGCGGCGGCCCGCGAGAGCTGTCTGCCGCTGATCATCCATGCGCGCGGAGCTGATGAAGATATGGCCGCGATCCTCGCACAAGAGCACCGAAACGGGGCCTTCGGATGCGTCATGCATTGCTTCTCGTCGGGCGCGGCGCTCGCGAAAACCGCGCTTGATCTGGGCTTTTACCTGTCGATGTCGGGGATCGCGGCATTTCCCAAAAGCACGGAAGTGAGAGATACTTTCGCGCGCGCACCGCTCGATCGCATCTTGGTCGAGACCGATGCGCCCTACCTCGCCCCGCCGCCCTTTCGCGGCAAACGCAATGAGCCCGCCTACACAGCCCACACCGCGCGCGTCGCGGCAGAAATCTTCGGTGTCGATTATGCCGAATTCGCCGCGCGCAGCTCTGCCAATTTTGATCGGCTTTTCACCAGAGCCGCCGGGCGGGTGGCTGTATGAGGCGGTTTACGATCCTGGGATGCGGCTCATCGGGCGGGGTGCCGAGGCTCGGCAATGACTGGGGCGCTTGCGATCCGACAAACCCCAAAAACCGAAGGCGGCGCTGTTCGCTCCTCATCGAGCAGATCGGCGAAAGCGGGACAACGACCATCCTGATCGATACATCGCCTGACATGCGCGAGCAATTGCTCGACGCCGATGTGCGCCGCATCGATGCCGTGATCTACACCCATGCCCATGCCGATCATGTTCACGGAATTGACGACCTCAGGATGATGGTCTTCAAAATGCGCAATCGGCTTCAGGTCTATGCTGATCATGTCACATCATCGAGCCTGCTTGAGCGCTTCACCTACGCGTTCAAGCAACCCGAGGGCAGCCCATACCCGCCGATCCTTGATCTGCATCCCCTGCCCGATCATCTCATCGTCGACGGCCCTGGCGGCCAGATCGACATTCGGCCTTTTGAGGTCGAACACGGGTCGATCCGCTCGCTGGGTCTTCGCGCGGGCGATGTCGCCTATCTTCCCGATGTCTCGGATATCCCCGAGGCGACCTGGCCCTCTCTTGAGGGCCTCGATACCTGGATCGTCGATGCGCTCAGGCTCACGCCCCACCCCAGCCATGCGCATCTCGAAAAAACGCTGGAATGGATAGATCGCGCCGCGCCGCGCCGCGCTGTGATCACCAATATGCATGTCGATCTCGACTATGCAGAGACCGATGCCGCGACCCCGGCCCATGTGACCCCGGCACATGACGGCATGGTCATAACGCAGCCCTAAAGGCGGGGGCTCGGCAGCGGCGGGATGGAAGCGCTCTTAGATGTCATCTTGCCGGTCTTCATCGTCATCGGCGCGGGGTATCTGGCGGTCTGGCGCGGCTATTTCAGCGCCGCAGCCGTCGAGACACTGACGCTCTTCGCACAGCGCTTTGCGATCCCGGTGCTTCTGTTTCAGGCGATATCGCGGCTCGATTTATCGCAAAACATCGACCCGCACCTTTTGATCAGCTTCTATGGCGGCGCGAGCTTGGGGTTCTCAGCGGGCTTTTTAGGCGCGCGCTATCTCTTTCGGCGCCCTTTGCCCGATGCAGTCGCGATAGGCTTCGTGGGTCTTTTCTCTAACTCTGTTCTGCTGGGGATCCCGATAACGGAACGCGCCTATGGCGCGGATGTCCTCGATTGGACATTCGCGATCATCGCGTTTCATGCGCCCTTCTGTTACGCGCTCGGGATCACAGCGATGGAGATCGTGCGCGCCGAAGGCAAAGGGCCTTTGGCCGTGGCCGCCGCCGCCGGGCGCGCGATGTTCAAAAACACGCTCATTTTGGCCATTGCCCTTGGGTTTTTGGTCAATCTGACAGGCGTTAATCTCCCTGAAACGCTGGGGGATGCCATCGCGATCATCGCCTCGGCGGCCCTGCCAACGGCGCTTTTCGGTTTGGGCGGAGTGCTTGTGAGCTATCGTCCCGAGGGCGATCTGAGGATCGTGCTTTACCTGTGCGGCGTGTCGCTGATCTTGCATCCGGCGCTGGCATTCGTGCTCGCGCAGGGCTTTGGCCTGTCTCAAGACGCGCTGCGCGCAGCCGTTCTGACAGGTGCGATGGCACCGGGCGTCAACAGCTTCATCTTCGCCAACATGTATGGCGTTGGGAAACGCGTCGCGGCGACAACGGTGCTTGTCGCCACCGCGCTTTCGATCCTGACGGTTTGGGGCTGGCTTTTGGTTCTGCCCTAATAGACATCGCGCTGGTAGCGACGCGTGTCCTTCAAGTCGGCGAGATAGGCCATGGCCGCGTCTTGCGACACGCCCTTTTCCTGCGAGATCACAGCGATGAGCGCGTCTTCGACATCGCGCGCCATCCTGTTGGCATCGCCACAAACGTAGAGATGCGCGCCTCGCTCAAGCCAGGCAAAAAGCTCTGCGGCCTCTTCTCGGATCCGGTGCTGCACGTAGATTTTCTCGGCTTGATCGCGGCTGAAGGCGACGCTGAGCTTTGTCAGCTGGCCTGATTTCAAATAGCTCAACAGCTCGGTCTGATAGAGAAAATCCTGGGTGAAATGGGGATTGCCGAAAAAGAGCCAGGTCACGCCCTCGGCCTCCATCGCCTCGCGATCTTGCAGGAAGGCGCGAAATGGCGCGATCCCCGTGCCAGGGCCGATCATGATCACCGGCGTCGCGGGGTCAGGCGGCAGGCGAAAGCCATCGTTCTCTTCAACATAGACCTTCACGCGCGCGCCCTCCGCGACACGGCGGCCCAAATGCCCTGACGCGCCGCCCAGATGCGACTTCTCGAAGGCGTCATATTCGACGACCCCCACCGTCAAATGAACCTCTTCCTCCGCCTCTTTTTGGCTTGAAGCGATCGAATAGAGCCGCGGCTGCATCTTGCGCAGCGCGCCACGCAGGGCCTCAGCCGATATGGCGGCGGGATGCTCGCGCACGATGTCATAGATCTGGCGCTCCGAGAGATAGGCATGCGCCTTTGCTTTATCGGCGGCCAGGGCCTTGAGAGCCGGGTTGCCTGTGGCCTCGGCATAGGCCGAAAGAAAGCCCGGATAGCTCTGGGTCAGCTCGAACTCGTGGAGCAGCGCGGCACGCAGGGCGCTGTCTTCGCCCAAACCAAGCGCCCCAAGCATCGCATCGACCTCGGCGGGGTCGTTGGAAAAGTAGACGCCCAGCGCATCACCCGCCTCATAGGTCAGGCCAGAGCCTTCGAGCGAGATTTCGATGTGGCGCACATCCTTGGTGCTGTCGCGCCCGGTGATCTTTTGCACCGTGCTGATCTCGGCCTCGAAAGGCGCTTTCTTGGAAAAAGCGGCCTTCGAAGGCGCGGGCACAAGAGGGGCAAGTGGCGCATTGGCGGGCGCTTTCGGCTTGAGATCGGGCTCAAACAGGTCAAGCGCCGAAGTGATCCAGGGCGTGACATACTCATCATAGTCGACATCAAGAAGCGCTTTTTCGACCCGCGCGGTCGCGCCGAGCGCCACCAGCCGCTCTTCAAAATCAATCGCCGTTTGGCAAAAGAACTCATAGCTCGTATCGCCAAGCCCGAGAACGGCAACATTGAGGCCGCTGAGTTTCGGTGCCTTTTTCGAGCCCAGAAAATCATAGAGCTTTTGCGCGCTTTCAGGCGGCTCGCCTTCGCCGTAGGTGCTGACAACAATGGCCAGATGCGTCTCATCTTTGAGCTTTGCGGGCTTGTAATCGGCCATGTTGACAAGCTTCGCCGACAGCCCGCGCGCCTTTGCTTGCTCCGCGAGCTCGCCTGCGACATGTTTGGCATTGCCGGTTTGCGACCCATAAAGAACAGTCAGGCTCGCCTGCGCGGCCGCGACCGGCGCGGCAGGGGCAACATTGGCCGCGCCAGAAGAGGCCGCCAGATAGCCCGAAATCCACGCCTGTTGCAGCGGCGTCATCGTGCCGATGAGCGCTTCCAT
>JBCCTH010000162.1:0-6599 GCA_039198835.1 Pseudomonadota bacterium | reverse complement strand
TTTCCACGCCCTTCTGGTTGGCCGTGTTGCGCGCCGATGCATTGGCACGGACATTGAAGCCGAAGACGGGCGCTCCCGAAGCTTCGGCCAGCCCGACATCGGTCTCCGTGATCGCGCCCACGCCGGAATGGAGCACGCGCACGCGCACCTCATCGTTGCCGATCTTCTCCATCGCCTGAACGATGGCCTCCGCCGAGCCCTGCACATCCGCTTTCACGAGGATCGGCATCTCAGCGACATTCTCGTCTTCCTTGGCTTTGGCCATGAGTTGTTCGAGCGTCGTGGCCGCACCTGCCGCCGCGCGTTTGTCTTTGGCCGCCTGGATCCGGTAATCGGCGATCTCGCGCGCTTCCGCTTCCGTCTTGACGACGTTGAGCACATCGCCCGCCTCTGGCGTGCCGTTGAGCCCGAGCACCTCAACGGGGACAGACGGCCCCGCTTCTTTGACACGGTCGCCCTTGTCATTCACCAGCGCGCGGACTTTGCCCCATTGTTCGCCCACAACGAAGATATCGCCCTGTTTGAGCGTCCCGTTCTGGACAAGCACAGTGGCGACGGGCCCGCGGCCCACATCGAGCTGTGCTTCGATCACAGCGCCCAGGGCGGCCCGGCGGGGATTTGCCTTGAGTTCGAGGATCTCCGCTTGAAGCGCTATGGCTTCGAGAAGTTCATCAAGCCCCTGGCCCGATTGCGCGGAGACCTCGACATCCTGCACTTCGCCGGACATCTGTTCAACAATCACCTCATGCTGAAGAAGATCGGTGCGCACCTTGGTGGGGTCAGCGGCCGGCAAATCGATCTTGTTGATCGCCACGATCATCGGCACTTCCGCCGCCTTGGCATGGGCAATCGCTTCAACCGTTTGCGGCATCACAGCGTCATCTGCGGCGACCACGAGCACGACAATGTCGGTGACCTGAGCACCGCGCGCCCGCATTGATGTGAAGGCCGCATGGCCCGGCGTATCGAGGAATGTGAGGTTCGCGCCGTTCTGCTGAACCTGATAGGCGCCGATATGCTGGGTGATACCGCCCGCTTCGCCCGCTACGACCCGCGCGTTGCGGATGGCATCGAGGAGCGAGGTCTTGCCGTGGTCGACATGGCCCATGATCGTGATCACTGGGGCCCGGTCCTTGAGATCCTCGGCCTTGTCCTCGGCGGTATCGATGACGTCTTCGACATCGGCATCGGACACCCGAACGATCTTGTGGCCGAATTCTTCAACTATGAGCTCGGCTGTATCCTGGTCGATGGTCTGGTTCTGGGTGACCATCATGCCCATCTGCATGAGCGATTTAACAACGTCAGGCACGCGCTCGGCCATGCGGCCCGCGAGCTCGGACACGACAATCGCCTCCGGCACCTGAACGTCGCGCACGACCTTTTCACGCGCTTCATTGCCGCCCATCGCCTTTTGACGCGCACGCTCCTGCTTGCGCTTCATCGATGCCAGCGAGCGTTGCCGCCCGCCTTCGCCGCCCGAGAGCGCCTGGTTCAGCGTCAGCTTGCCCGAGCGACGGTTTTCGTCGCGCCCGCCCTTGCCGCGCCGGTCATCTTCCTGGCGGCGGGGTGCCTCCTGGCGTTCGGTGGTCTTGCGCCCGACGGATTTGCGATCGTCCGGCGCGGGTGCCTGCTGGGGCTCGGCGGCGCGGCGCGCGGCTTCGGCCGCTTCGCGCTTCTTGCGCTCGTCTTCTTCGGCCTTGGCCTTGAGCGCTTCCTCGCGCTGCTTTTCTTCGCGCTCCTTGGCTTCCGCCTCGGCCCGGCGGCGCTCACGCTCGGCGGCGCGCGCCTCTTCCTCGGCCTTGCGCTTGGCGGCATCTTCGGCCTCCCGCGCCTTGGCTGCCTGGAGCGCTTTCATGCGGCGCGCCATCTCGGAATCAGAGATTCCAGCGGGGCGTCGGGAAGGATCGCCCGCGGGCGCTGCGCCCGACGTTGGCTTCGGCGTCCCCGGCTTGGGAACAACCACGCGCTTGCGTTTGGTCTCGACCACGACAGACTTTGTCCGGCCATGGCTGAAGCTTTGCTTCACATTACCAGTACGGCCCCCACGGCCGCCGCCAAGTCCCAACGTCTTTTTGCCGTCAGTATCGCTCATTGAGCACTTAATCCTTTCCAGCGCCGGATGCGCCGCCTACTTTTTCGCGCAGGCCTTTGAGTTTTGCGGCATCCTCTACAACACGCGTCGTGAGTCCGCCAGCCAAGATCGCGCTATGTATCACGCGGGTGCGCCCAAAGGCCATCCCCAACTCGTCCGCCGTCAGGATCCCGAACCAGCGCGCGCCTTCTGGGGTCCACAACTTGCCCTTGCCGCGCTCCGAGCCATCAACGGCTTGAAAGAGCGCTTTCACATTCTGCGAGGCCAGCGCCGTGCGGACTTTCTCATAGCCCGCGATGGCAAGCCCCGCTTTGCGCGCCATGGCGATGAGATCAATCACCCGGCGCGCCTGTTGCCGCTCTATTTCAGCCACCAGCCCGTCTGGTACGGTGACCTGTGCTTTCGCGCCCTTCGAAAAGAGGCGCTTTGCGACGGCCTGTTCGAGCGCCGGTCTTGTCGCCGAAACGTAATATCCCCGCCCCGGCAACTTGCCCAACACATCAGGCACGACTTCCCCGCCGGGCCCGGTCACAAAGCGGATCAACCCCGCCTTTCCGCCGGTCTCGCCGGTCACGAGGCACCGCCGCTCGGGTGCCTCGCGCGTTTTTGCCGCGCCGCCTCTCGCCATTTCTCGCCTTAAGCCTCTTCCTCTTCGGCGGCGTCTGGAACCGGCTCGGAAGACACAAGCTCTTCGGGATCAACCCAACCGAGCAAGACCCGCGCCGTCATGACCATGTCTTGCGCTTCTTCGAGAGACACATCGAACTTTTCGAGAAGGCCGTCGTCTTTTACGCGCTCGCCATCAACCGTTGTCCAGCCGCCCGCAAGCTCCCAATCCGCGCAGGTGGCAAAATCTTCGATGCTCTTGATGCCGTCTTCGCCCAGCGCCTCCAGCATCTGGGGGCTCAGCCCTTCAAAATCAATGAGCTGTTGCTCGACGCCAAGCTCGATGGCGCGATCCAGCGCTTTCTTGTTTTGCTCATCGATGTAATCGCGGGCGCGGGCCTGAAGCTCTTCGGCGGTGCCCTCATCGACCCCTTCGATGACGAGGAGCTCGTCAAGGGCGACATAGGCAACCTCTTCAAGATTGGTGAAGCCTTCGGCGACGAGAAGCTGCGCGAAGAACTCATCAAGATCGAGCGTATCCATGAAGAGCTTCGTGCGCTCTTCAAACTCGGCCTGGCGGCGACGGCTCTCTTCTTCCTCGGTCATGATATCGATGTCGAGACCGGTGAGTTGCGAGGCCAGCCGCACGTTCTGACCGCGCCGTCCGATGGCGAGCGAAAGCTGCTCCTCAGGCACGACGACCTCGATGCGCTCGGCCTCATCATCGAGAACAACTTTTGAGACCTCGGCGGGCTGAAGCGCGTTCACAAGGAAGGTCGGCTGATCTTCGTTCCAGGGGATGATGTCGATCTTCTCGCCCTGAAGCTCGTTGACAACGGCCTGTACGCGCGAGCCGCGCATGCCAACGCACGCGCCCACCGGATCGATGGAATTATCATAGGAGATGACAGCGATCTTCGCGCGCGATCCCGGATCACGGGCGCAGGCCTTGATTTCGATGATGCCATCATAGATTTCGGGCACTTCCATCTTGAAGAGTTCCATCATGAACTCCGGCGCGGTGCGGCTCAGGAAGATTTGCGGCCCCCGCTGTTCGCGGCGCACATCCTTGATGTAGCAGCGGATGCGATCATTGGGGCGGTAAGCCTCGCGCCCGATCTTTTCGCTCCGGCGCAGCGTGGCTTCGCCGCGTCCCACGTCAACGATGACATTGCCGTATTCTTCGCGTTTGACGATCCCGTTGATGATCGTGCCCGCACGATCCTTGAATTCTTCGAACTGCTTGTCGCGCTCGGCTTCGCGCACCCGTTGCAGAATAACCTGCTTGGCTGATTGCGCGGCGATGCGGCCCATATCAACCGGGGGCACTTCGTCGATGAGCTCGTCCGTCAGATTGGGCACCGGCGTCTGGTCAACACCTTCCATCAGGCCCTTTTCGATCTCGGTGGGCTTGCGCAAGAAGATCCTGCGGACCTTGATCGTTTCACTCTCCTCGGTCTCGGGGTCAAAAAGTGTCTTTGTTCCCGATGTCATGAAAAGCGCGTCGCCCTGCGCCTTGAGCACATCGAGCGCCTGGTCGGGAGTGATATCGGATTGAAAGCTCTCGATCTCTTCCTGCTCGGTCACGGTACGCGCGCGCGTGAACGTCGCGCGGCCGGTCTTGCGGTCGATCTTGACGCGGATATCCATCTCCGCGCCGTAGCGCGACTTCGCCGCCCGCGCGAGGCTCTCTTCCATCGCTTCCACGACAAGAGACGGATCGATCATCTTCTCCCGCGCGACAGCTTCCGCCGTCTGAAGAAGCTCCAACTGGTTTGCCGATGTAATGGCCATCTTCGTTATCCTTTGTTCATTTCGGCGAGGGCAGCTTCGACGTGCCGCAGGGTGAATGCCATCGCTGGATCGCAGGCGTTTTTGGGCGCATGCAGTGCCTCTCGGAGGTCAACCGGCGCGTATTTGACGAAAAGATCGGGGCCTGCGAGCGAGCCATCCCGACGCCGGGCATAGGCGAAATCGCGTTCTGCCCACTCGGGGGTCTCTTGTCTGGCACGCCGTAGTCCGGCTTTGTCATCTGTTCATTTACCATCCATTCGCCTTTCAAACTTCGTTGCCCGCCGCATCGAGATCATGCGAATAGCCTCTCCTTTTCGACATAGACAACGGCCGCGCTGCGTTCGCCGATCCTGCCGATCTCTTTCATGCGCACTTCGCCCTCAAGAAAGTGACCACCCTGAAAAATGGCTTTGTCCCAGTCGAACTTTTCGATCTCCGCGAAATCGAGCCCGTGCTTGGCGAGAGTTGCGGCGCGTTTGGTCTTGTCCCCTTCACGTCTCACTCCCCTTCGCCTTCGACGATCTTTTCGACTTCGGCAGCCTCTTCCGGAGCCACCTGACCCGCCGCTTTGCGGCCCTTCAGAACATCACGGATCAAATCATCCGTCAGGATCAGCTTGGCGTCAGCGAGCCACTCGAATTTGAGCCCGATCGTCACCTCCTCGGCCCCTTCCTCAAGCGAGATCAGAACTTCGCCCTCGTCTGTCCCCTCAAGCACGCCCTTGAAACGGCGACGCCCGTCGATGAGCTCTTCTGTCTCGAGTTTGGCGATGTACCCGCGCCACTGGTCGAAATCCTTCAAACGCGTGAGCGGTCGGTCGATCCCCGGCGAGGAGACCTCCAAAGTATATGCGTCGAGGATCGGGTCTTCGACATCAAGAACAGCGCTCACGGCATTCGAGATATCGGCGCAGTCATCGACCTCGATGGTCCCATCGGGCTTTTGAGCCATGATCTGCAAAAGCGGCGTCTTCCCGCCCTGAAGCCTCACACGCACGACCTCAAAGCCCATGCTTTCGACAATGGGCTCGATGATCTCGCGCACGCGGCGATCCATGGCAGCTTTTGCAATCATGTCGGCCATTTTATGTCCCGCTGGGGTTCAAGAACAAAAAAACGGGCCAGCGGCCCGTCCTGCATCTGCGGTGGAGCGTTGGGGGTGGAAGCCAACGATCCGCTGTTAACCGGCAGATACGCCTTCGCCGAGAGAGTTGCAAGGGCAAGCTTGGCAGCGCGCTTCGCTTAGCCCTAAAACGCAAGAACGCGCCGCAAGGAGCGACGCGTTCTGAGGTCCCGCGTATGCGGGGTTACGCACGCGCGGTGAAAGGCTGGCTTACGCCATCCACCACCGCTCAGCGAGACGCGAGCTATCCATCTGCCAGAGATTGCCGATGGTGCCCGAATTGGCGAGCTTGGAGGAATGCGCGTCGACATAGTTGGCATACATCGGCACAACAGTGCCGCCGTCCGCCGACATGATCGCCTGCATTTCTGTGTAAATCTCGCTGCGCTTCGAGGTATCGAGTTCGGCGCGGCCCATGAGCATCAGCTCCTGGAAGCGCGCATTCTCCCACTTCGTGTCATTCCACGGCACGCCTGTCTCGTAGGCGGTCGAGAACATCCAGTCTTCCGTCGCACGGCCGGACCAATAGCAGGCGCACCATGGCTTCTTGAGCCACACATTCGACCAGTAGCCGTCGGCAGGTTCTTGCACGACCTCGATGTTGATGCCCGCCGCGCTAGCCGATGCCTGATAAAGCTGAGCCGCATCGACAGCGCCCGAGAAGGCGGCGTCAGAGGCCGAGAGCTGAACCGAAACATCGCTGACGCCCGCATCGGCGAGGATCTTCGCCGCCATGTCAGGATCATAAGCATTCTGCGCGAGATCAGAGGCGAAATACTGGTTTGCCGGCCCGATCGGGTGATCGTTGCCGACGGCCCCATGCCCGAGCAGGATCTTATCGACCATCTCTTCGCGGTTGATCGCGAATTTGAGCGCCTTGCGCACGGCGAGATCGTCAAAAGGCGATACATTGGTCAGCATCGGGAACGTGTAATGCTGGTTCCCCGTCACCTCGAAGATGGTGATGTTCGGGTTGGCGCGC
>JBCCTH010000161.1:0-6618 GCA_039198835.1 Pseudomonadota bacterium | reverse complement strand
CTTTT
Source organism: Pseudomonadota bacterium (assembly GCA_039198835.1). Lineage (GTDB taxonomy): Bacteria > Pseudomonadota > Alphaproteobacteria > Rhodobacterales > Rhodobacteraceae > Shimia_B. The sequence continues at coordinate 6,613 of JBCCTH010000161.1, read as the reverse complement.
GAGGAGGTTCTTCCTGTCGACCAAGGTCGTCCACGATGAAGATGCCGCCTGAGCTCTTGAGCTGAAGCGGGGCCTGATAGGTCCGCGCGGTGGGGTTATAGACGAGATCAAGCATGTCGAGGCTCAGCTCCCCGCCGGTGATGACGGTGGGCCTGTCACAGCGGACATAGCGGGTATCGAACCGGTTGCCGGTGCGGCGCAGCGAGTTCGGGTCATCGATCTGCGCTTCGGCGGCGGTGTGAACGATGGGATCATAGACAGTGATCACCTGGCCCGCATATTCGATGGCGCGCGGGATATAGATCTTGTCGCCCATCGCATCGCGGATGCCGTTGGAGATCGAGGATTTGCCATTGCCGGGCGGGCCATACATCAAACACGAGCGACCCGCGCTCACAGCCGGGCCAAGCTGATCGATGAGATCATCGGGCAAGACAAGATGGCCCATCGCGCCCAGGAGCTGCGCGCGGGTGACCTGAATGTTGCGGATCGACTGACGCTTGACCTGCTCTTCATAAACCGAGAGCGGCACAGGCATGGCACCGTAATATTCTGATTGCGCGAGCGCATCCATCGTCCGCGCCTTGCCCGCATCGGTGAGCTGATATCCCATCTCGCTCCCTGAATTGGCGTTGAGCGTGCCCGTCGCTTCAAGGAGCTTTTGCGTCCGGCAGATATCGACGAGCTCTTGCACGACGGGGACGGGCAAACAGACGGCCTCGGCGATTTGCGAGACGTTCTCGAGGTTCTTGCGAAAGATCGTCTTGAGCAGAACATCGCGCAGCATCACCATGGAAAGCTGCATGTCTTCGAGCCGCTTTGGCGCGGGCGGTGCCAGCACATTCGAAACTTGCATGTTCATCTCAAGAGCCCTCCGCGCGCGCTTTGCCCATCGCTAGCCAGACACTGGGGCATTTATTGGGCGGCACTGTTCTGATAGCGTGTCGAAAAAGCTGTGAGAGGCATGATGAGCAGACCATTGATCGCCGTTTTGGCGAGCCTTGCGCTTTGGGCACTGGGCTCGGCGCTGTTGCTTATGCCCGGTGGCCTCTCGATCACCCGCCATACCGGCGACGCGCTGCACATGATAGCGATTGTCGAGCGCATGAGCCTTGGCCAAACGCCCCATATCGATTTCATGACCCCCATCGGCGCGCTGGCGTTCTGGCCCATTTCATCGCTCGACCGATATGGCATGGAGGCGGGCCAGGCGTTTGTGACGGCGCAGGTGATCCTTGCTTTCATGCTCGGCGCCATGGCGCTTTTCATCGGGCTCAAACGGGCGGGCTGGCCCTATGCGCTGGCGCTCTCACTCCTCGTGATCATCCTCGTGCTGGCGCTTGTCCATGGTGAGGCGCGACCGGCGGTTTCGGTCTCGATGCACTATAATCGCTGGGCCTGGGCGATGGCATTTATTTGCCTCTTTGCGGCGCTCTTGCCGTCGCGGGGCGGGGGGCTCTTCGACGGGTTGATCATCGGCGCGCTTTTGGCCGGGCTTGTTCTCATCAAGGTGACCTATGTCGCGGCGCTCGCGCCGCTCATCGCTTTGGGGCTCATTCTGACAGGGCAGCGCGCCGCGTTCCTGGTGGCTGTCGCGACGGGCCTTGCCATAGCGGGCGCGCTGACATTGGCGCTCGGCATGGGCTATTGGGCCGCTTATCTGGGCGATCTTCTCGCGGTGGCGGGGTCATCGGTGCGCCCGCAGCCTGGGCTTGATTTCATCGAAATCCTGACTGCCCCCGCCTTCCTTTTCGGCACGCTGACAACGCTTGCGCTCGTTGCGGCTTTGCGGCGCGGCGGCTTTGAGAGCGAGGGTCTCTTCGTGCTGATCCTGCTCGGGGGCGCGAGCTACATCACCTATCAGAATTTCGGAAATGATCCGCAATGGCTCGCCCTTCTCGCGCTTTTGGCGGCGGTTTGGGCATCAGAAGCCCCAGAAGAGGGCGCGCGCCCCGCCTTGCAGCTTTGCGCGGTGGCCCTTCTTGCCATCGCGGCACCGAGCTTTGTGAACATGCTGGCAAGCCCTGTGCGCCACGCTCAGATAAACCTGGCAGATTACACGCCGATCCTTGAGGGCGGCGCGCTCCACCAGGACATGCGCATGAGCACCCTGCGCGCCAATCGCTTGCGCGCGGATGTGGCGCTTGAACGCGGGTTTGAGCCGTTTGATGCAAGCTTTGAGCGCGCGCCGGCGCTGTTTCAGGGAGAGCCGCTGCCGGTCTGTGCGACAGAGCCCATAGCCGGCTATTTCTCGGCCATCACCGAGGATCTGGGAGAGCGCGGGCTCGCGCAGGGGCAAGGGATCTTCACCATGGATATCCTAAACCCCTATTGGCTTTACGGCGATCACCGTGCGCTCGACGGGGGCACGCCCTGGTATTACGGCGATCTCGCGGGGCTTGCCGATGCTCAGTTCGTTTTGCTCCCAAGCTGCCCTTTGCGCATGCGCGTGCGCGATCTCATCGCGGAGGAACTCGCCGAGGTGCCGATGACGGAGGTGGCGCGCACGCCCATGTACCGGCTCTTTCGGCTAGAAAGCGGCGAGAGCTAGATAGGCGCTCACCACGCCGCCGAGCGCGAAGCCCAGCGGAAAGCGCTTGCCCGAGCGCCATGAGAGCCAGAGCGGCACAGCCCGGTCCGCGCCCGCCAGGAGCGAGAGGCGATGGGTGAAAAATGCGCCGAGCGCGCAAGCCGCGAAAAGCGCGAGGATCAAGAAGAGATCCTCATGCATGAAATAGGGGCTCGCGGCCGTGATGAATTTCGCATCCCCGCCGCCCATCGCGCCCCCGGCATAGAGGATCAGCATCGCGATAAAGACGATCCCGGCCTGAAAAAGCTGGCTGAAATAAAGCGGCAAAGGCATCAAGAACGGCCCGAGCACGATGAAGACGCCAAGGACGAAAAGCACAAGCCCGTTGAGGATCTTGAGGCGCGCCATGTCATACCACGCCATGTAAAACCAGACCGGCACGAGGATGATCAAAAAAATCAACGCCGCGCGATCCGGAAAGAGCGGCTCAAAGCGCGTGAAGGCCTCCCAGGGGGGCACCGGACAGCTCTTTAATTCGCGACGTTGGATTCAAGCGCGCGCAGTGAGCGAACGGCGGCTTCAAAATGCTGCGGGTGGGTATCAATCGCTTCGCGCAGAAGGCCGCGCCCTGTGGTGATATCGCCCTGTTTGATCGCGGAAAGCGCGAGCGTGTGCAGAAGCTGAGCGCGCTCGATCTGGCTCATCTGGACCACGGGCAGATCATAATTGCGCTGCGCACCGCGCGCGAGAACGAGGTTGTTCTTGGCTGTGAAAAGCGTCGGATCTTGCTGGATCGCATCGCCAAAAAGGCGCTCGGCATCGCGGAAATCGCCGCGCGTGAGCTTGCTGTAGCCCCAGTTGTTGAGGACGCCGGCGGGCTTTGTCGTCAGGCCCGTGGCGATCTCATAGAAACTGTCGGCGCGCTCCCATTCCTTGTTGCTATCGGCAACCATCGCTTCAAGCCGGTAGCGTTTGAAGGTCTCGTGGGTGGGGGGGACAGCATCAAGCTGGCGTTCTGCCTCTTTCCATTCGCCGTTACGAATGAATGCATCGGCCAGATCGACGCCGTCATCATTGGTGGCGTCTTTGTGTTTGACGACGGCTTTCCAAGCGCTCAGCGCCTCTGAGTTGCGCTTGGCACGCACGAGCGATTGCGCCAGACCGCGTTGAAAATCGATCCGCTCGGGATCTTTCGATAAGGACCGCTGAAAATAGTCGACCGCCTCGTTGGGGTCGGCCACGGTCAGCATCACTTCGTTGAGATTGGTTTCATCGACAACATTGACGGCCTTCATGGCCCGTTCAACTTCGGTCGCCGGTTGGATGGCTTCGCACCCCCCCAGAACCAGCGCAATCGGCATCAGAGCCAGCGAAACACGCCGCATCTTTCCACTCCTGCTCTCAGCTCGCAGCGGTCTTTGCCACCGTCGAGCGCCTCAAAAAATGCGCCAGTCTCAGGCGCCGGGCCAGATCTTTCTGGCCCTCAAGGGAATTCGGAAAGGTGATATTCTGAACTGCCCTTACGGACCAATTTCATGGCCTCATCTTGTGGATAAGTGTAGCCCGGATTTTCGAGATTTGCGAGCGCTTTGCGCAGGTTGTCGCGAATCTCCACTGAATTCCCGTTATCGAGCGCAAATGCGGTCCGAAAGAGTTGCGCAGCTTCAACATCTTTGCCGCGCTCCATGAGCACCACGCCGAGATTGTTGAGGATATCGGGTGATGTCTGATCCTTGTCATAGGCCTGGCGCAATTGCTTTTCCGCTTGCCCAAGCCGCCCGAGGCCGAGATTTGCCGTGCCCATGGCCATCAAAACCTCGGCGGTGAGCCCCTCTTCGCCCGCGGCGCGTGTGAAGGCGCGCAAGGCGAGCTCGTGTTCTTGGGCGCCCATGAGCCGGTGGCCCAGTTCCATCTGGCTGATCGTGCTCTCGGCGCGTGTCGGGTAGGGCGCATAGGGGCTTTCATCGGGCGCGATGAGCCCGCTGGAGGAGCAAGCCGTCAGAAGGCTGAGCGCGGCGGGGAGGAGGAGGCGAAAACCCATCATCGGTCAGTACTGTTGCACACCGACACCGCCACCGGCCAGCATCAGATAGATTTCATAGACCGATGGCCCGATCAGGATGATCAGGAGCGGCGGCACGGTGAGCATCATCGTCGCCAGTGTCATCTTGGTGGGGAGCTTGTTGGCTGTCTCTTCGGCGCGCATGACGCGTTTGTCGCGCATCTCGGCGGCATAGACGCGCAACGCCTCAGCGATCGATGTGCCGAATTGCTGTGATTGCACCAGCACCGTCACGAACGAGCCCACATCGGCCACGCCCGCGCGCTCTGCCATATCGCGCAGCACGCTCGTCTTTTCCTTACCGGCTTTCATTTCATGGGCAACCATGGCGAATTCTTCGGCCAGCGCCGGGAAGCCCGCTTCGATCTCCTGGCTCACGCGGATGATCGATTGATCCAGCGATTGCCCCGCCTCGACGCAAACGAGCATCATATCAAGCGCGTCGGGGAACCCTTTTTCGATCTCTTCCTGGCGCTGCTGGAGACGCTTGGTCACCCAGTATTTGGGGATCATGTAGCCCACGATGCCAGGCACAAGCCCGGTGATGAGCATCTTTTGCAGGCCGACCTCTTCTTGCGTGGCGTTCTGGAGCATCACGAAGATCGCCCCCACCGTGAGCAGCCCAAGACCGAGCGCGAACTGCGCGAAATAGTAGGTGCGCACCGAATTGGGGCCGCGATAGCCCGCCTGCATGAGCCGCAAGCGGATCGCCGAGAATTCTTCAGCGTTCTGAGGCTCAAGAAACTGCGAGTATTTTTGCAGCTTGTCGTTCTGGTTGCCCGTGCGCAGCGCATCGCGCTTGGGGCCCGGCCGGGCGGCGGCGCTGGTTTTGAGCTTGTCGTAAGGGTCCGCGGGCGCACGCACGAAGAGCGCGATGGCCGTGATCACAAGGACCGCGCCCACAACGCCCAAAATAATCACCGGGCCGAAGGGGCCGAGAGCATCGATATATTCCATGACCGTGCGCGCCCTTCCTAGACTTTGATATTGACGAGGTTTTTCATGACGAAGAGATTGGCCGCCAGAAAGCCCGCCACAACGAGACAAGCGGGGATAAAGACAGGCGTGCCCATCACGTCGTCGTAGTAATCGGGCTGCGCGACATTGATCATGATCAGCGCCAGGATCGGGAAGCCAGAGAGGAAATTGCCTGACCATTTCGCCTCGGCCGTGATCGCCTTGACGCGGCGGAAGAGCTTGAAGCGCGAGCGGATCACCTTGGCGAGGCCCGCGAGGATCTCGGCGAGGTTGCCGCCCGATGTCTGCTGGATCGTCACAGCGACGGCCAAAAAGCGCAGATCCTGCATATCGAGCCGCTCGGCCATGTGTTTGAGCGCCTCGCCCACATCGCGGCCATAGGCGCTTTCATCGGCGATGATGCCAAATTCCGATGCCAGCGGATCAGGCACTTCCTTGGCCACGATGTTGAGCGCCGAGGAAAACGGGTGCCCCACGCGCAGCGAACGCACCATGAGCTCGACAGCATCGGGGAGCTGTTCTTCGATGAGCCCGAGGCGCTTCTTGGCTTTTCCGGAGACCCAAAGAAAAACACCGCCCACGCCCATCACGAAAGAAACGCCGAGCCTGAGAAGCGGCTCGGTATCGGTGCCGACAGAGAGCCCGACAAACGCGACAACCCCAAGAAGACCCATCACCATGATGAGCTGAATGGGGGAAAACGCGATCCCGCCTTTTTGCGCTTTTTCGGCCAGCATCGAATAAAGCGGGATCCGCGAGGCCCCCATATGCTGGTTCATCTCCTTGCGGAGCTGCTCCATCACATCTTCTCGCCCGCCGCCATTCTTGAGGAGATCAAGGCGCCGGTTGACCTTGCTGCTGAGGCTTATCGCCTTGCCAAAAACGGTCAGATAGAGGCCTTCGACGAGCACAAGCACGCCGATAAAGATGAGGCCATAGATAATAGGCTCTGCGCCGATAGACATCATTTACACCATGTGTTCGGGTTCAAAGAGCGACGGGGGCAGATCATAGCCCCACATTTTGAACCGCTCCGAGAAATG
>JBCCTH010000160.1:0-6630 GCA_039198835.1 Pseudomonadota bacterium | reverse complement strand
CAGGAACCGGCACACCCGCTTTGGCCACGCCCTCCGCAATGCCCTCGAAAGATATCTCGGCGTCCCTGATCGCAGGGGCGACGCCTTCGGGGATGACGCCAAGCGCGGTTTGCGCGCCCGCGAGCGCGGCCTCGACCCGGATAAAGCGCTCAAGAAGCGCGCCATCCGAGAAATGCGCCGCGCCCGGCCCATGGCGAAAGATCGGATCGCTGAGAAAGCCCATGGCCGCCAAGCGCCTAAAGCGGCGCGGCCAAAGAGGGCACGCCCGTGCCCAAACGCCTAAACGCGTTCAATCGACGCCGCGATGCGCTCAGCTTCCTCGGCGGTGAGGCGCGGGGGGTGCCAATCGCGCCCGGGGGCCGCTTCAAGAAGGCGCTTGGTGTAGGGATGCTTGGGATTGTTAAAGACTTCATCCGCAGGCCCCATTTCGACCATGACACCCTTTTCCATCACGGTGATGTAATCAGAAATCTGCGCCGCCACCCGAAGGTCATGGGTGATGAAGATGATGGCCATTTTATAGGTCTCTTGCAGCTCGTTCATGAGGCGCAGTACCTGCTTCTGGACCGATAGATCGAGCGCCGAGACGGATTCGTCAGCGATCACAACGTCCGGGCCCATCGCCAGAGCGCGGGCGATGCCGATCCTCTGGCGTTGACCGCCCGAGAAGTTGCGCGGCGTCCGCGCGAGCGCCGCCTCGCCCAGGCCCACCTGATCGAGAAGTTCGATCGCCTTGCTTTTGGCTGCCTCATTGGTCACGCCCTGAAGCTCAAGGCCGCGCGTGATCATATAGCCTACGGTCTGCGACGGGTTGAGCGAGCCGTAGGGATCCTGAAAGATCATCTGAATGTTTTTGCGCGCGGCCACGAGATCATCGCCGGTCTTGCTCAAAAAATCTTCTTCCTTGATGACCACCGCGCCGTCAGTGGGCTCCTGAAGACGGATCAGCGTCTTCGCGAGCGTCGATTTCCCCGAACCGGATTCGCCCACCACGCCGAGCGTTTCGCCCGCGCGCAGGATGAAACTCGCATCATTGAGCGCATGGACCTGCTTTTCGCCCGATCCATAGATCTTGTGCATGTTCTTGACCTCGACGAGCGGCGCATCATTGCGCCCCAGATCGGGACGGCGCGTTGTCTCAAGAAGCGGCATCGCATCGACGAGGAGCTGGGTATAAGGCTCTTCCGGCTCAAGGAGCACCTTCTCCTTGGTGTTCTCTTCGATCAGACGACCCCAGCACATCACTGCGACCCGATCCGCCACATCGGCCACCACGCCGAAATCATGGGTGATGAAGATGGTCGCGTTATCATAGACATCCTTGAGATCGTTGATCAGGCGCAGGATTTCCGCCTGTGTGGTCACATCAAGCGCCGTAGTCGGCTCATCGGCGATGAGAATGTCGGGTTTACAGGCGAGCGCCATGGCGATCACGATCCGCTGGCACTGGCCGCCCGAGACCTGGTGAGGATAGCTGTCATAGATGCGCGGCGGGGTCGGCAGCTTCATCTGCTCAAGGAGCTTGAGCGTCTCTTTTTTGCGGTCTTCCGCTTTGATCTCTGGGCGGTGAAGCTCGAACACCTCGTCAACCTGGCGTCCGATCTTGAGCGAAGGATTGAGCGCCGCCATCGGCTCTTGATAGATCATAGAGATGCGCGCGCCGCGGATTTCATTGAGCTCTTTGTCAGGCATACGCAGCATATCCATGCCATCGAAGATCACATCGCCCTGGCTGATCGTGAGCCGGCCGGGCACGTCATTCATGATGGCCGAGGTCATCACCGATTTACCGGAGCCGGATTCACCCACGACACAGAGAATTTCACCGCGATGAAGCGTCAAGGAGACATCATTGACCGCATACTTCCTGTCAGACCCTTTCGGCAGCTCAATCGAAAGGTTCTTGATCTCAAGGATCGGTTTTTGCTTATCGGCCATCATTTATCCCCGCTGCGTTTTCCAGAGCGAAGCAGGAAGTTGGCCATGTTGCAAGCTTTGTGCGCGTTCAGGCGATCCAAAGGCAGCACGCCGAAGCTTGGTGGGCCATCAATAAGGCAACCCCACATAATTCTCGGCCAACACCTTTTGCGCGCTCTCATTGGATTTCAGGAAAGCGACCTCTGCTTCTTGCATGCGGCGGTCAAAGGGCCCCTGATCCGGGAAATGATGGAGAAGATGGGTCATCCACCAACTGAACCGCTCGGCCTTCCAAACCCGAGCGAGAGCCTTTTCTGAATAGCCTTCGAGCCCGTGATCTGACTGCGCGATAAAGTGCTCCTTGAACGCGTGAGCGAGATAAAAGACATCGCTGGCCGCGGTGTTGAGGCCTTTGGCTCCGGTTGGCGGCACGATATGCGCGGCGTCTCCGCACAAAAAGAGGCGGCCCCAGCGCATGGGCTCGCAGACAAAAGAGCGCAGCGGGGCGATAGACTTCTCAACCGACGGACCGGTCGCAATGGTTTCGCCGAAGCGCGCGGGGATCCTGCGTTTGAGTTCATCCCAGAACGCGTCGTCGCTCCAATTGGCCGGATTATCGGAGGTGGGGCATTGGATATAATAACGGCTGAGCGCGTCGTTTCGCATCGAGCAAAGCGCGAAGCCTGCGGGCGAGGTCGCGTAGATCAGCTCATCATGAACAGGCAGCGTCTCTGAAAGCACACCGAGCCAGCCAAAGGGATAGACGCGTTGAAACTCACGGCGCGCGCTTTGCGGGATCGTCTGCCTGCTCACGCCGTGAAAGCCATCACATCCGGCGATGAAATCGCAATGCAGCTCGACCGTCTGATGACCCGTCCGGTAAGTCACGCGCGGCGCGCCGGTGTCAGCGCCGATGATGGCTGCATCCTGGGCCTCGAAGACCGTGCGCGCCCCGCTCTTTTCGCGCGCGGCGTAGAGATCGCGGGTGACTTCTGTTTGCCCGTAAACCGTGACGCTTGTCCCGGTGAGAGCCTCGAAATCGATCCTAAGTTCGGTATCGGCGTAAGAGATGATTGTCCCTGAATGGACATGGCCTTCGGCGTCGAGGCGCGACGCAAGGCCCAGGTCGCGAAGCTGGTCTGTCAGCCCGCGCTCCAGCACCCCCGCCCTGATCCGCGCCAGCACATAATCTTTGCTGCGCCGCTCCAGAATGACATTATCGATCCCCGCGCGGGTCAAGTGCTGACCCAACAAAAAGCCCGGCCGGGCCGCCGCCGATGATGGCTACCTGCGTTCGCATTGTCCTCCCCTGGCCTACGAGCATGCCAGCAGGTCACAGCAAATCAAAGCCCTATATTTCTGCCAAGGACGACCCGCGCGCGAGCGCTTTAGACCAAAATTAAAGTCGCCCCTAGGTTGCGCGAATAAAAAGCGATATACTTTATTGATAGTTTCGCTAAGGTTGTATCGCTTGCTGGGGGGATTGCGGTGTTTGCTTCTTTATCGTCGCGTGCTTTAGGACGAGATCAGAATTATGAAACGGTCATCCTCAGAACGCTGAACGCGTTCGCGGTGGATGTGATCACAATCCCCAACGAAGAAGATTTGCTATGGTACGTGGCGCGCAATGTTGTGGGCCGCTTAGGGTTTGTGGATTGTGTCATCTACCGCGCGAATGCAGAAGAAACCGAGCTCACGCAGGTCGCCGCCCTGGGAGACAAAAACCCTTTTGGCCGCAAGATTCTCAATCCGCTCAAAATCAAGTTTGGCGAAGGGATTACCGGGCGCGTGGCTGCGACGCGACGCGCGGTCATCATCGATGACCTGGCGCGCGAGGAGGGCTATATCGCAGACACCCAGCTTGCGCGTTCGGAGATCTGTGTCCCGATGATGTTTGGAGATCGGGTCGTTGGGGTGATTGATAGCGAACATCCGACGCCCGGCGCTTTCGGCGCGGCTGATCAAGACGTTCTCGTGACGGTCTCGGCAATGACAAGTGCAAAGCTCGAGCTCCTTGAAGAGGCAGAGCGGTCGCGCCAGCGTTATGAAGATCTCGTGCGCTCTCACGCGGCCCTGACGCGTGAAACCAGCAATCGCCGCGCGCTTGAAACGCAGCTTGCCGATGCCCAAAAGCACGAATCCATCGGCCGTTTGGCTGGCGGTTTCGCCCATGACTTCAACAATTTGCTCACCGTCGTCTCGGGCAATCTCGATTTTCTGCGCCTCACCGCGCCCGCGCCCGAAAGCGCCGAGTTCATCGAGGCGGCGCAGGCCGCGGCGGGGAATGCCGCCACGCTCGTACAGAAAATGCTGCAATATTCGCAGCAATCGCTGCTCACACCCGAGCTTCTCGACCTTGATGCCCTCATTCGCGAAACGTGTGGTTGGAGCAAGCAAGCGCTCAGCGCCGGGGTCAGCTTAGAGCTCGATCTCGCGCAGAACCTGCGCCCGATAAAGGCCGACAGAAATGGCTTGGAGAACGCGCTCCTCAATCTCATTTTGAATGCCAAGGAGGCGATGCCCAAAGGCGGGGCACTCCGCATCGCCACGCAAAGCGCTTGGCTCTCTCCCGCAGACGTGGCCGCGAAGAAACTCGATCTCGCGCCCGGGCCTTACGCGGAGATCACCGTGAGCGATTGCGGCGAAGGCATAGCCCCCGATGCCATGCCCCGCATCTTTGACCCCTTCTACACGACCAAGGCGATGGGCGGCGGGACGGGGCTCGGCCTCTCGACGGTGCGCGGCTTCATGCAACAAAGCGGCGGGGCGGTCTGCGTCTCGAGCACGGGCGCCGAGGGCACGACCTTCTGCCTCTACTTCCCCACCTGGAACCACATGGCCCACCCTCCGGCTTAGCCATCGCACGACACCGACAGTGACCGCCACAACCTCTGAAAAGGAAAGGCGCAATGGATCGACTGCCAACCATATCAATTGCTGGTCTGCGCGACGGAAACGAAGACGCGATCAAGCGCATCGCCGGTGAAATCGGGACAGCGGCGCGGGAGATCGGATTTTTCCGAGTGTGCGACCATGGCATTCCGCTATCGCTGATCGATGAAACCTATGAGACCGCGCGCAACTTCTTCGCCCAATCCGATGAAGCAAAGCGGCGCTATTACATCGCGCTGAGCTCAAACCACCGCGGATATGTCCCTTTCAGCGAGCGCGGCGACTATCCCGATGAAGCTAACCGCAGCTATGAGGCGTTTGATCTCGGGCTCGATCTGCCGGGCGATGATCCTGACTATCTGGCGGGAAATCGGCTGCTTGGGCCCAATGTCTGGCCTGAGCTCTCCGGTTTCCGCGAGGTGGTGAGCACATATTATCAAGAAATCTCGGCTCTGGGCCGCGCCCTCGCGGAGTGTCTTGAGATCAATCTGGGGTTGCCCAAAGGCAAGATGACGCGGCTGATGAGCAAGCCGATCTCGCAACTGCGCCTGCTCCACTACGTGCGCCAACCCCACACCAAAGATCATTCCTCGGTGAATATGGGCGCGCATACGGATTATGAGTGCCTCACGCTTCTGCATACCCGAAATCAGGGGCTCCAGGTCATGACGCAAGATGACCGCTGGATCGATGTGCCGGTCGATCCCGCGCTCTTTGTCGTCAATATCGGCGATATGCTTGAGGCCTGGAGCAACGGGATCTTTCGCTCAACGCCGCACCGCGTTTTGAACCTGAGCGCCGAGCGCTATTCGCTGCCCTATTTCGTGGCGGCGAATTACGATTGCATGATCGCGCCTTTTGATCAGCTTGTGAGCCCTGATCGCCCCGCGCGGTATGAGCCCTTCATGGCTGGCGCGCATCTCGAGCGGATGCTCGTGCGCGATTTTCCCTATCTGCGCGATTACAGCCGCGCCGAAGCGCAAAAGCCCGGCCCCATTGGCGCGGCCCCGAGCCACAATCCTTTCGAAACGCGTCTTCAAAGAGGAGCAAGTTAAGCCGTGCCTCAATTAGAAACGATTATCGCTGTGGCCGTTGCAGGCTTCGCGCTCAGCGCCACGCCCGGCCCGTCTATGCTCTATGTTCTTTCGCGCAGTGTCGGCCAAAGCCGGGCTGCCGGGCTTGCCTCGGCGCTCGGGCTTGGCTTGGGCGGCGTGCTTTTGGCGGTTGCAACGGCGCTCGGCCTCGCCGCTGTCCTCACGCGCTATGATTGGCTCTTGCTCGCGCTCAGCTATGCAGGCTCAGCCTACCTGATCTGGCTTGGTGTGGGCATGATCAAGGATGCACGCGAAGCGGCGCGGATGGAGCTGAAGGTCAGCGATGTGGAGGCGCAATCCTTGCCATCCATTGTGGGGCAAGGCGTCTTGGTCGAGTTGCTCAACCCCAAGACGCTCCTTTTCTTCGCGCTCTTTTTGCCGCCGTTCGTGAGCCATGGGGGGTGGGGCTCAGGAGATATAAGTGTTCAATACCAGCTTCTGATACTCGGCGCTCTGGTGCCGCTGACGGCCTTGCCGGCGGACCTTCTCGTCGCTTATCTGGGCGGCACAATGGCCGCCGCTCTCAACAAGCGCCGGGTCATTCGCGAGCTTCTGGGTTGGTTGAGCGGCGCAGCGTTGATCTTTATCGCGATCAATCTGCATGCTGGTCTGCTCTGAAATGAGCGCGCGCCTTCCCTAAGGGAACACCGCATACGATTCGCGATGCGGGCGAGCATCGCGCAAGATTGTTAGCCGCCGCGACAGCCTGACACAGACCTCTTTGCTG
>JBCCTH010000159.1:0-6722 GCA_039198835.1 Pseudomonadota bacterium | reverse complement strand
TTCACCAGCACGGACATTTTGACGAGGCTGTCCTCGCGGTAGCCTTCGAGCTGGTAGTCGAAGCTCGCGTAGCCTTTGGTCACGGATTTCAGTCGGTCGTAGAAGTCAAACACCACCTCGTTGAGAGGCAGATCATAGACGACCATGGCGCGCGTGCCGGCATAGGTGAGGTCGAGCTGGATGCCGCGCCTATCCTGGCAGAGCTTCAAGACATCGCCCAAAAACTCATCGGGCACGAGGATCGTCGCTTTGATGCGCGGCTCCTCGATGCGCTCGATATGGCTTGGGTCGGGCATATCGGCGGGATTGTGCAGGTCGATCTGCGTGCCGTCTTTCATGTAAATGTGATAGATCACCGACGGCGCGGTGGTGATCAGTTCGATATCGTATTCCCGCTCGATCCGGTCGCGGATGACCTCGAGATGCAAAAGCCCGAGAAAGCCGCAGCGGAAGCCGAAACCAAGCGCGGCAGAGGTCTCCATCTCATGCGAAAAGCTCGCATCATTGAGCGCAAGCTTCTCGATGGCGTCGCGCAAATCCTCGAATTGCGCGCTATCGACCGGAAAAAGCCCGCAAAACACCACGGGCTGCGAAGGCTTGAAGCCTGGGAGGGCCGTTACCTCGCTGCGCTGATGGGTGATCGTATCGCCCACGCGGGTATCGCGCACCTGCTTGATCGAAGCAGTCAAAAACCCGATCTCTCCCGGTCCTAGGCTCTCGACCGGCTCCATCGCGGGGCGAAAAACGCCGATCCGATCTACGTGGTGTATCGTATTATTCGACAGGAATTTGATCTTTTCGCCCTTCTTGAGCCGCCCATCAATGACGCGGATCAAGACAATCACGCCGAGATAGGCGTCATACCAGCTATCGACGAGCATCGCTTTCAAGGGCGCGTCCGGATCGCCAGCAGGCGCTGGGAGCCGCGCGACGATGGCTTCGAGCGTGTCGTCGATCCCGATGCCCGTCTTGGCGCTGACATGCAAAGCATCGGTTGCGTCGATCCCGATCACATCCTCGATCTGTTCCGAAACCCGCTCAGGCTCACTCGCGGGAAGATCGATCTTGTTGAGAACCGGCACGATCTCGTGGTCGGCATCGATGGCCTGATAGACATTGGCGAGGGTCTGCGCTTCGACACCCTGGGTTGAATCCACCACGAGGAGCGAGCCCTCCACAGCCCGCATCGAGCGCGACACTTCATAGGCGAAATCGACATGGCCGGGCGTGTCGATGAGATTGAGCACGTAATGCTCACCGTTTTTGGCGGTGTAATCGATGCGCACAGTGTTGGCTTTGATCGTGATGCCGCGCTCGCGCTCGATATCCATACTATCGAGCAACTGCTCCTTCATATCCCGATCCGCCACCGTGTTGGTGGATTGGATCAGCCTATCGGCGAGCGTCGATTTCCCGTGGTCGATATGGGCGACGATCGAGAAATTGCGGATGTTTTTGAGCGGTGTCATGGGGGGGATATGCGGCACGCGGTGAGGCCGGTCAAGCGCGGCAAAAGCTTACAAATGAAGCAGAAAGCGGTGGAGCTTAAGGGGGCCATGCGCACCAAAGGCGGCCTGCCCTCGGGGTGCCTTTGCTGACTGAGAGAGCTGTGAGCCAAGCGCAGAGCGTATCCCTGAGGAAGAGGCCAGTGGTCAGCCCTGGGAGCCTCACCAACATCTGCGCATTTGAGCTGGGGGTGTGGCGAGGTTTAGGCGTCTGGCCACGGCTGGCAAACAGGGACCTAACGGCCTCTTAACGGACTGCCCTGGACGCCGTCGCGCGCCCTGCCCTGCCGCGATATCCATTGAACGATTTCGGTGGGCAGACGCCCACAGCGCTCAGCCAGAGACCCGCACGATTGCCCCCCGAGGCTCTTTCTGTCACAGTCGCGCGCAAAAGCCAAAGAGCGTCAGAGCAGACCAGAGGCAGCCATGCGTTTCGTTTTATTCGGGCTCATTATCATCACTCTCGCCGCTTGCGGTGGCCGTGCGGCGCGCGCCCCGACAGGCATCCAATTCGCGTCAGGCCCGATCAGCGAAGCCTGCCTTGCGGCCGGGCGCAAGGCCGCGACACGCCAACTTTGCCAATGCGTCCAGGCCGTGGCCAATCAAGACCTGAGCCGCAGCGAACAGACCCGCGCCGCCGGCTTTTTCGCCGATCCCCAGCGCGCGCAGGATACCCGCCAATCCGACGCGCCAGGTGCCGATGCGTTTTGGGATCGCTACCGCGCCTTCGCGGACCGCGCAGAGCGTGTGTGCCGCCCCGTGGCCTAGCTTTTGACCGATCTCGTGATCCTGACCGGCGCGGGCGTTTCGGCGGAAAGCGGGTTGCAAACCTTTCGGGACGGCAACGGTCTTTGGGAGAACCACCGTCTCGAAGACGTGGCGACCCCTGAGGCCTTTGCGAAAGACCGGGCCCTTGTCCACCGCTTCTATAATGCGCGCCGCAAAGCTGCCCGCGCGGCTCGGCCCAACGCGGCGCATCAGGCTCTGGCGCGCCTGCAAGAAAAGCTCGGCGCGCGCATGCTTTTGGTGACCCAGAATGTCGACGCGCTCCATGAAGCGGCCGGCCATAGCGATCTGATACATATGCATGGCGCGCTCGACGGCGCGACCTGCGCGGCGTGTCAAACCCGCTGGCCCGCGCCTTTAGTGATGTCGCCGCAAGATCGCTGCCCGAATTGCGGGCAAAAAGCAACGCGCCCCGATATCGTCTGGTTCGGCGAGATGCCCCATGAAATGGAGAGGCTTTATCTCGCTCTAGAAGCGGCCGAGCATTTCGCGGCCATCGGTACATCAGGCCAGGTTTATCCCGCTGCGGGGTTCGCCGAGATCGCCGCCTTGCACGGCGCATCCTGCACCGAACTCACGTTAGCCGCCTCGGGCAACCCTTATTTTGAAGAGGTTATCCTGGGCCCGGCGACGCAAACAGTCCCGGCTTGGTGCGAGAAGATCCTCTCGCAGCTTTAGGGCGCAACTTGCAAAAATCGCCGCGTGATCTCCGCCAGAACATGTGCCAGAGCGCCAATGCGTGAAGATATTCAACAACTCAGCGAGCCAATCGCAGTTTTTCTACGTGTCATCCAAAGCGGGGCGCGGCCTAACTCAGGGGCCAGTGTTGGGGGCGGAAGCCGCCGAATGCGCATCTTAAGCCTGTCGGCCCATAACCCTGGGCCACGGGCCGAAACCCCGCTCACGCGGAGCGAGCATATCCCGCCATGAGCACGCTCAACTCTCTTCAGGGGCGGGTGAAGACCGAAAATGCAAGCTCCATCATCGCGCGAATGCGGGCGCGGTCTTCGCCAGCGGCGCGCTGGGTGATGGCAAGTGCGATCTGTTCACCAAGGTATGACGCCCCGGCCGCGACCGATATGCCCTCCGGCCAATCCCCCGCATCGCGGGCAGCTTGCAGGAACGCACCATAGGCCTGCTGGGCTGTCGCGTTGATCTCTTCGACCCGCACCCGTGTTTCAGGGCCCAAGCGGTGCTTCCCCGCGCGCATCTTGTAAAACAGACAACCAGTTTCCAATCGGGGATCATCGCTCGCGAAATCGATCAGCGCGGCGAGCGTAGCATCGAGCCCCGCGCCGCCGTGAAGCAACGAGAACATTTCCGAGAGCACCTGATCGGCATAGCGGTCGAGCGTGGCGCGCGAAAGACCGTCCTCGCTGCCGAACTCGCGATAGAGCGATGGCTTTGAAATGCCCGCCATCTGGCAGATCGCATTGAGCGACACATCCGCAGGGTCGCTTTGCCAATACGCGGTCATCGCGACGGCGAGCACCTTATCGGCGTTCATCTTGCGTGGCCTGCCCCGGGTTGGCTTCTGATCTTCATCACTCATTTTTATACCATATGGTATTTAATTATTGACAGGTGGCATATGCTTTTCGTACCACTCGGTAACACAGGGTACAAGCAGGAGTATGACCCATGTCGAAGAGCCAACGGTCAAACGCTATCGCGCGCGCCGGCCCCGGCTTTGGCGCAGCGGCACTTTCCGCCTTCACCGGCCCCATCTCAAACTCTCAATCATGAGGAGACGCATCATGATCAAACCTCTCATTCTCGCGGCCACCATGGGCGCTTCCGCAGCGACAGCCTCATTTGCCGATGGTCACGGTTCAGATCTCAAATCCGCCGCTCTCGGCGCGTTCGGGGCGCTCTTTGATGACCACAGCGAAGACGGCGTGCGCGCCTATTTTGCTCCCGATATCGTGCAACATAACCCTTTCGTGCCCACGGGCCGAGACGCGCTGATCGGGCTTTTGCCGGTGCTTGAGGCCTCCGGGATCGCTTGGACCAACCACCGGATCTTGCAAGACGGGGATTTCGTCGTCCTGCATAACTCTTTTACCAATGCCCAGGCCTTCGGGGCGTCTGAGATCGTCACCATCGATATCTATCAGATGGAAGACGGTAAGGTCGCCGCGCATTGGGACGCGATCCAACCCTTCGTGACCGAAACCGTGAGCGGGCGCAGCATGGTGGACGGCCCGACCAAGATCACCGATCTCGAGCAGACCGAGGCGAACAAGGCTTTGGCCGTCGCGCTCGTCGAAGACGTGTTGATGGGCAAAGATCCGGCAAAGATCACCGAATATATCAGCGCCGAAAGCTATGCCCAGCATAACCCGGCGATCGCGGACGGGCTTGATGGCATCATCGCGGCCGTTGAAGAGTTCACAGCGCAAGGCAACATGTTTGTCTACACCGATATCCACGCGGTCTTCGGAGAAGGCAACTTTGTCCTGACGGTGAGCGAGGGCGAATGGAGCGGCCAGACCCACGCCTTCTATGATCTCTTCCGCATGGAAAGCGGCATGATTGTCGAGCATTGGGACGTGATCCAGCCCGTCCCGACCGAGGGCTTGGCCAACACGAACGGCATGTTCAACGGGTTTGAGGGCGCGGGCCCGGACACCGTCGGGCAATAATCCTGAAATCGCGCGAGCCGCGCATCCACGCAGGCGGGGCATGCCTCCCGCCTGCATCATGTTTGAGACTGCGTTCACCGGGATCAAGCACCAGACCGGGCCGAAAAGATGATGTTGATCGAGATTTAAAGGGCGACGTAGACACAAAAGACATGTGGCGCGCTCAATGCTCAATGATCTGCGCCTAGAAGGTATCCCCGCCTTGCTGGTCGTTAAAACCGTCAGCTGAGCGACCTATCAAGATGCCGCCGTCGCAACTGAACGGGCGGTCTTTCGCTGTCAGCGCGAAGTCTGAGTTTTCTTAAGATCGTAGTCCCCGCACAAAGGCTGGCATTCAGTGCCGAGCGCCTGTCGGCCCTGCGGTGTGAGCCGGGCAATCCTGATGGTCTATCAAGGCGTGTCGCGCATGCGGGGGCTGGCTGGCTTTGATCGACGGCCGCGCCAAGCCCTCGTCCTGTTCGAGGTCATAACGACCTTGTCCGGTCACCTCAGGACAAAAACCGTCTCATGCATCGTTGAAGTGGTGCCCCCACACGGACTCGAACCGCGGACCTACTGATTACAAATCAGTTGCTCTACCAGCTGAGCTATAGGGGCGCTGAGCGGGCGTTTAGCGGGCTGGGGCGGGCTTCGCAAGGGGCGCTGAGCGGGATAGAGAGCGAGGGCGGGCCTGCCGGCGATTGTGGCTTTGAGGGCCGCGCGGCCCTTGCAGCGGCTGCGAAATAGGCCCATTAAGCGCCCGCAGCCGCGCCGCCACAGACCGGAGCCCTTTTCGACATGGAAATCGTGTATCACATCGGTGCCCATGAGACCGACGAAGACCGCTTGCTAAAATGTCTTCTCAAGAACCGTGAGACCCTGAGCGGGCAAGACATTTCGGTGCCAAATCCTGGGCGTTACCGCAAGCTTTTGCGCGAGCTTCTGGGCAATGCGCATCCCGGCGGGACGATGAGCCGGGATCAGGTGCTTGATGCCATCCTGGGCGAGGAACACGCAGAGCGCATTGTGATGAGCAACGCGAATTTTTGCTGCATCAACGCGCGTATTTTCGAATATGGGCAATTCTATCATCTCGGGCCGCCGCGCATCGCCGCGCTCGGCGAGCTTTTCGCCGATGATGCGATTGAATTGCATCTGGCGATGCGCAATCCCGCCACATTCGTCCCCGCAGTCTTGCGCACATTGCCCGATCCTGTGCGCCAGCGCATCATGGCGAGCCTTGATCCGTTCGATCTACGCTGGTCGGACGTCATCACACGCATCCGCGAGGCATGCCCGCGCGCCGAACTCACCGTTTGGTGCAACGAGGACACGCCTCTCCTTTGGTCGCAGCTGATCAGAGAAATTTCGGGGCTCGACCATGTCGCGCCCATTATCGGGGGGTTTGATCTTCTCTCCGAGATCATGACAGAAGAGGGCTTCAACCGCTTTCTTGCTTATCTCAAAAGCCATCCACCTCAGACTGAAGTTCAAAAACGGCGCATTATCGCCGCGTTTCTGAATAAATTCGCTCTCGAAGACGAGTTGGAAGAAGAGCTTGATATGCCCGGCTGGACGACAGAGATCGTCGATGGGCTGACCGATGCCTATGAAGAAGACCTCTACACGATCGAGCGGATCCCCGGCGTCACCCTGATTTCGCCCTAGGCACCTACATCCCCAAAGCGGATTTATACATCTCGAGCACCGCTTCCTCTTCGGCCACATCATCTTTGTCTCGACGCCGCAGCACGATCAGCTTGCGCATGACCTTGGTGTCGTAGCCACGCGCCTTTGCCTCCGCCAT
>JBCCTH010000158.1:0-6762 GCA_039198835.1 Pseudomonadota bacterium | reverse complement strand
CGGAAACGAAGCGTGCCCGCAGCTCGCGGATCCAGCCAAACGTATCGCCAAGCGTAATGGTGTCGCCGGGCTTTATGCTCTTGTCGAGCAGGATGATGATGCCCGAGATGAAGTTGGAAACAACTTTCTGCAGCCCAAAGCCGAGACCAACGCCCACCGCGCCGGAGAAAACGGCAAACGCGGTCAGGTCGATCCCCACCGCCGAGAGCGAAACGAGCAAGGCCACTGCGAGCAGCGTGATCTTCAACACCTTGCCAATCAGCACCTTGAAGGATGGCGTCATGTCCTCGACGCGCTGCACCCGATCATCGAGAAAATTGCCCAAAGTTGTCGCGAGCCACAGGGCGATGGTGGTGAATATCG
The DNA here is from genome assembly GCA_039198835.1 of Pseudomonadota bacterium. Taxonomy (GTDB): domain Bacteria; phylum Pseudomonadota; class Alphaproteobacteria; order Rhodobacterales; family Rhodobacteraceae; genus Shimia_B. Next base: position 6,399 of record JBCCTH010000158.1, on the reverse strand, counting down.
CGGCCTTCATCCCGCTGCCGGGCTGGATGCCCCGCTTTCATAGCCGCCGCACGCGGCAAAGCGCGACCGCGATCCGCGATCTAATCCGCGCGCTTTGTGTCGAGCGGATGGCCGCCATTGAGGCGGGCCGCGCCCCTGATGATCTGGCCACCAAGATCATGACGACAAAAGACCCCGAAACAGGAGACCCCTTTACCACCGATGAAATGGTCGATCAGGTGGCGATCTTCTTTCTGGCGGGCCATGAAACATCGGCATCCGCGCTCAGCTGGGCGCTTTATCTGCTCGCCACGCACCCGGATTGGCAAATTAAGGTGGCCGAGGAGGCGGAAAGCCTTGAAAGCGACGCGTTCAGCGAAATCAGCAAACTCAAGATCACACGCGATGTCTTTCGTGAGGCGCTAAGGCTTTATCCGCCGGTGCCGATGATGGTGCGCGAAGCGGGGTGCCCCGCGACCTTCCGCGAACGGGCCGTGCCCAAGGGCGCGCAGATCGTGCTGAGCCCATGGCATTTGCACCGCCATGAGCGGCTCTGGGATAATCCTGACGGGTTCGACCCGGGGCGCTGGGCAACAGAAAATGGCAAAGCCTGCATGCGCGAGGCCTTTATCCCGTTTAGCGCGGGCCCCAGGGTCTGCACGGGGGCGGGGTTTGCGATGGTCGAAGGCGCGCTTCTTCTGGCGCGCGCGGTTCAGGCATTTGAGTTCTCGCCCGTGCCTGGCCGTATCCCCGAACCGCAAGCGCATCTGACGGTGCGGGCGCGCGATGGCATATGGCTCTCGTTGCGCCGCCGCGCGCCCAAGCGTTTATCAAGCGGCGATCCGCGCTTGCAGATCGCGTAGCACATGAAGACGGATCGCCGAGGCAAGCCCTGAATCTGTGCCCCTTTCCTCATCGATCTCTGCGGCGAGCACATTGATCGGCTCGCCCCGGCGAGAGGCGATGGCGCGGAACTCGGCCCAGAATTCATCTTCCAAGGAAACGCTCGTGCGATGGCCTCTGATGGTCAACGAGCGCTTCTTGGGCCGCCCGCTCATGAATCGGGCAGCACCCAAGAGCTTTGGCTCTGGGTGCGCAATTCTGCATAGGCCGCCAGGAGACGTGGAAGTTTGGCGTTGGGATCGGCCATGTGACGACGGGAGGCGATGAGCGTGCGCCGCATGCGGCGGCGTTTTCGCTCTTCGCGCGCTTCAGTCTGCTTTTTCATACCTGATACCTCTGTACTCCGTCTGAGCGATACAGATGAAATCCGGCGATTTGTGGCAAAGCTCGGGGCAGACCGGGCCTATTTTTCTGGCAATTTCTCGATCTTGTGAAGATCAACGTGCGATTTGTGCGCGTCGCGTTCCCGCGTATCGGCGGCCTTTTGAGCTTTGCCGCGCCCGTGCTTGGCGGCGTTTTGGTCTGCTTTCGCGCGGCGCTGGGCTTTGGCGCGTGCCTTTCGCGCCTTGTTGAAGTTGACGACGCTCACAGCGTGTCGACCTTGAGTTGCCAGGAGATCCCGAAACGGTCTTCGACCCAGGCGAAGCGGCTGGCGAAATCATAGGCGTCGGGGGCCATGAGCGTGCGTCCGCCGCCATCGGCCAAAACACCATGGATGCGATCAACCTCGCTGCTTTTGTCCAGCGCGACCATGAAAGACCAGGCCGGGGTCGGGCCAAAGTCATGGGGGATCGGGCTTTCAAGGAGAGTGAAATCCTGACCACCGAGGCTGAGCCGCCAAAGCATCTCGGGCGGCTCAGGCGGATGGGCCGAAAACTCAGGGAAGGCCGTGCGCCAGAGCGCGATGGCATCGCGCGCCTGCGCGCTTTTGAGCATGATATGCGGCTGGACCCTGATTACTTTGGCCCGATCATCTTTTCGGGTCGCACGACCTCGTCAAACCTCTCTGACGTCACAAAGCCCAGACCGACAGCCTCTTCCTTGAGGGTCGTGCCGTTTTTGTGGGCCGTCTTGGCGACTGTTGTCGCGTTGTCATAACCGATTTCAGGCGCGAGCGCGGTGACGAGCATGAGGCTCTCATTCATGATCTTGGCGATGCGGTCTTCATTGGCCTTTATGCCGACGACGCAGTTATCGGTGAAGGCCTGCGCGGCATCGCCGAGGAGCTGCATGGATTGCAACACATTATAGGCCATCATGGGCTTGTAGACGTTGAGCTCGAAATGGCCCTGGGAGCCTGCGAAGCCAACGGCGGCGTCATTGCCCATGATATGGGCGCAGACCTGCGTGAGCGCCTCGCACTGCGTTGGGTTCACCTTGCCCGGCATGATCGAAGAGCCCGGCTCGTTTTCAGGCAGCATGAGCTCGCCCAGGCCGCAGCGGGGCCCGGACCCCAGGAGGCGGATGTCATTGGCGATCTTGAAGAGCGATGCCGCCACCGTCTTGAGCGCGCCTGACATCTCGACCATCGCATCATGGGCCGCGAGCGCCTCGAACTTGTTGGGCGCGGTGACAAAAGGCAGCCCTGTGATTTCAGCCATATTGGCGGCAACTTCCTCACCCCAGCCCTTGGGCGTGTTCAGCCCTGTGCCGACAGCCGTGCCGCCCTGCGCGAGCTCGTAGATGCGCGGCAAGGCCGCCTCGATGCGCGCGATCCCCATGGCGACCTGGTGCGTGTAGCCGCTGAATTCCTGCCGGAGCGTCAGCGGTGTGGCGTCCATCGTATGGGTGCGCCCGATCTTGATGATGCCGTCGAACTCGGCCGTCTTCGCCTCAAGCGCCGCATGGAGGCTGCGCAGGCCTGGCAGCGTCACATCGCGCGCCGTCATCGCTGTGGCGATATGCATGGCCGTGGGGAAGGTATCGTTTGAGGACTGCCCCATATTGCAATGGTCATTGGGGTGAACCGGCGTTTTCGAGCCGATCACCCCGCCCAAAAGCTCGATCGCGCGGTTCGAGATAACCTCGTTGGCGTTCATGTTTGATTGCGTGCCTGATCCCGTCTGCCAGACCACGAGCGGGAAATGATCGTCGAGCTTGCCATCGACAACTTCGCGCGCGGCTTCTTGCATGGCTGCGCCGATCCCGTCGAGCTTGCCGGCATCGCTGTTTGCTTTCGCGCAGGCTTCTTTGATGACCCCAAGCGCGCGGACAATGGCCACAGGCTGTTTCTCCCAGCCGATGGGGAAGTTCATCAAGGACCGCTGGGTTTGGGCGCCCCAATAGCGATCTGACTGGACGTCAAGCGGGCCAAAGCTATCGGTCTCGGTGCGCGTTGTGGTCATGGGGACAGTCCTTCTTGCATGTCGTGCGCTGCATACAAAAGCATGCAAAGCGCCGCAATCGCCCCCGATGTCGCGCGCCGCTCAGCTTTTGCGGAAGCTATCGAGTGAGACGACATCGCCCTTCTTTTCAGGCGCTTTCTCTTGCACAGGGCCCACGCTCGCCGGGATCGACGATGCCGGGCGCGGCTCTGGCATCTGCTCTTCAGGTCCGTCGCTCCCCTCGAACCTGAGACCAAACTCAACCGAAGGGTCAACAAACGTCTTTATCGCGTCGTAGGGGATGTAGAGCGGCTCGGGGCTATCACCGAAATTGAGCGTGACGGCAAAGCCATCCTCGTTTACCTCGAGGCCCGCAAACCAATGCTGCATGACAACGGTCATTTCACCGGGATAGCGATCTGAAAGCCAATCGGCGATTTCCACATCGGGATGCATCGTATCGAAGGTGATAAAAAAGTGATGCCCGCCCGGGAGACCGCCACGCGCGCGAACATCGTTCAACACCTCTTTGATGAGCCCGCGCATGGCGCGATGCATCAAAGCTCCGTATTCGATGGTGTCTGCCATGAGCCGGTCCCATGCTGGCGGTGATCTCAGCATAAGGGATTCTCGGCGATGTGAAAGGGCCTCAGAAAAGCGCCGCGCTTGCGCCGCTTATCAGCACCATCAAAAGGAGCGTGCGAAGTGTGTCGAGCTTGATCGCAAACAAAAGGAGCGCCGCCAAAGCGATGTAAAGGACGGCGCTCAAATTGAGGCTCGCAAGCGCGGGAAGCGGGATCTCGGCCCATGCGAAGCGCAAACTGCCGAGCCTCGAGAAAATCACATGCAGCGCGAACCAAAGCGACAGGTTCAAGATCACACCGACAACCGCAGCCGTGACCGCGCTGAGCGCGGAGGCGATGCGCGGCTCGGTCGTGAGGCGCTCGACATAAGGCGCGCCCGCGAAGATCCAAAGAAAGCAGGGCAGAAATGTCACCCAAAGGGTGACGAGCCCAGCGATGATGGCCAGCGGCCAGCCGCCTATGGCGTGGCCCGCCAGGACGCCGACGAATTGGGTCACCAAAATGAGGGGGCCTGGGGTTGTCTCGGCGAGGCCGAGCGCATCGATCATCTGATCGGTTGTGATCCAGCCGAGATCTTGCACCACGGTCTGGGTCATATAGGCCAAAACGGCATATGCGCCGCCAAAGGTCACCACGGCGAGCTGCGAGAAAAAGAGGGCAAGGGTCAGAAGGAAACCCGCGCCAAGGGCCGCGGAAAGCACGATCGGAGCGGCCCAGAGCGCGGCGAGAGACCCGAGCGTCAAGAGGCTGGGCTTCGCTTCGTTCGCAATCTTGGCGCTGTCGCCTTGGCCCTTGGCGGTCACAAAGCCGTAAAGGGCCGCGCCGAGAATGATGAGCGGAAAGGGAAGGCCGATCGCGAAAATCGCCACGAAGGCCAGCGCTGCCAGAATGAGACCCTCGCGGCCATTGAGCTTTCCCGCGAGCCTTTTGAGAGCGCTAAAGACGATGATAATGACAGTCGCCTGTATCCCCAGGAAGGTGGCATCGACGAGCGGCAGCGCCCCATAAGAGATGTAAAGCGCGGCCAGCACAAAGATCACGAGCGCGCCCGGGGCCACAAAAAGCGAACCCGCAAGGAGCCCGCCCCAAAGGCCGCGCAGCCGCCAGCCTGCGTAAGTCGCCAGTTGCATCGCTTCAGGGCCGGGCAGGAGCATGCAAAAAGAGAGGGCGCGCAAGAAGGCATCTTGCGTGAGCCAGGCGCGTTTGGTGACGAGTTCGTCTTCCATGAGCGCGATTTGCGCGGCCGGGCCACCGAAGCTCATCAAGCCGATGCGGCCGAATGTTTTGAAGAGATCGCGAAATGAGGGGGTCATGCGGGCCTCCCTTCGTGGCCATGGGTCTCTGACTGGCCGTCGCGCGCCCACCGATAAAGCGCATCATACATTGGCAAGCCTGCCGTGAGCTGTGCCTGATCATCTTTAAACAGGCGTGACAAACCCACCGTAATCGCAGCCAGACCGGCGGCCTCCGGGGCATCGCCCGAGGCCAGATCGGCGGCGCGGATGATCTTAGCAAGGCGCGTCAGCGCCTCCGTTTCAAGCGAGAAGTGGGCGAGAAGCGCGTCAAAGCTGCACCCGCCAGGCCCGTCGTGAAAGAGGCTTTCGGGCACATCAAAGGGGATCGCATCAAACCTGCGGGCGATCTCGGTGACCTCTGCCGGTGGCACGAAGAGAAACTCTGCGCCCGGGTCAATGAAGCGCCGGATCAGCCAGGGGCAGGCGATACGGTCGAGTTTGGGCCGATGGCGTTTCACCCAAAGCGGCCCCCGCGGGATCCGCGCACCAAAAAAAAACGCCAGGCCCGCATGGCGCCAGGCATGGACGCCGCCAGCAAGCGCTTCCGCGTGGGCCCCTTTGGCGCGTAAGAGAGCGGCGGCTCCATGGGAGAGTTTTTTGCCCTTTTGACAGACCACCACGACGCGCTGCGCCGCCTCAAGCCCGGCCTGGCCCACTGCCCCATGGGGGATGCGCCGCGCAGTGGGGATGAGCCGCGGATCCTCTCGAAAGTCTTCTTCGAGGCAGACATCGAGAAGCTGGGGCGCGTCGGGGGTGCCCAACAGGCGCATGAGCGATTTGGGCGAGATTTCAGTAAAGCCAGGCATGGGGCATCCTTCGATATCGTGTCGGAAGATGCGCGCTTGGGCCGGGGCCTCACGGGGCGCGGCGCGGGCCCCATGAGCCTGCTTTTACGCGGCAGGCCTGGCCGGTCAATGGCAAAGGCGGGTTTTCTGAGGTGGAGGCCGGGGGGCGATGGCGGGCGAAGTGCAGGCTTCTGTTGCCAGGTGCCTGCGAACCCCGCCTAACGCGGCTAGGCGCTAGGGCTTAAGTTCGGTTCAACCCGGACTGCTTACGCAGCCAGAGCAACCGGAGCACGATTGTCGTTTGCAATTGTACTGTTCGGGCCGGTACGGTGGCACCCCGCCGAGACAAAGCTAACCCCTTTAGACGTCCGTCGATCCTATTTCGGCCCCAAAGCCCCCAAACGAAAGGCAGTGGTGGAGCCGCCGGGTACCGCCCCCGGGTCCGATCCGCTTATTGCGAGCGCGTTTATGTCCATAGTTCTTGCGAACAGCGCAGATATAGGCCCCGCCGCGCTGCGTTGCAAATGCT
>JBCCTH010000157.1:0-6869 GCA_039198835.1 Pseudomonadota bacterium | reverse complement strand
CTTCAGGGGGCTGCGAGCCGCCCGCCGACAGAATAAACTTTTCGAGCTTCGCGGCGGTTCCGGCATCAAAAGCGCTGCCCGCCTCGGTAAAGGCCTCAAACGCGTCGGCATCCATCACCTCCGACCACATATAGCTGTAATAGCCGCTCGAATATCCATCGCCCGCGAAGACGTGGGCAAAATGCGGCGTGGCATGGCGCATCTCGATGGCCTCAGGCATGCCGAGATCCGACAAGACCTCCGCTTGAAGCGCCATCGGGTCCTTCGGCGCTTTGCCCTCATGGAACGCCAGATCAACGAGCGCGGAGGCCACATATTCGACCGTTGAGAACCCCATATCATAGGTCGCAGCGGCCAGAACTTTTTCTAACATCTCGCGCGGCATCGGCGCGCCGGTCTCGGCGTGAACCGCGTAGCGCTCAAGCACCTCCGGGACTTCGAGCCAGTGCTCGTAAAGCTGGCTGGGCAATTCAACGAAATCACGGGCGACCGATGTCCCCGAGATCATCGGGTAGCGCACATCGGTGAGCATGTGGTGCAGCGCATGGCCAAACTCATGAAAGAGCGTGCGCGCATCATCAAAGCTCAAAAGCGCCGGTTCGCCCGCCGCCGGTTTGGCGAAATTGCAGACATTTATGGTAATCGGGCGCACGTCTCCCTCGAGCTTGTGGCCCGAGCGCAAGCCGGAACACCACGCGCCAGATCGCTTCCCAGCGCGCGCGAAGTAATCGCCAATGAAAACCGCCAGGTGCTTTCCGTCACGCGTGACCTCCCAGGCGCGCGCATCGGGATGCGGCAGGGGCGCATCGAGCGGCGCAAAAGACAGGTCAAAAAGACGGCGCGCCGTGTCAAATGCCGCCTCGATCATCTTCTCGAGCTGGAAGAATGGCTTGAGCGCCGTCTCATCGAGATCATGTTCGGCGACGCGGCGTTTCTCAGAGTAATAGCGCCAGTCCCACGGCGCGAGCGGCCCGTTGATGCCATCGGCCTGAAGCATCTGCGTGAGGATATGCGCATCGGCATCGGCCTGCGCCTTGGCGGGCTCCCACACTTGCATCAAGAGATCGCGCACGCGATCCGGCGTCTTGGCCATTTCGGGGGCGAGCTTGTAATCAGCAAAGCTTGCATAGCCCAAAAGCGCGGCACGCTCGGCGCGCAGCGCGAGGATCTCGGCGGCGATGGCGCGATTGTCGGTCGCGCCGCCATTGGCCCCCCGCGAAGACCAGGCCTTTTGCGCCGTCTCGCGCAGGCTGCGATCCGGGCAGAATTGCAGGAACGGGGTCATCAGCGAGCGAGACGTCGTGATCACATGACCGTCGAGACCCTTTGCTTGCGCCGCAGAGGCCGCCGCGGAGATAAGAAATGGCGGCAATCCGGCGAGGTCGGTCTCGCTCAGTTCCATGTACCAGTCGCGCTCATCGGCCAGAAGGTTCTGGGTGAACTCAGTGCCCAGCATCGCCAAACGCGCTTTGATCTCGGTCATGCGCTCAGAGGCCTTGCCGGTCAGCGCCGCGCCCGCGCGCACGAAATCTTCATGGTAAAGTTCGATGACGCGACGCTCTTCGCCGTCATGGGCCTCGATATCGCCCATCAAGGCCTCAAGCCGCGCGAAGAGGGCGGGGTTCGAGATCACTTCGGCATTGTAGGCCGACATCTCGCGCACGAAGGTCTTTTGAAGCGCTTCGCGTTCGGGGGTCGAATCTGTCCCTATGATGTTGAAAAAGATGCGTAGAACGCGGCTGAGCGGCTGCCCGGCGAGCTCGAGAGCATGGATCGTGTTTTCCAGCGTGGCGGGCTCCGGGTTCCCTGCGATGCGCGCGATATCGCCGCGCGCCTCTACGAGCGCCGCGTCAAGCGCTGGCGCAAATTGCGCATCCTCAAAGAGCTCATAACGCGGCAGCCCCAGCGGGCCGTCCCAGGGGGCGAGCATCGGATTGGTCATGGAGTGTCCTTGCGTTTGGAGCAGACGGCGCAGCCCTTTCGGCGCGCGATCTTGATCTTGCGGGTCTCCGCATCGAGGGCGTCATAGATCAGCATGTGACCGATGAGCGGTGCCCCCGCGCCGGTCAGCCGCTTGATGGCTTCAACGGCCATCATTGTCCCGATTACGCCGGGAAGCGGGCCGAGAACACCGGCCTCGGCGCAACTCGGGGCCTGCCCGGCTGCTGGATCCTCGGGGAAGATGCATTCATAGCAGGGGCCGCCAAAGGCCGGGTCCCAGATCGCGACCTGCCCTTCCCACTGGCTCACCGCGCCCCAGACCACGGGGATCCCCAAAGCGACGGCGGCCCTGTTGATGAGCCGCCTCGTTTCCTGATTGTCGCTGCCGTCGATGACGAGATCGAAATCTTCAAAGAGGTCGCTTGCGATCTTCTCGGTGAGGCGGCGGGTATAGGGCAGCACATTGACATAGGGGTTGAGCGCAAGAATGCTCTCTTCCGCCGAGCGCGTTTTTGTCAGGCCGGTCGCGGCGTCTCGGTGCAGCACCTGGCGTTGAAGGTTTGTATGATCAACGCGATCATCGTCGATTATTCCGATCGTCCCCACCCCGGCCGCGGCGAGATATTGCAAGACAGGCGATCCGAGCCCACCCGCGCCCACGACAAGCACGCGCGCTTTCTTGAGCTTCGCCTGACCGGGCCCGCCGATCTCGCGCAGCACGATGTGGCGCGAATATCGTTCGAGTTCGACCTCCCCCATTGTATCGCGGCGCACGAGCACCGCCGCCGGAGCCTCGACAGGCGTGGCCCGGTTTCTGAGCCAGCGCAGGCCACGCGAATAAGCAAGCGCCAGCGCGCCGCCCGCCGCCAGAATGATCCAGAGGCCGGCAGAGCCGCCTGTGCCTTCGCGAAGCGGGTGGCCGTCAGGCAAAACGATGTGAATGGCCAGCACACCCACAAAGAGCAGACCAAGCATCAACCAGCGCGCCTGAAAAGGTGTGCGCATGGCTGCGCCTATGCCCCAGATCGTGGCGGCCATGGAAAACACGACGATCACGCTCTTTTTCTCCTCACTTTCGCCCGGTGGACCCAAAGCCACCTGTGCCGCGCTCGGTTTGGCCCAGCGCAGTCGCCTCTTCGAACTGCGCCTGTATGACCGGCGCGATGACCATCTGAGCGATCCGCTCGCCATGTCTGACAGTGAACGGGGCCTCTCCCAAATTTGAAAGGATCACCCCGAGCGGCCCCCGGTAATCGGCATCTATTGTGCCGGGGCTGTTGAGCAAGGTGAGACCGTGATTGAGTGCGAGGCCCGAGCGCGGGCGAAACTGGATCTCAAAGCCCTGATCAAATGCACAGCTCAGCCCCAGAGGGATGAGCGCATGGCGCCCCGAAGCAATCTCTATGCCTTGGCGGCGGGTGTCTGGCGGCAGGTTCGCACGCAAATCCGCGCCCGCCGCGCGCGCGCTCTCATAGCTTGGCAGTGGCACGCCAGCATCGGCATCCGGCAATCTGCGAAAGATCACCTTCATCGTTCAGCTCTCGAGAGCCGTGGCAATCTCTTCGGCCAAACGCGCCGCGACTGCCTCTTTGGCCATGCGAGGCCAGGCCTCTTCCTTGGTTTCGGTGATGAGCGTCACGGCGTTTTCAGCGCCGCCCATAACCCCGCTCGCGGGGCTGACATCGTTGGCGATGATCCAATCGCACCCCTTTCTGAGGCGTTTTGCCTTGGCGTGTTCGATCACGTTTTCGGTCTCTGCTGCGAACCCGATGACAAGCCGCGGCCGCGCGTTCCCCATGGCGCTGACCTCGGCGAGAATATCCGGATTTTCGGCGAAGCTGAGCTTAGGCAAGCCGGTTTTTGTCTTTTTGAGCTTTTGGGCTGAGGCCCCTTCGACATGCCAATCGGCAACGGCGGCGGCAAAGATCGCTGCGTCGGCAGGTAAAGCGCCATGGACAGCGTCGCGCATCTCGCGCGCGGTTTCGACGGCTGTGAGCGCAACACCCACAGGCGGGGCGACGCGCGCGGGCCCTGAAACAAAGCTCACCTTCGCACCGAGGTCGAGCAAAGCCGCCGCAATCGCCGCACCCTGCGCGCCGGAGCTGCGGTTGGCGATATATCTCACAGGGTCGATGGGCTCATGGGTTGGCCCGGATGTGACAAGCACATGTTTGCCCGTCAAAGGGCCCGGCGCAAAAGAGGCCTCGATGGCCGCGACAATCTCCATCGGCTCTGCCATGCGGCCTGGCCCGAACTCGCCGCAGGCCATCGCCCCTTCGCTTGGGCCAACAAACGCGATACCGTCGGCCCTGAGAGTTGCGATGTTGCGTTGCGTGGAAGGGTGGGCCCACATCCGCACATTCATCGCCGGCGCGATCATCACCGGCGTGTCGGTGGCCAGGAGAAGCGTTGAGGCCAGATCATTGGCGAGGCCCGCGGCCATCTTCGCCATGAGATCAGCCGAAGCAGGCGCGACAACGATCAGATCCGCGGAGCGCGACAGCTCGATATGGCCCATCTCCGCTTCGTCCGTCAGATCAAAGAGATCGCGGTAGGCTTTCTCGCCAGCCAAAGCCGCAACGCTCAAAGGCGTCACGAATTGCTCGGCGGCAGAGGTTAGAACCGGTGTGACGTCCGCGCCACGCTCCCTCAGACGCCGGATGAGCTCCAGCGCCTTGTAGGCGGCTATCCCGCCCGAGATGATCAACAATATTCGCCGAGCCGACAGCATGGGCGCGAGCATAAGCTAGCGCGCGCCCGTTGCAAGGCAGGCGCGGGTCACGCGAAGAATTCGTGAACCTCACGGCTTTGGGTCTCAAGGCTTTTGCGCATTTTACCGAATGCAGCCGCTTCAAGCTGGCGCACGCGCTCTTTGGAAAGGCCAAGCTCGTTTCCAAGGCTTTCCAAGGTGCGCGGATCATCGCGCAGCTTACGCTCGCGCACGATAAACTGCTCGCGCTCATTGAGCGCTGACAATGCTGTCACAAGCCAACCGCGCAAAGTGGCCACGTCATGATCATGTTCGACGGTTTCAGCGGCCTGTTCGCGGTCGTCTTCGAGAGCGTCGATCCATTCGCGGCCCTCTTCATCTGTTGATTGCGTGGCGTTGAGAGAGAAGTCAGAGCCAGCAAGCCGCCCTTCCATCATCTCGACATCATGCAACGGCACACCGACTTCGGTCGCGATCATCTGGCGGAGTTGGTGACGGTCAAGCACTTCGCCCGCCGATGCAGCTTCGCGCTCAAGGCGCGCCTGCACCCGGCGCATGTTAAAGAAGAGCGATTTCTGAGACGACGTCGACCCGGTGCGCACCATCGACCAGTTGCGCATCACATAATCCTGGATCGATGCTTTGATCCACCAGACAGCATAAGTCGAAAAGCGAACGCCTCTGTCAGGGTCAAACTTATCGGCGGCCTTCATGAGCCCGAGACCCGCCTCTTGGATGAGATCATTCATCGGCGCGCCATAGCGCTTGAACTTGGCGGCCATCGAGATGGCCAGACGCATGTAAGCTGTGATGAGGCGATGCAGGCTTTCCTCACAGCGCTCGTCGCGCCATGCGTAAGCCAGCCTGAGTTCTGTTTCGGCGTCGAGCAATTCAGCCTTCATTGCCCGGCGCGAAAGGGATTGATCGTAACCGCTATCCAATGCCATCGTTGTTCGGCCCCCTGGCTAATCTTGGTGACGGGGGCCAGTGGCAGGCCCCTCTGGGTGTCTTTGATTAGGATTACGGGGCGGCATCCGCGGCGGATCAAAAAAAGGATGAAGAAAAAGTTGCCTCCCTTGACGCTCGTATTAGGTGGCGCGGGTTCCGGTAAATCAGCCTATGCTGAGAGGCTGGCCGGGCAAAGCGCGCGCCCCAGGCACTACATCGCCACCGCACAAGCTTTCGACGATGAGATGGCAGCCAAGATCGAACGCCACCGCGAGGCACGCGGGCCCGATTGGATCACCCATGAAGCGCCGCTCGATATCTCCGCGCCGTTGGCGAGCATCGGCGAAGACGCGGTCTGTCTGCTCGATTGCGCGACCCTCTGGCTCTCCAATGTTCTTTTGGCGGAGCGGGTTCTCGATGTGGAGATCGCGAAGTTCCTCGACGCTCTCGATACCGCATCCGCGCCGCTCATCGTCGTCTCCAATGAGGTCGGGATGAGCGTGGTGCCCGAATACAAACTCGGGCGCAGATTTCGCGACGCGCAGGGAAAGCTCAACCAAGCGATCGCTGCGCGCGCCGATCACGCGGTTCTGGTCATCGCGGGCCTTCCGCAAATCCTCAAGGGGAGCGGCCCATGACGACCCTTTGGTGGGTGCGCCACGGCCCGACCCATGAGCGCGCTTTTTGCGGCTGGCGCGATGTGCCCGCAGATCTCACTGATCATGCTGCCCTTGAGCGACTTTCGGCATTTCTTCCGCGCGAGGCGCCGATTATCTCATCCGACCTCGTTCGCGCGCGCGCCACGGCCGATGCCATCGCCGGGGGTCGCACGCGCCTGCCCGATGATCGCGATCTGCGCGAATTCGATTTCGGAGAATGGGACGGCGTGGACTTTTCTGTCATTGACGAAAAATGGCCTGAGCTCTCGCGCGCCTATTGGGATCAGCCTGGGGACATTCGCGCGCCGGGCGGCGAAAGCTGGAATGATGCCGAGGCCCGCGTTGCGCGCGCCACAAAGCGCCTGGCAGATATCGGCGCGCGCGACATCATCGTTGTCGCGCATTATGGCGCGATCCTGACGCAAGTCAGACGGGCGGCGAATGTGCCCGCCCAAGAGATCCTGAAGCACCGGATCGAAAATCTCAGCGTGACATGTATCCCCCCCGACGGGCCCGCGCGCCTCATCAGTCACATTGTGTGAACACGCCCCTCACATTTGAAGATTGGACATGAAGCGCGCGGCCAGTAGAGCTTGGGCCATGGATTATGT
>JBCCTH010000156.1:0-6901 GCA_039198835.1 Pseudomonadota bacterium | reverse complement strand
TGTTAATGCCCATCTCAGAGAGCATCGACATGACATCTTCGATCTGTTCAGAATTTACCTGATCAGGCGGCAGAACCTGGTTGAGCTGGTCATAAGTGATAAAGCCCTTCTCGCGCGCCTCGGAGATCATCTTCTTGACGGCGGCCTGGCTCATATCGACCATTGGCTCGTTCACGGCGTCGTCTGGCTTGCGGTCTTCGTTGGTATCTTTGGCCATGGGCGGCGTCCCTCCGCGAATCAGCTCAGAAAAACGAATCAGTGCGTAGGTGATTCGTTTTCCTATTTACCCTGATTCTGTTATCTCTTCCTCACCAAAAGACGCCCCCCCAATCAGAGGCCTCAAGAGCGCCGCTCGATGCGCTTTGGCGAAGAAATCTGGTCAATTAACTCGTTGAGCGCGTTGCGTTCGTCGCGGTTTAGCTTTGCGCCATTGGGCGCGGTGTCATATTCCATCTGATCTTCGTCTTCGTGGCGCCCGGCGCTGTTGAGCGCCTCTGCCGCCTGGCTGAGCCTGTAAGTCAGGTCTTCGTTCACGGTGCCGTTGAGATCTTCGATCGCATCCGAGATTTCTTTCTCATGGTGCCGTTGGGCCGCGAGCTTTGAAAACTCTTCGGTCAGCGTCAGGCGGGCCAAGTCAATATCGCCCGCGCAGCGCACCGCCGGGTTAATCGCGATGTGGGGAAGCCCGAAGAGCTTTTCAAGGGCCGCAGCACCGAGCGACAGCGTCATCTTCTCGCGTGTGAGCTCTTCTTCCGGGGCTTCAAGAAGGTGCGATTGAAGCCGCGCATGATCGCCGTGACATTCCATCTTTTCGAGTTCGGTCGCAAATTCAGCCACGGCGGCAGGGGTGGCGATCAGCGTCGCCAAAATCGCGGCTTCTCGCAATTGATCGGGCGAAAGGCCGGTGACGAGCGCGGAGTTGCGGGTGGTGGTCTGCGGCGCCCTCGGGCGCGCGCGACCGGGCACAAAGGCCTGCCTGGGTTGGGCGCCATAGCCAAAGAGCGCCTGGCGCAGGCGCTTGAACTCTTCGCGGTAATGGCTTTGCAAAGACGGCTCTTTGATCTGTTTGATGGCGTCGCGCAGCGCTTTATCAAGCGCTGCCTTGCGCTCGGGGCTGTCAAAATTACGGCCCGAGGTTTCACGCTGCCAAAGCAATTCAACGAGCGGCACAGCCCCTTCGATCAAGGATGTCATCGCCGCCGGGCCTTGGGCTTTCAAAACATCATCCGGGTCCGCGCCTTCAGGCATCAGCGCAAACCGCAGAGACTTCCCGGCCTCAAGGAGCGGCAAAGCCAGATCGACGACGCGCATCGCGGCGCGAAACCCCGCCTTATCGCCGTCGAGCGCGATAACGGGCTCGCCATGCATCCGCCAAAGAAGCTCAAGCTGCGTCTCAGTGACTGCCGTGCCGAGAGGCGCGACCGTCGCGCCAAAGCCCGCTTCGCTCAGCGCGATCACATCCATATAACCTTCCGCGACAATGAGCGGCGTGCCCTTGCCTGAAGCCTCCCGCGCGGGGCCGTGATTGAACAGCGTGCGCCCCTTGTCGAAGAGGAGCGTCTCAGGCGAATTGAGATACTTCGCGTTATCGTTTGGGTCCATCGCGCGGCCACCAAAGGCGATCGCCCGTCCACGCGGATCTCGGATGGGGAACATGATCCGGTTGCGAAACGTGTCATAGGGCTCACGCCCCTTGTCAGACGCCTTTGCGAGCCCGCAAGCGATGATCTTTTCCGGCTCGATCCCCTTGCCGCGCAAATGCTGCCACAGATTTTGCCACCCCGCCGGCGCAACCCCGATTTCCCACCGCTCGAGCGCCTTTTGAGACAGCCCCCGCCCGGCCAGATAATCGCGGGCCTGCGCCCCCACACCGCGCGAAAGCTGAAGGCGGAAAAATCTGACAGCCTCCTCCATCACCTTGGCAAGCTCGGTGCGCTCATCGGCTTTTTCCTTCGCGCGGGGGTCGCGCTCGGGCATCTGCATGCCCGCTTCCCCCGCGAGGATCTCTATCGCCTCCATGAAACCGACATTCTCGGTCTCGCGCACGAATGAGATTGCATCGCCTTTGGCGTGGCAGCCGAAGCAATAATAATAGCCCTTGCGATCATCGACATGAAACGACGCCGTCTTTTCCTGATGAAAGGGGCATGGTGCCCAGAGATCGCCCTTCCCCGGATTGGATTTGCGCGGATCCCAGATGACCTTGCGCCCCACAACGCCCGACAGCGAGGTGCGCGAGCGCAATTCGTCAAGAAATCCGGGGGGCAGGCTCATGGCATGAGTATGGGGCCTCATGGCGGAGTTGCAAGTCACCGTGCCTTGGCTATGGGTGTAGCATGCGCTGTGTTCTCCCGCTCTTCATGTTGCTTTCGGCATGCGCCATGGCCCCTGAGACCAAAGAGGCGCGCGCAGCCGAAACCGCAAGCTTGCGCGCCCTCGGGGTTGGTCCCTTGGTCAACGGCCCGCTCTTTTTCGCGCGCTACACGCCGCCTGAGGCCTCGGGCCTTGTCGCAAAGGCCCCTTTTCCCCGCGAGGGAGATGTCTGCGTGCGCCTTGATCCGACCGAGCAGCGCCCTGACATCCGCCAGGCCTTTCAATTGGCTCACAAAACGAGAGGCTATAGCGCGACCTGGCTCGCCTGCCCCAGCCATGAACGCGGCGCGATAGCTGACAGGGTGCGCGGCGGCCTTCCCGGCACGCGCGCCTTTGGCACGGTCGGGTCTTGGACGCTCATTGTTCAATCGGTGGTGACATAACGCTCTTTGCACCTCGAGCAGCGTTTTGCCTGAGCGCCTGCCCGCAAAGCGCCGCGCGGCCGCGGCAGGCCGATCTTCATCAATACCGTAAATACCTAAGGTGAGCAGCCCGTCTTTCAGGGAAGCGCGCGCATTGCCTCGCTGAGTTCGTGAACCAACGTCGCCGCCATCGAGCGAAAGACCAAAAGCTCATAGCTCTGCGCGCCGCTACGCAAGATCAGGCCGTTCATGTGCCCGATCTGCGCGCGCGCCGCATGCCCGCGCTTGAAATGCGCGTCACGCAGATCAAGCGGGGTCAGGTAGCTCAGCGTTTCAGCCGCGCGCAGGCCCGTCAGCGCGACATGGCACCAAGCATCGCTCTGATCGGTGCGCGCGGCATGGTCTTCGAGACCGGGCTCCGGCGGCGGCCCCATCAAAAGATAATGCGCCGCCCCGAACCAAGCGCAACGCGCGCCCGCTTTCCCCGAAAAACGCCCAGCTTTGGGGAGCGCGAGGCCATGCAGATCCTTGAGCGCCACAGCAAGCCCGGCTTCACCGCGCGCCGTTAAAGGCGCAAGCGACGTGAGCGTTTCAAAAGGCATTTCCGCCGCCAGAGCGCCATCGCCTTCGATCGGTAGAAGACCTTCTGCGGCGCTTTTTGCGATGAGCTTAACCACGCAGCTTCTCCCCTTCAGGGTCAAGAAAGACCGGCGAAACGATCTCAACGGCGGTATCAACCCCGCGAAGCCCATCCCAAAAGCGCATCGTCTCGCCCAGGCGCGACCGCCCGCCTTTGACGAAAGCCAAGGCGATGTCGTGGGCGAGCGTTGGCGAATAGGCCACCGAAGTTACATATCCTTGATCATGGGCCGCCACGGGCGCGGCACCATCGTCATAAAGATGCGCGCCCGCTGTCAGCCTGGCCTGGGCATTGAGCGGCTTGAGGCCAACCAATTGCTCGCGCTCTTCATCGAGAAGCCCGGGCCGCTCAGCCATGGTTTTGCCGACACAGTCTTTCTTGGCGGAGACCATGCGACCAAGGCCGATGTCAAAGGCGGTTGTGCGGCCGTGGATCTCTGCATGGGTGACAAAGCCCTTCTCGATGCGCATGACGTTGAGCGCTTCCATCCCGTAAGCGCCGCCGCCCATGGCCTCGGCCTGGGCCACGAGAAGCCGA
Organism: Pseudomonadota bacterium; assembly: GCA_039198835.1. Classification (GTDB taxonomy): domain Bacteria; phylum Pseudomonadota; class Alphaproteobacteria; order Rhodobacterales; family Rhodobacteraceae; genus Shimia_B. Next base: position 2,989 of record JBCCTH010000156.1, on the reverse strand, counting down.
AAAAGACTATCGCCGTAGCGCACGGGCACGGCGACTTCATAGGCATGCTCGCCCGAAAAAGAGATGCGGAAGAGCCGTCCGGCGATGCCCGCAACATTCACCGCGCCGCAGGACATGTAAGGCCAGCTTTCATCGTCGATCTCTGCGTCAAGGATCGCGTTGAGAAGCTCGCGAGAGCGCGGGCCTGCCACCGCGAATTGCGCCCATTGTTCCGTCACCGAAATGAAACTCACGTCAAGCTCGGGGCGCAAGCATTGGTGGACAAATTCCAAATGCGTCATCACCTGCCCGGCGGCAGCTGTCGTCGTCGTCATGACATAATGCGCCTCGCCCAAGCGCGCGGTCGTTCCATCATCCATCACATGGCCGTCTTCGCGCAGCATGAGCCCATAGCGCACCTTGCCCAGCTTGAGCGTCGAGAAGAGGTTGGAATAAACGAAATCGAGAAACGCGGCCGCGTCAGGCCCCTGGATGTCAATCTTGCCCAGCGTGCTGACATCGCAGATGCCCACAGCGTCGCGCACGAAACCGACTTCGCGGTCGCAGCTTTCGCGCCAATGGGATTCGCCTGTCTGGGGAAAGTAAGAGGGGCGATACCACAGACCGGCTTCAATCATCGGCGCGCCGCGCCCCGTGCTCGCCCTATGGGATGTGGTGAAGCGTTCAGGCGCAAAGCCCTTGCCTTGCGCTCCTGCCCCGAGTGACGCGAGCGCCACGGGCGCATAGGGCGGCCGGAACGTCGTTGTACCCGTCTCGGGGATCGCGCGGCCTGTTGCGTCAGCCAAGAGGGCGAGCGCCGCGACGTTCGAATTCTTGCCTTGGTCGGTGGCCATGCCCTGGGTGGTGTAGCGCTTCATGTGTTCAACGCTGGTATAGTTCTCCTGCGCGGCCTGTTTGATGTCTTTGACCGTGACATCGTTTTGGAAATCGAGCCAAGCGCGGCCCTTGCCGGGCACCGCCCAGAGCGCCGCGATCGCATAATCAGACGCCTCAGCATGGGGCGTGGGCACAGGCGCGGGCGTCTTGCCCAACGCTTGAGCGGCCTCGGCCCCCGCCGCCGCGCCGGATTTCAGGCAACCGAACGTGTCCATGATCCCCGCTGCCGCCCCCGCGACGCTCAGCCCGGGGATAGCGCCGGCCTTGGGCACGAAGCTCGCGATGCTCTCCTCCCAGACAGGTCGCCCGTTCATATGGCAGGTCAAATGCACAACCGGGTTCCATCCCCCGGACACCGCCAGGCAATCCGCGTTGAGGGGCCGCGTGCCAGACTTCGTTTTCACGGTAATCTGCTCGAGGCCAAGGCGGCCTTTCGAGCCGCTCACCGTCGCGCCAGCAAAGACCGGCACATCGATATCGGCGCGCACGCTCTCGCGGCTGTCAATGAGCGCGGAGACTTTGACGCCCGCCTCGATCAGATCGCGCGCGGTGCGATATCCGCTGTCATTGTTGGTAAAAACAGCCACATTCTGGCCCGGCGCGACGCCAAACCTGTTGAGATATCCGCGCACTGAGCCCGCCATCATCACACCGGGGCGATCATTATTTGCGAAGGCGATCGAGCGCTCGAGCGCACCCGCGCAGAGGATCGCTCGCTTGGAATAGATGCGCCAAAAGCATTCGAGCGGCCCGCTTCCGCTATTTTGCGGCAGATGATGCGCGCGGCGCTCAAGCGCGCCATAGACACCGCCATCATAGGCGCCTGTTACGGTCGTGCGCGCCATGATCCGCACGCCAAGCTCCGTGAGCGCGGATACTTCGTCTTGAGCCCAATCGGCGCCCGGTTGTCCCTCGATCTCCAGCGTCTCCGACAGAAGACGCCCGCCCATCTCCCAACTTTCATCGGCTAAAATGACATCGAGCCCGGCCTCGGCCCCGGCGCGCGCCGCGCGCAAGCCCGCAGGCCCCGCCCCGATGACCAAAAGATCGCAATGGGCGAAAGCGCGGGTATGAAAGCTTGCATTATGCGCACCGCTCAGCCGGCCAAGCCCCGCCGCGCGGCGGATCAAAGGCTCATAGAGCTTTTCCCAGAAAGCCTTGGGCCACATGAATGTCTTGTAGTAAAAGCCCGCCCCCAGAAACGGCGAAACGAGATCGTTGACGCTCAAAAGATCGCGCTTGAGAGAAGGCCAGGCATTTTGCGGCTGCGCCTCAAGTCCGTGAAACAACTCTTGCATCGTGGCGCGCACATTGGGCTCCTGATGCCCGCCCGAGCCCACCGTCACGAGCGCGTTTGGCTCCTCTGAGCCGGCGGTCAGGATCCCGCGCGGGCGATGATATTTGAAAGAGCGCGCGACGAGGCGAACATCATTGGCCAAAAGCGCCGAGGCGAGCGTATCTCCCGCGAAGCCCGCGTACTTTTCGCCGTTGAACGTGAAATCAATGGGCGTTTTGCGATCAATCCTGCCTTTGCCTTCAACCCGCACGGCGCGCTTCCTTCATTTCTTTTGCGAGCCACGAGCCGATGATCTCGTGGGTGATCGTGTTGCGCCGCACCACGATCCATGCGCCGCATCCCGCCTCATGGCACCAAAGCTCATCCACGATCCCCGCTATGTTTTCGCGGGTGTGAAGATAGGCATCCCAAGCTTCATCGCCCGCTTCGGGGGCGGGGCGATCTAAAAAGCTCACATGGCCCTTATAAGAGAATTCGCGCGCGTCACGCTCGCCGCAGATGGGACAGGGTATGATCAAAGTCGTTGCCTCCCGGCGCGCGATGTGGGGACGGTGGGCGGGGCGCATTGCGCAGCAACAGCGCCGTCCGGCGTCCCGCTCTGATTAATGGAGATTGTGTTGCGCACCGGTGCCCTCCTCATCCATGAGGCCTGCGCCCGTGCGAAACCGGTCAAGACGGTAGCGCGCGGCGGGGGCGTGGGGCGCGCCCGTGGCGAGCAGATGCGCTGTCGAATATCCAGAGCCCGGCACCGCTTTGAAGCCGCCATAGCACCAGCCGCAATTCAAGATCAGCCCATCGATATGGGTCTTGTCGATG
>JBCCTH010000155.1:0-6953 GCA_039198835.1 Pseudomonadota bacterium | reverse complement strand
GATGGCGATGCCCTGCGCCTCCTCGGGCATGGCTTCAAGCGACGCGGCCGCGACCGGCAAAGCCGAAAGATCGGCGGCCACAAGATACCAATCCGCCTCAAAATGCGTGAGCTTTGGCAAACTCGGGCCTGCGAACCCGAGAAAATCGCCCGGTCGCGCGCGGTTTGCCCAGCTGGAGGCCGGCCCTTCATCGCCGTGATCCACGAAATCGATGGTCAGCTCGCCCGTGGCCGCATCATATCTGCGCACGGTGTATGTCCGCCGGGGCGGCATGGGGCCGTCTGAGAGCCGATGTTCAAAGGCCGCGCGCGCCTCTCCGGGCTCGGGAAGCATGATCTTGCAATTCCCCCCGTCATGGCCCTCGGGAAACCCCGCAAGCTCGGGACCGGCAAAGACGACCCTGATCATGTTGGGCGTCAGATGGCCCGCTCTCTTGACGGTGAGAATGCGCGGGGAATTGCGCTTTGGCGCGTTTGGATTTGGTGCTTTAGACAAGGCGGGGGCTCCCAGAAAATTCCTGATAAGAGAACTAGGGATTGGGCGCGAAAATTGCGAGGCCCCCTGGCCCCGAGACGGAGCTCAGGCCATCTGCGCCGCGGTGAAATCGATGAGATCGGTGTTTTCTTCCAGAAGATCGCGCCGGGTCATTTTATAGCGCGTGTCGGCGGGCACCCCGAGATCTTCGATCGGCAGCCCGCGCGAGCTTCCCGTGCGATAGGCGCGCCTTAGCGAGAGATTGAGCGAATACCCAACAGGCAGCGCCTTTGGCGCAGCGTCGCCCGCATAATTTGCAAACCTGACCAGCGTATTCCAGGGCCAGACATTCGCGCCGCCGCCCCCTGTCGCTGCATCGATCCCGATGATCTTGCCCAGGCCGTTATCGCGGAAATCGGCTGCAAAAAAATCGGTGGTCGAGTAGCACAGACTATCGATGATGAGTGTGACTTTGCCGGGATAGCGATAATCTGGAATGCCTTGATAATAAGGCACAATCGGGAAGCTCTGCGACCAAAGGTTGGCTGTCGCGCCTTGCAGTTCCAGCGACTTTTGCCAGGCTTCGAAACCGCGCAGCGCTGCAAGCTTTTGTGTTGAGCGGGTTGACCGAAAGGAGATCGGCGCGGCCTCAAGCCGCTCTTTGGGCGACAACAGCCGGATGAGCTTTTGACCGGCGGGGATCATCCCACCCGGGTTTTCCCTCAGATCGATGATGAGCCGCTCCTGGGGTAGATCAGCGAGGATCTTGGCCATGCGAGAGATGAAGCTATCAACGTTGCCAACATCGAATGAAAAGATCCTGAGATAGCCGCAGGGGCCCGTCGGGGTCTCGACCTTTCCGTATCTTAGGGCGCCCTCTGATGTCGTTTCGGCGAGCTTCGCAGAGGCCTCAACATTTTGCGCCAATGACTTGAATTTATTCGACGTGAGCGTTTGCTCATCGAGCCCGATATGCAACGCCGCATCGCCCGAGGCTTCACCGGCATCGGCCCCCGCACCGCCGCCTTGGGTGGGCGACGGCTGATTGATGTAAAAGCGCCAGGGGGTTGATGATGTTTTGAGCGCGCCGGAGGGATCATAATATGTCAGCGTCACCCAGTCTTCGTTTGGCATGGGCACATAGGCCATGGAACGGATCGAGAGATATGAGATCGCCAGGCGCATCTGCGCCGAAGCATTGGCACCCTGGCTCTGACGCCCGAATTCACGCAGGTAGATATGGATCGGCACGCCGTTCCAATGGGTCACCCGCGCGCCGATGGGGATCTCATCGAACCCAAACAGATGCTTTGACACGACATATTCGGCCCAACCGCGCTCATTGAAATATTGTTCAATGATAAAGGGCACATAGGCGACCATGTGCGTCCAAGGCTCTGCCAGGCGCAGCGTTGTATGGCGGTCGCGCAAGCGGTTGATGATGCGCAGCATCGAACGGGTAAAGCCGCGCCCGTCGGAGTTTCGCAGGGTGTCGAGCTGTTGGATCGGATCAAAGCCAAACGCCGACATCTTCTGCGGCAGATGGCAGTAATATTCTTTGAGGCCCAGCATGAGCTGCGTGCAGATCTCCTCCTGCTCGGGCTTTTCAGCCCCGCGCGTGCGATAGCGGAGCGTTGAAATCAGGGGGCTTTGTTCAAAATCTGCCATTGAAATCCCTTTCTGCCGGGTGCGGCCCGCCTAAACGGGGCGGCCGATCATGAATTCTCCGATCGAGCCTTCTTGCGTGTAATCGAGCCCGGTCAGACGGGCGAACAGATCAGAATTGCCAAGCCCAAGCCCGCACCCGCCGATGCCCATGGCCGTGGCAACGAGATACATTGTCTGATAAATCGCGCCGACATTTTTGAGCTGCGCGGCATAGCCCATGCCCGAATACTTCCAGTTGAAGCGCGCAAAACGCGCCGCAATTGTGAAAAGGACCTGCGGGCGGCCCGTGCGCGCTGTGGCGTTCACCGCGTCTTCGAGCAGCGCTTCGATCAGGTGATCATGGGGGTGAACCGGGCACAGCCTGTGATGGAGCGCATCGTAATAATAAAAGCCGCGCGGCAGATCGAGACAGGCATCGATTGTGACATAAAGCTCCTGCTCCCAGAGCGCGCCGCCATTGGGGTAGGGGCGGCGGGCGGTCTCGTGTTCGCCTTCGCCAGAGACCTCTCGAATGCGCATCGTGCGATAAAGAAACTCCCCAAGCTCCATCGCGGAGAGCGGAACTTTTGAGTAGTGCCGTATCGAGCGCCGGCTCTCCATCGCTTGGTAAAGCGGCATGTCGCGGCTCAGTTGCGCGGGTTGGTAGAGCGCTATCGCGCCTTGTTCCCATGGGTTTTCCTTGAGCGCGCGGGGCGGTTCGATCTCGCCCCGGTGTTGCCAAGTCGCCCCGATGGGCGCGCCGGGGCGGCCCAGCCTGCTGCGGCTGTGGAAGGTGAGTTCGGGGGCGTCCCACATCCTGAGACCCGGGTCGCGGTCTTCTTCTGTGAGCCCGTCACGATCGCAAGGCAGGAGGATGGACGCGCTCAAAAGCGCCTCGATGATCGCGCCACCGTGCTTTTTGAGCCAGTTCCCGGTGAGCGCCTCTTCGGCTGTCATCGGTGTTTGGAAGGCTGCGATCAGGCTCGCGAGGCGTGGATCATGGAGCTTGATCGCCGCGTCGCCGAGCGGAGACTTCGCGGTGAGAACCCCAGCTTCAGCCTGCATCGACTGGAAGCGCGAGAGTTTGAGCGGGGTCAGGGCCTCGCCCGCGCGCGCTTCGGGCAGCTTGAAATCAACCCGCACCGGGATAACCGTCAGCGCGCCTGAAGCCACAGAAATCGCCGCATATCCCGCGCGCGCCATGGCCTCCACCAGCGCGGGGGCTGCGGCGGCGATATCGAGGCCCGCGCCGCCAAGCGCGCAAATGATCTCGGTCGCGGCCTCTTTGGCCACGCCCTGATGCGCGAGGAATGTAGCCAGATGCGCCTCATGCTCGGGATTTCGCAGAATGGCGCGCATCTCAGACATTCAGATAAACATCGCTATGGGGTTGAGATCGCTTTCCGCGGTCGGTGTCTTGAGCCACCCCATTTTCACGGGCACATCATAGAGCCGCCCTGGGGCGTAGCGCGCCCAGAAATGGCGCATGCCCGGCGCGATGACCTTCACAACCGGCAAGCCGATATCCGGGCGGGTCTGATCATGGATCAAAACCTCGCATCCCGCCGCCTCAAAGCCCGCAAAGACCCGTTCGACATTCTCGCGTACACTCCCTTCAAGCGGGCCCTCGAAATCGCAAAGGCGCGTCGCGGGGAGATCGCAGGAGGGGCCGAGATAGGGCTGGTTTTCGAGCGTGGCATTGCGCCACCAATCCAACGCCTCGGGATCGTCATAGCCGTATTGGGTCACGCCCTCTTCATTGATTTTCAGGACCGCGGGAATGAACTGGTTCATCTCGGTGACGCATCGCGAAAGGGCGATCCGAGGGTCAAGATGCGCCCCGAACCCCATGACGATATCTTCCGTTGGCCCGTCCCTGCGGCGGTTGATCGCCGCGAAAGTTGGAATGCCCAGGTCAGATGTCAGATCAAGCACCCAAAGATCGCGTCCGATGCTTGTGAAATATGATTTGAGATCAAGAACATATTGATCGCCGAAGCTCTCAAGATCGAGGCCCGGGCGCGATAGCATGTTCATCCACCAGATGCCCACGCAATCGCGTTCAACGAGCTCAAGCGCGCCTTGCAAAAGCGCATCCTCCAGATTGCCGCCCGCCGCCGCGCCATTTGAATCCGACCACGCATAAAAGCGGTGATCGCGCTCGCTGAACCCGTAATAGAGCGCTGAGGCAGGCATCCATTTGCGCCGCTTTTGGGTATGTGACCAGACCGGTGCCCAGGTGAGCTCTGCGTTTTCGTCGAACGGATCGGGCACCACCTGAAAGCGCGCATGCTTGGCGTTCCACTCCGCGCGATCCTCATATTGTTTTTCGGAGTAAAGCATCGACAGGCGCGGATCGACGGCCTCATCGCCCAGGCTTTTGAGGGTCGCGCGGCGCGTTTCTTCCTCGCGCCGATAGGTTCCTGAATATCGCTCCAGCGCTTCGCAAAGCGCCGATGTCCGCGCTTGGGCATCGGTGCGGCCCTTGCCCGATGAATTGCTGCGCAGCCCATCCTTCAGAAAGATCAGCCCATCGCTTTTGAGGGCGAAGTTATGCCCGGCAACGTAGGTTTTGATGAGCGAGGTGTTCTGAACCTGGGTGGGATAGATGCCTTTCACGATCCCGGTGAGAGGAGAAATGAGATGTGCGTATTTGTGAAATGTCGTGTCCGGGTGTTCGGGCCTAAAGCCGTTTTCGTTTTCAACGCGCTCCTGGGGGTCTTGCAGGTCAAGGGGTTTGCCAGCCACATGGGCAAGCGCGGGATCGCCGCATACGGGGCATTGCGGGCGGCGGTTGACGGGATGTGTGCTTTGATCGCCGGTGAGCGTGTCAAAGGCTGTGATCCGGCTTTGAATATAGGCCGCTTGGCCCGTGGCCAGATAGCGCGCGAGTTGGAGAAGCGCGAATGATGCAGATTGGCTCTCTCCCAGCGGTACGCGCGCCTTTGATGTCATAAGCGGGCCCGCGCCGCCGGCCTTTCGGCTGACATAACTTTCGACCTCTCGATTATGGCGCATCCAAAAGACAAGACATTCCCAACAGGCGGTTTCTCGCGGGCGGATGAGCGGGCCCACCAGCGGAATGAGGCCCGAGGGCTTCATCAAAAGCCAAGGCGCGCCGCGCTCATGGAAGGCTTGATTGATTTGCCCCAGCGCGGGGTGTTCATAATCCTCGGTCACCACGACACTCATCGTCGCCGGGCGCGCCGCGTCAGATTTGAGGCCCATCGATGCAAGGCCCTGAAGCACGATCTGCGCATTGACCATGCCCACCGGGATCACATGGATATTTGAATGCTCCATGAGCTGCGCGGCGGCGGGCCAATCGAGGCCGAGCTCTGACCAATAGATCTGAAACGGGCGCATCGCGGCAGGCGCTGCGGTTTCGACATGGTTATTGGTCAAAACGACATTGATCGCCTGACGCACCGCCTCTTCCCCAAAGCTCGGGCCAAGCTGCGCCAGAATCGCCTCCCAGGTTTTTTGCCCGTCCAGAAGCCCGATGAGATGGGGCATGACGGCCCCTTCCAAGACGTGCTTCTCGTTCTCGGCCAGCAGATAAACGCCCTCATCCCGGATCGGGATGACCTGGTACTTCGCCTTGATGGTGGGGAATTGGTTCATGGGCGCGGCAGGCTCGCTCTTTGATTGAGAAGGGGTCGTGCGGATATGGCGCGCGGTCTGGTCGTCCGCGCGCCGATGATCGGGGTCAAGATCGGGCGGTTAGGGCGCTTTGGTTCCGATGGTGCCGCTGCTTCCGACAGTGCCCGCCGTGGAGCAAAAGCTGCCGACGGAGCCGACGGTGGCCGCGCTGCCGATCGTGCTGAAATTGCCGCCCAAAGGTGCGCTGGTCGCGCCAGATGCATTTCCTGCAAAACAAGCACCCGTTGTCGCGCCAGATGTGGCGGTGGTGCCCGAGGCCGCGGTTGCGATGCAACCAAACCCTCCACCGCCAAGCGGTGTGCTTGCTGCGCCCATCGGTGACGCTTGCGCCAAGGGCGAGGTTTGTATGATTTCTCTGTTCGTGGAGGACGCGGCGCATAGAAAAGTCGCTGATTGGTCCATGGGTGTGGCTTCCGCGCTCGGGGAGGCCTCGTTTGGTCTGATGCAGGCGAGGCATTGGGTGATCACGCCTGTCGCCATCGTTCCGCAGACCGAAATCCCGCCGGATGATTGCCCGCTAAGCGGCGTGCTGGCTTCTCCTGTGTCGGCGAATGTTGCAGGGACCGCGCAAGAGATGGTCGCCACTGTCGCGGCACAGAACGGGGCCGTCTGCGTTGGCGTGGCCATGGGACCAACGGCACACGCTACGCAGGCGATGTTGTTGGTTGCCAAGGAGGCCGAGGGAGCGGCCATGCCGCTGCTCAGCGGCGTGGAGGCCGCGCCCATGCTTGGGCCTCCGCTCTCACCGCCACCGATGGATGCGACCGGGGTCGTCAGACAGGAGGGGGGGATGCACATTGTCGCGACCGTTTGGATCGTGGCAGTGGGCGGGATCGTTGCCACGGTCTGGACAGTTGCGCGGGGCGGTTCAGTTGCGATTGTGCTGGTCAGGAGTGTTGAAGGCGCTGAGAGCGTTGACGGCCCGGCGACCGATGTGCCGCCCATCGGTGTGGAGCTTGCCTCTGCGCCGCCACCGAAGCAAACGGGAGCGGTTCCCATTGTGGCGGTGGAAGAAATTGTGCCGATTGTGCCGGTCGCGCCCGAGGCTCCGGAGGGCGCTGCACCTTGCCCCATGGTTGCAAAGGTTGAAGTTGTGCCTGTCGTCCCCGTTGTCATGGCGGTGCCGAGCGTGCCCGAGGTAAAGCCGCCCGAACTCAGCGGCGTTGAGG
>JBCCTH010000154.1:0-6970 GCA_039198835.1 Pseudomonadota bacterium | reverse complement strand
CTAGCTTGGCTTCGATGAAGTCGCGCGCCGTCGATTTGAAAAGCTCGGCCCAGAGCCTGCGTTGCAGATCTTGGAAAAGCGCTTCACTGCCGCCAAGCAAGCGCATTTCAACGAGACTTGTGCGGATCGTGTAATCCTCTCGGGCAAGACGCAGGCAATCCCGCACGCTGCGCGTCGCATGGCCGACTTTGAGCTTAAGGTCCCACAGCACATAGAGCATCGCCTCGACGAGCCGCTCGCAATCCGGCTCTGTGCCGGGCGGCGTGAGGAACAGAAGATCGACATCCGAATGGGGCGCCATCTCACCGCGCCCGTAGCCGCCGACGGCCAGGATCGCCATTTGCGCGTTTTCATCCGGGCGCAGGGGCGCCGCTAAAAGATGCGTTTGCGCGAGATCTCGGGCGAGCCGCACTGTGACATCGGTGACATTTGAAAACGCGGTCGTGATGTCGCGCGAGCGCTTCGGATGCTTTGCGAAATGCGCGGTGATGCTGGCACGCGCGTCTGAAATTGCCGCGCCGAGCACCTCGACGATGGCGCGACGTTTTTCAACCGCGCCCTGCGCGGTCTCGGCTGCTTTTGTGGCTTTACAGAAGGTGCGCGCTTCATCATAGCCATGGATCTTGAAAAGCCGCTGCGCCTCGCGGTTTGCGGCGCTGTCAGCCAGACTATCCGCAGCGAGATCGGCGCGTTTAGAAACCAGCGCCACCGAATGCCCTTGGTGCTGCATCAATCGTCACGACTGCGCCCTCCCGGATCGTCCCCACGGCAAGCCCGCGTTCGTTGGTGCCATCGGCGCGCAGCCTAAGGACCCCGGAGGCCCCCTGAAAGCCGTTGCCCCGCGTGAGAGACGCCTGAGAAAGCGCGGCTTGCCCGCCGTTGGCCCAGAGATCGCCGATGATTGCCATGCCGTCATAGGCGGTGAATGCCAAAGGATGCGGCGCACTACCATAGGTATCGAGATAGCGGGTTGAAAAAGCCGTCATCCGCGCCCGGTCGGGCATGGCGAACCATCCGCCTTGCACAGCGTCCATTGTGAAAAGCCTCGGGTCGAGATCCCAGCGCGAGAGCCCAATATATTGAATGCGATCCGGGCCGAGGCCCGCCTCGGGCAAAAGCTCGGCGAAGATCGGAAGTGCGCCGGCGGTGCTCGACGTCAAAAAGATCGCGTCAGCGCCACTTGAGCGCACGGTCGCGGGGATGGTGCTCGTGGCGTTGGTGACGCCTTGGAGCGAGTTCTCATAGCCCTGCTCGGCGGCAAGGGCGACGCCTTCACGGGCAAGCGCTTGTACCACGGCCGCGCGCCCCGCTTCGCCCGACACGTTACGCGCATGAACAACCATGACCCGCGATTTACCCTGACCGCGGGCATAACTTGCCAGTCGCGTGGCGGAGTTCTCAAAGGTCAACCCAAGCAGATAGACATTCCCGCCCGCGATGGCTGTGTTGTTGGAAAAGCTCAAGACAGGGGTGTTGCTGGCTTCCATGGCGAGGCCAACGGCCGCGGCGGATTCGCCATCAAGCGGGCCAAGGATGACATCTGCGCCCGCTTCCACAGCCAGGCGCGCTGCATTCACGGCCGTCGCCGTATCGCGCTGGGTGTTATAGGTGGTGATGTTGATTTCGAGCTCCCCGAGATCAGCGGCAGCGAGGCGCGCAGAGTTTTCGAGCGCGCTTGCGATGGCGCTGAGTTCTGCCACTTCGGTTCCCGCCGGCACAAGAAGCGCCACATCCAGCGGCGCTGCCGGGCCAGAGGCCACGGGTAATGAGACATTGGGCAACGTCAGATTGGCTTCGCAAGCAGATAACAAAAGTGCGCCCGCGAGGAACGCCCCGGGACGGAACAGATTGCCTAACGGCGCGAAAAACGACAGCATCACTACACTCCCTCGTCGGTGTCAGCTTACCCCAGCCGACCTCGCGAGCATAATGGGGAAGATGCGGATGGCGGTCGAGTCATGAATTTTGTCAAAACGCCATTGGTGCCCGGTCTCTACATCGTGGCGACACCAATCGGCACCGCGCGCGACATCACGCTGCGCGCGCTTGATATCTTGGCATCGGCCGATCTTTTGGTCGCCGAAGATACGCGCACCTTGCGCAAGTTATTGGATTTGCATGCCATTGCTCTCGAAGGCCGGGCAATCATCAGCTACCATGACCATAGCAAAAGCAGCGACCGGGCGCGCATATTGCGCGCGATCACAGTCGGGCAATCCGTCGCCTATGTATCAGAGGCCGGGACGCCGCTCATCGCCGATCCAGGCTATGCGTTGGTGCAGGAGGTGCGAGACCTGGGCGCGCTTGTCACTGGCGCGCCTGGCCCAAGCGCGCCAATCGCGGCTTTGAGCATCGCGGGCTTGCCCACGGACCGCTTCTTTTTTGCGGGCTTTGCGCCGGCAACGCAGCACGCGCGGCGCGCGCATCTAAGCGAGCTGAAAACGATCCCGGCGACCCTCGTCTTCTTTGAGGCCCCGAAGCGCGTTGCGGCTTTTCTTGACGATGCCGCCTCGATCTTCGGGGATGCGCGCCAGGCTGCGCTTTGCCGCGAAATCACTAAGCGCTTCGAGGAAGTGCGGCGCGGCACCCTGCCGGACCTACACGCGGGCACGCTAGAAAAAACGGTCAAAGGGGAATGCGTGATCCTGATCTCGAAAGCGATAGCCTCCGAGACGAGCGATGACGATATTCTCGCGGCGCTTAAGATCGCTTTAACACACTCGACCCTAAAAGAAGCGGCAACGGCTGTTTCGGGGGGGCTTGGGGTCCCCCGTCGGCAAGTCTATCAAATGGCTCTGGCCCTCAAATCGGGAGAAACCCAATGAGTGGAATTGTTTCATATCTCAAGGGCCAAGCTGCGGAAGAGCGGATCGCCAAAGATTATCAATCGCGCGGTTTCCAGATTGTCGCGCGCCGGTGGCGCGGTGCCCATGGGGAGCTCGATTTGATCCTCAGGCGCGGGCGTGAGACGATCATCGTCGAGGTCAAATCTTCAAAGACACTCGCCCGAGCGATGGAAAGCCTCGGCATGCGCCAGATCCGGCGCATTCTGGCCAGCGCGGGCGATTTCATCGATCATTTGCCGGGCGGCGGGCTTTCGGACCTGCGCATCGATGTGGCTGCCATGGACGGGAGCGGGCGCATCCAGATCGTCGAAAACGCTTTAAGCGCATAAGTCCGTTGCGCGCCATCGCGGCGCGGTCCATCAAGCAACGCGAAACTGGCGGAGGCGCGCGATGCTTGAAGTGGCATTCCAGATGGACCCGATTGAAGACGTTGATATCAACGCCGACTCAAGCTTCCGGCTCGCGGAAGAGGCCCAAACGCGCGGCCACACTCTCTTTGTGTATACGCCCGACGCTCTGATCTTCGACGAGGGCAAAGTGTTGGCGCGCGGGCGGACGGTGAAGCTGTCTCGTGTGCAGGGGAGCCACGCGGCTTTCGGCCCTGAAGAAACCCGGCCGCTTGACGCATTCGACGTCATTTGGCTGCGTCAGGACCCGCCTTTTGACATGGGCTACATTACCACAACGCATCTTCTCGAGCGCCTGACGCCGCAAACACTCGTCGTCAACGATCCTTTCTGGGTGCGGAACTTCCCTGAAAAGCTGCTCGTTTTGCGCTTTCCTGATCTCACGCCGCCCACCATGATCGCGCGTTCGCTCGCGGCTTTGAAAGACTTTCGCGCCCGCCACGGCGATGTCATCGTCAAGCCGCTCTACGGCAATGGCGGAGCAGGCGTCTTCCGGCTCAAACCAGCGGATGGCAATCTCGCCTCGTTGCATGAGCTTTTCAGCGGCATCAATCGCGAGCCGCTCATCGCGCAGAAGTTTCTGCCCGAGGTCAGCGCAGGCGATAAGCGCATCATTCTGGTCGATGGTGAGCCCGTGGGCGCCATCAACCGCGTGCCCGCGGCAGGTGAGACGCGCTCAAACATGCATGTCGGCGGGCGGCCAGAAAAGATCGGCCTCACAGACCGCGAACGCGAGATCTGCGCCGCCATCGGGCCCACGCTCAAAGAGCACGGCCAGATTTTCGTTGGCATTGACGTCATCGGCGGTTGGCTGACCGAGATCAACGTGACCTCTCCGACCGGCATTCAGGAATTGGAGCGCTTCGACGGGATCAACGTCGCCGAGATGATCTGGTCTTGTATTGAGGCGCGCCGCGCCGCCCGCCCTTAAAAGCCGCCGTCTGCACGGGTCAGCGCTGCGGCTGGCGGAATAGGGCAACTGTCGCCTGCGCGCGAAGCGCGCCCCCTTTGGTTCAAGCCAGCGAAAGCTGGCGCAGAAGGGAGGCGGGCGGGCCCGCGTCTCGGGTCACACGAGCGGGGCGGGACGCACCAGCCCGATGCGCGCCCAACTTTAGCGCGCCCCCTCCTTCAATGCGCGCCGAGCGTCAACCGATAGCTGAGCGCCTCGCCGATGTGATGCCGCTCCACCGTGGGGCTGCCATCAAGATCGGCGATCGTGCGCGCCACGCGCATCACGCGGTGGTAGCCCCGCGCCGAAAGGTTGAATTTCTCCGCCGCCTTGCGCAAGAGCGCTTTGCCCTCCGCGCTCGGCGTGGCGACCTCTTCGAGAACGGCGCCCTCGATATCCGCATTCACCCGCACCTCCCCGGCCTCGCCATAGCGCTGCGTTTGGATCGCGCGCGCCGCCGCGACCCGCTCGGCGATAATTGCAGAGCTTTGTCCGGTGGCAGGCAGGTCAAGATCGCTATAGCTCACCGGAGGCACCTCGACCCGCAAATCGATCCGGTCCATCAGCGGCGCGGAAATGCGCCCCAGATAATCCTCCGCGCATTTCGCGCCTCGGCTGCAAACGAAACCCGGTTCGCCCGATGCCCCGCATCTGCAAGGATTTGCCGCCGCGACAAGCATGAAGCGCGACGGGTAGCGCACATGGTGATTGGCCCGCGCCACCATCACCGATCCGCTTTCGATCGGCTGCCGCAGCGTCTCGAGAACCGCGCGCGGAAATTCCGGGAATTCATCCATGAAGAGCACGCCGTTATGGGCGAGCGAAATCTCGCCCGGTTTCGCGCCGCGCCCGCCGCCCACAATGGCGGCCATCGAGGCCGTGTGATGCGGCTCGCGAAAGGGGCGCGTGCGGCTGATGCCGCCCTCGTCCAAAAGGCCCGCGAGGGAATGGATCATCGAGGTTTCCAGCGCCTCGCGCGCGGATAGCGGCGGCAAGATCGTGGGGATGCGCGCAGCAATCATCGATTTGCCTGATCCCGGTGCGCCGACAAGCATGACATGGTGGCGCCCCGCCGCGGCGATCTCTACCGCCCGCTTGGCGCGCTCTTGTCCTTTGACTTCGGCCATGTCGCGCCCGCCCACATCCGCGATGACCTCGCCAGGGCCCGCCGGGGAAAGCGGCACCTGGCCCGTGAAATGGCGCAGCACCTCGCCCAGCGAGCGCGCCGCAATGACCTCGGTCGAGCCAACCCAAGCCGCCTCCGCGCCGCTCGATTTGGGGCAAAGCAGCCGTCGCTCATCTTCTCCGGCGGCCATGGCCGCCGGGAGCGCGCCGATCACGCTCACAAGATCGCCGTTGAGCGAAAGCTCTCCCAAGGCGACCGTGCGCGCAACCTCCTCCCGCGGGATCATATCAAGCGCGGCCAGGAGCGAGAGCGCGATGGGCAGATCGAAATGCGACCCCTCCTTGGGCATATCGGCGGGCGACATGTTTACCGTGATCCGCTTCGAAGGAAGCGCGATTGAGAGCGCGCTCATCGCCGCGCGGACGCGCTCGCGCGCTTCGCTCACGGCCTTGTCGGGCAGACCAACGATCGCGAAGGCCGGCATCCCCGCCGTCACCGCGCATTGCACTTCCACGGGGCGCGCCTCCACGCCCTCGAAAGCGACAGTATAGGCCATGGCAACCATAGGCGAGCCTCGCATGTTTCACGAAGGTTAACGCCGGCATGATTTACGAAGGGTTAATGCGCAGCCGCCTAAGGCTCTCGCGTGAGCGCCATGAAGTGCGGCCAAGCCTCGGGATCGGCTGCCGTTTTGTCTCGGCAAAACGGGTTGCAAAAGCCATAATCGCGCCCGTCGAGGCGTAGAAAATCAGTGACCGGTTCCTGAGAATACGGGCAAAGCCGGTTCAGCGGCTGAGCATCTTCGGCGGCAATGGGTGTCGCCGCGAGCGGCACCGGGCCCGGCCAGTTTCGGTGCGCATGGGGCATCGCATACCAGGGCAGCGTCGCCCCTGAAACCAGCCCCATCGCGCGCCAACGCCGAAACGGCAAATGCGCCAGATGCTGTGCGACATAGTCAGCCGCCACCGGGCCAACATTGAGCCCATAGGTCGCGATCCGGGCCGCCACGGGGGCGAAGAAGGCATCGGCGATTGAATACTCACCGCACAGCCAAGGGCCGCCGCTTGCACTTTTCGCGCTGTCCCAGATCGTCTCAATCCGCTCAACATCCGCGGTCACTGCGTCGCGCGGCTCAAAACCGGCATAGGCCAGGCGAAGGTTCATGGGGCAATCCCCGCGCAACGCGCCAAAGCCCGCATGCATCTCCGAGGCCAGCCCCCGCGCGATTGCGCGCGCTTTGGCCGCGCTCGGCCAAAGCCCCGCATCGGGAAAGCGCGTCGCGAGCTCTTCGGCGATGGCGAGCGACTCGCTGATGATCGCACCTTCCGGGGTTTTAAGAGTGGGCACGGTGCGCGCTGGCGCTGCGTCGGCCAATTGCGCGGCCACGCCCGCCTCATCGCTGAAGTCCACGTAGCGATAGCGCACCGGGAGCTTGAAGACATCGCAAAGGAGCCAGGCGCGCAATGACCAGGAAGAATAGGCGCGGTCGCCGAGATAAAGCACATAATCCATGGCCCAAGCTCTACTGGCCGCGCGCTTCATGTCCAATCTTCAAATGTGAGGGGCGTGTTCACACAATGTGACTGATGAGGCGCGCGGGCCCGTCGGGGGGGATACATGTCACGCTGAGATTTTCGATCCG
>JBCCTH010000153.1:0-6999 GCA_039198835.1 Pseudomonadota bacterium | reverse complement strand
TGGTTCTTGAGAAACCCGTCGGGCCCGGCGACGATCATGCCGCCGACTGCGTTTGTCCCCTGGATGTGGGAATTGTCATAGACTTCGACGCGCTTGGGGGGGCTTTCCATATCGAAGGCGTCCGCGAGCCCGCGCAGAAGCTTGAGCTGTGTCGCGCTCTCGGACATTTTGCGCGCGAGGCTTTCGCGGGCGTTGCGCGCCGCGCCTGAAATGAGCTCGGCCTTTTCGCCGCGCTGCGGGATCAGGAGGCTGACCTTGCGCCCCGCTTTATCGCCCAGCGCCTCTTCGACGAGCGCGCGCTCTTCGACATCATGGCTCACAATCACCTGAGCTGGCGGCTCGCGATCAGAATAAAACTGGCCCAGAAAGGCCTGCATGATCTCGGCTTCGCTGTTGGAGCCGGTGACGCGCGGATAGTAATCGCGGTTGCCCCAATTCTGGTTGGCGCGGATGAAAAAGACCTGAACGCAGGCCTGCCCGCCCTCGACATGGAGCGCGATGATATCGGCCTCGCGCACGCCTTGCGGGTTGATCCCCTGGGCGCTTTGGACTTGCGTGAGCGCACGAATTCGGTCGCGCAGGGAGGCCGCGCGCTCAAATTCCATCGCGGCGCTCGCTGCCTCCATCTGCTCGGCCAGTTGCGCCTGAACCTTCGTGGTTTTGCCCTGGAGAAAATCATCGGCTTCGCGCACGAGGCTGGCATAGTCCTCTGCGCTGATCTTGCCGCCGCACGGGCCCGCGCAGCGTTTCATATGATAATTCAGGCAAGGCCTGTTGCCCGCCTCGACTTCGCGATCCGAACAGGTGCGCAGCAAGAAAACCTTCTGGAGGGTGTTGAGCGTTCGATTGACCGCACCGGCCGAGGCGAAGGGCCCGTAATAGCGTCCCTTGCGCGTTTTGGCACCGCGATGCTTTTCCAGGCGCGGGAAATCATGC
This sequence comes from Pseudomonadota bacterium, assembly GCA_039198835.1. Lineage (GTDB taxonomy): Bacteria > Pseudomonadota > Alphaproteobacteria > Rhodobacterales > Rhodobacteraceae > Shimia_B. Next base: position 6,063 of record JBCCTH010000153.1, on the reverse strand, counting down.
TCATCGCTGATAAAAATGTAGGGGAAACTTTTGTCATCGCGCAGCAACACATTGTAGCGGGGCTTGAGCTGCTTGATCAGGTTCTGCTCAAGGAGCAGCGCTTCGGTTTCGGTGCGCGTCGTGAGAAACATCATCGAGGCGGTCTCGGCGATGACGCGGTGGATGTGGGGGGCGTGGGCATTGCCGCGCGCGTAATTCGACACGCGATTGCGGAGGTTCTTGGCCTTGCCGACATAGAGCACGCGGCTTTGGGCATCGAGCATGCGGTAGACACCGGGCGAGCCATCGAGTGTGCGCAGGTAGCCAGCGATGACGCCGGGCCCTTGCTCTGGAGGTATCGGTGTTTCTGACATGGTGCGATGTGAGACGATTCTGGCCTTGGCTGCTACAGGCGCGTGGCCGGTGCAACGTTTATCATATCCACGAATTCTGGGGATAACTCTTTGTATAAACGCCCGTCGGCTCGGATTTTCCTTTGTTTCAGGGTGGGTTGGTTAATATGCATGGAATTTAGGCGATAAACTAAGCATCTGTTTCTAAATGGTTTTTTGTTATCCAGAGCGCAAGCATCTGGAAAGGTTAAAGAATTTGTAACGGCGGTGAGAAACTTCGTGACCCGGTGTACAAGTCGCGCCGGGCGCGGGCTATTCAAGGCCCAGAACGTCAGGCGTTTCCCAGGCGAGATGCTGGCCACCATCAACGCAGAGAAGCTGCCCGGTGACGGCCGGGGCATCAAGAAAATACCCCAAGGCAGCATTGATATCAGCAGGGTGCGCCCCGCGACCAAGCACTGTCGCCGCGCGTTGGCGCGCGAAATGATCGGCGCTTTGACGGTGACCCTGGAGCGTCGGGCCCGGCCCAATGGCATTGACGCGGATACGGGGCGCGAGCGCCTGAGCGGCTGTTTGTGTCAAGGCCCAGAGCCCCATCTTGGCGATGGTGTAGCTCATGAATTCGGGCGTGAGCTTGCGCACCCGCTGATCGATCATGTTGACGACGAGGCCCGTGGCGCGCGGCTCTCCGTCTGATCCGGCCTCGAAGGGCTGGGCGGCGAGCGCTTGGGTGAGCACGAAGGGCGCGCGCAGATTGCTCTCTAGGTGGCGATCCCAGCTTTCGCGGGTCGCGGTGGCGAGACTGTCATATTCGAAGATCGACGCATTATTGACGAGGCAGGTGACGGGCCCGCCGAGCGCGTCAGCCGCGCGGGGCAAAAGCGCCTCGATCTCTTCTTCAATGAGAAGATCGGCGCGCAGTGTGGCGGCTTTCTGGCCTTTGGCTTCGATCTCGCTGGCGGTGCTTTCAGCGCCATCCCGCGAACTTGCATAATGCACGGCGACATCAAAGCCGCGCTCGGCGAGATAAATCGCCATGGCGCGCCCTAGCCGCGCGCCTGCCCCTGTGACCAGCGCGCGCTTCATGCCAGCACCATCACCAGATAGGTCACGTAAGTGATCGAAAACGCCGCCCCCCAGACGCGGCCCATCTGCCATTTGAAGAACACGAAAGGCGCGAGGACGAAGGACGCCGCGAGCATGATCCAGAAATCGAGGCGCAAAAACTCTGACGCGACCTCAATGGGCGAAACGAGCGCCGTGGCCCCCATGATGGCGAGCAGGTTGAACATGTTGGACCCGATCACATTGCCAATGGCCACATCAGCCTGTTTGCGCCAGGCGGCGACGACGGTGGTGGCGAGCTCTGGCAGAGACGTCCCGATGGCGACGAGCGAAAGCCCGATGGCCGCATCGGAAATGTTGAACTCGCGCGCGATATCTGAGGCCCCTTCAACGAGAAGATCCGCGCCGAGCGGCAGGCCGACAATCCCCAAAAGCAAATAGAGGCCGATGCGCCAGGCGGGGAGCTCTGGATCGGCGCCTTCGACCTCTTCGTCGTCTTCGTCTTCGTCATCGTCCTCCGCGTTCGCTGCGTTGGCGCGGCGATGCCTGCGCGCTGAGCGGAACTGGTCATAGAGAACGAAGGCCAACGCCCCAAGAAGAACGATCCCGTGCCACCATTCGAGCGGTGCGGTGAAACACAGCCCGATGAAGAGGAACGAGCCGAGGATCATGAAGATGTAGCTGCGGCGGGCATCGCACTGCGTTGTATCGAGGGTCGAGATGAGCGCGGGCACACCGAGCACCATGAGGATATTGGCCGTGTTCGAGCCGACCACATTGCCCACGGCCAGGCCCGACTGATCGCTCAAGACAGCATCGATCGAGATCAAGAGCTCAGGCGCGGAGGTGCCGAAGGCCACCACCGTGAGAGAGACAATCAGCGCCGGGATCCCCAGGCGCAACGCCAAGTTGACCGCGCCTTTGACCAAGACATCGCCGGCGAGGAGCAAGATCACGAGGCCCAGCGCGACGTAAAGCCAATCAAATATCATTTACGCTCTCCACAGGGGCACGGACCTTTCCCGATCCTGGGCCGCCCGCACGAGCGACATTTCTTTGGCGCCTTGAGGCGCTGGAGCGTTTCTTGCCCCGGAAAGCGCAACCGACCGAACATCGCCATGACCGCAATGACGACCAAAAACAAGGTCACGATCTTAACGATCATCTCAGAGGCCAAACTGGGCGTAGGCAGCCCGCTCCTCAATCGAATAATTCAGATCGCCCAATAGCCTTGCGCCAAGTCGGTTTAGGATAGATTTACGACGCCCAAAATAACGCAGGCGAACTTTATCGCCAAACCGCTCTTTGAGCGTCGGGACAAGATGGCCGAGCGCATCGGCGAGGCCGACATCGACCCCTTTCTGGCCGACCCAGATCTCACCGGTGAAGAGGCGGTCATCGTCGGTGAGCTTGGCGGCGCGGCGTGTCTGGACGTGGTCAATGAAGACCGTGTGGATATCTTCGAGGAGCCCTTTGAGGCGTGTGATATCCTCGGGCTTGGGCGCTTTGAACGGGTCGTTCATGCTTTTGGATTTTCCGGCGGTGTAAACCCGGCGCTCGACGCCGTATTTTTCGATTGCGTCCTGAAAGCCGAAACCGGCCGATATCACGCCGATGGACCCGATGATCGAGGCCCTATCGACAAAGATCTCGTCAGCGGCGGCGGCGAGCCAATAGCCACCCGAGGCCGCCACATCTTCAACGAAGGCGTAAACGGGCACCTCCTTTTCCTCCGCGAGACGCCGGATGCGCGCGCCGATGAGCGCGCTTTGCACGGGGCTGCCGCCCGGCGAGTTGATCACGAGCGCCACAGCGGCGGGCTTTTTTGCGAAGGCGCGTTCAAGCGCCTGCCCGATCTCGCTGTCATTGAGGCCGCGCCCCGAGGCGATCAGACCGTCCAGGCGGACGACCGAAACCGTTGGGTCGCTTTTCATGAAGGGGATGTAGCGTTTCATGGGGGGCATTTAGGCCCCGCACCCGCCCTCAACAAGGCGAAGGCGCTATGGGCTGCGTCATGTTGCAATTAGGCCCTGATCCGGCAAACTCGGCGCGCCATGGTAATGCAAGATATCCACGCCACGGTCTTGAGCATCTATGATGCCGTGGCTGACGAGGCGCTCTGGCCCGGCGTGCTGCAACGCTGCGCCGATGAGATCGATGCTTTGGGTTGCATCATCTTTGAGTGGCACGACAGCGATCACGGGCGCGCGCTCTCCGCGCCGCTGGCCTCAAGCTATTATGATCCCGCGGCGATCTCACGTTATGTGAGCCGCTGCTTCGCCGATGAGGCAAGTGACCAGGATGTCTTTGAGGCGCATTCGCTCGCGCGCGACAGCGTTGATCTCATCGAAGACGATGTGCTGGCAGCCAGCGCCACGGAGCTCGACGCGCGCGCCAATGTCCAGGTGCTGCGCAAACTGGGCATCAAGCACCGCGCGGCGGGCCTTCTCAACAAGGATAACACCGCCGTGGCTCGCTTTTCGATCCAGCTTGCCGACGGGCGCGGGCGTTTGAGCGACCGCGAACGCGCACATTTGGGCGCGCTCCTGCCCCATATCGCCAAGGCGCTTGATCTCGGGCGTCCAGCTCAGCAGCTCGCAGCCGTGCATCAAAGCATGCTCAGCGCCATGGACCGGCTCTCGATCGGGGTCTGTGTGATTGATCCGGGCGGGCGCATCGTGGCGCGCAACGCTGAATTCCGCCGTCAGGACGAGGCGCATCGCATGTTTGATATCGGCCCTGGCGGCGTTTTCAGACTGCGGGACGCGCGCCATGATAAGCGATTTCAAACTCTCAAGGAGCACGCGCTCAATCACGGCCGCTTCGGCGCGCGCCCCAGAAAAGAAGCGATCATGGCCGATGACAGCACCTTCCTTTGCCTCGAGGTGACGCCTCTGCATCGCTCGCAGGAAATGGGCGCGCGGGCCTTCGATGGATTTCTCCTTTACAGCACAGATACAAGCCGCCCCGTGCGCTGCGACACGCGCCCGATGCAAAGCGCCTATGGCCTCACCAACGCCGAGCGCGCGCTCATCGATCTGATTTCGGAAGGTCTGACAAACAATCAGATCGCCGAGCGCCGGGAGCGTTCGGTCGCCACGGTCAACGCGCAGGTGAAATCGATCCTCTCGAAGACGGGCTGCGCCACGCGCACGCAGCTCGTGCGGCTCATGTTGAGCTTTGGCGCGGACTTCACAGACCACCCATAGACCATTTGGGCGATGCGAGCGGTGCGAGAGCACGCGACACTTCCCAAAAAAGGGAGGTTTGCGCATGGCGCTCAGAGGTTTGGCCCTGGCGGCTCCGCTCATTCTTGCTGCTTGCATGGACCCCGTGGCGACAACGGGCCCGGGCCCGGGCGCGGGGACTGCGCCGCGCGTGGCCGCGTTCAATGAAGCGCTGGTGACCATTTCAGATGGGATCTGCATGCAGAATTTCTGGCGTCAGATGGCCGGGATCGAGGCGCGCGAGGCGCAGGTGGCCAATATGCGCCGGGCGCTGAACACCTACATCAAGGAAGACCAAATCTGCCTCAACGGCGATGCGCGCTTTTCTCCGGGGACGGCTGCGCTGACTGTGGCCTTGGGCGATGGGGTGGAGGCGGCGCGGGTTGCGGCGCTTCTCCCCAATCTCATCGCCAATGGGCTGCCCATCGAGACGCGCAATGAAACGGTCCGCTTCTTCGAGTTGATCATCTTCTCCGCCGATCGTCGGGGCAGCGCCAAGACCAACCGCGCTGTCGAGATCATGCGCGGCGCGAAAGCCGCAGGCCAAAACCCGCTCACCGCCGACACCAATTTCGGCCCCGGTGGCATGCTCCACCACGCTGCCGCCTTCGACAAAAGCGCTCAGGTCATGGCCTATCTCATCGCATCAGGGGGCGATGTGAACCGGGTGCAAACCACCCCGACCAGCGGGCGAGATGTCTTTTCGCATGGCACGCCGCTCTTCATGGCGGCCGAGGCCGGCAATACGGCCACAGCCAAAATGCTCGTTGCGGCGGGGGCCACGAACGCGCCGCAATATTACGGGCAGACGGTGAATGGCGGCCAGCGTATCAACGCCCTCAATCGGACGCCCGAGCATCTCGCGCGCTCGAAGGGCCATAAGGAAACGGCCGATGCGATCTCCGGCGGGCAGGTTGCGCTCGGCGGCGCGCCGCAGACCGCCAGCGCAGGTGGAACCGCAGCGCGGGCGCCAGCGGCGGGATGCTCTGATAGTTTCTTCGAGGCCGAGACGGCAAAGATCCGCGCCAGGGCTGACCGCATCCGCGCCAGCGGCGGCATACGCGCGGGCGCGCGCGCCTCAGAGCAGCTCGCCACGGAGGGCCTTGCGCTTTATCGCGCGGGGCAAAGCAGATGCCGGCGCGATTTCTCAAGCTTCATCCGCCAGCTTGAAACGATGCAGCGCGTTGCGCGGCAACAGTTGGGGGCCCTGTGATGCGCGCGGCTGGTCTTTTTATCGCGGCCTTGCTGGCATTTCCCGCGCCTGCCGCCGCCCAGGAATGGGTCGATTGCGCGCGGACGTTTGTCTCTCAACCCGAAGGCGCGACTTTCGCCAACCTGGGCGTGCGCAATGGGTGTGACCATCCCGTGGGCACTGTCATCTGCGTCTTCGAACGGCAATCCCAGCGCTGGCAGCGTTTCGCGACGGCCTACATTGACCC
>JBCCTH010000152.1:0-7026 GCA_039198835.1 Pseudomonadota bacterium | reverse complement strand
GCGCTATTACATGGAGCTCAGGCTCCAGAAGGCGCGCAATCTCCTGATGCAGACCGATATGAGCGTGATCAATGTGGCGCTGGCCTGCGGTTTTGCTTCGCCCTCGCACTTTTCTAAGTGTTACCGCGCGCATTATAACACCACGCCTTACCGTGAGCGCGGCGCGCAGGCCGCGCGCTTGAGCGTCTAAGCGCGTGAGCCCGCCGCCCATCGCGAGCCTGTGGGTGGGCGCGCGCCTGAGCTGGGTTGAACAGCTTTGTCTCAAGTCTTGGCAAGATGCGGGCCATGCTGTCACGCTCTTCACGCTGGGCGATGTCGCGGGCCTGCCCACCGGGATCGCCCGCGCCCGCGCCCAGGATATCCTGCCGCCGCCCTTCGCCTTTGAGCCCGATCCCCGCCACAGGATCGCGACCTATTCCGATCTCTTTCGCCTCAAGCTCTTCGAAAAGACAGATCACATCTGGGTCGATTGCGATGCCTATGGCCTGCGGCCGCTCGAAGGCCTCGGCGCGGCGATCTTTGGATGGGGGCCAAAGCGCGTGTTAACAGGCGTCTTGAGGCTGCCGTCTTCCTCGCCCGCGCTCGCGCTCATGTCTGATTTCGTGTCTCGGCGCTGCCCGATCCAGCCATGGCGCAATCCCGCCTACCGCGCGCGCCGGGCGCGTTGGTGTGAGGAAGGCAGGGCATGGGGCATCGAAGATCTGCCCTGGGGATGCGCGGGCCCGCAGCTTCTCCACTGGGCGCTCACGCAAACCGGTGAAATCGCGCATGCCCTGCCCCTTGAGGCATTTTATCCGGTCGTGACTGAGGCGCCCATGGCGCTTCACCAGCGCCCGCCGCCAATTCAAGCGCTGGAAGCGGCTTGTGTCTATTCCATCCATATCTTCGGCGCGCAGCGGATCGCCCTTGCGGCCCATAATGGCGGTTTGCCCTTCGCGGGCTCTTATCTCGCTGAGATCTGCGCGCGCCATGGCATCGCGCCCGGGCAGGCCCCCATCGAGACGCCCCCAATGGCAGGCTAAAGCCTCCCGAAGATGGGCTGCGCGCTCGTGTTGAAGGCAAAATTGAGGACGATCAGTGCGTCATCGCGTTGATGCAGGAGGCAATAGATGAAGAGATATTGCAGGGTCCCCGCGCGATAGACCGTGCGGATTTCATGAAAGTAGCCATTCCCGATGGGGTCACGCACGACGAGGTCGTCGCGGTCAAAATCCCTGGGAAAGATGTTATCAAGCTGGGCCTGAAGCTGCGCCACCTGCTCGGGCGTGTATTCATCGCCCCCGCCCAGCCGCACGAGCATCTCACCAAACCGGCGGTCTTTGGCGGCGGAAACGAGATAATCTTCGTAATCAGTGTAAGTCGAAAAGAGCCCGGGCGGCTCCTGCGCAGAAGCGGGAGCGATAAAACCAAGCGTGAATATCAGTGTGAGCAAATAGCGCATGAAACATAACCTCCGGTATCGCGCGGAGGTTAGCCGATGGGCCGGGAAATGAAAGAGGCGGGAACCGCCCGTGGGTGAGGCTCCATTCATTGCAGCCCGCGCCCCCCCTCGCCTGATGTGACCGCAAAGAGAAGTGGGGCCGCAGAGATATTCATCCGCCTTCTCACTATGGCGCGCGATAGACTGGGGGTTTCACACCCCCAGACCCCCGTGGAGTTATTTTGGAAAAATGAAGGTCGGGGACGTCTGACTTTCATGCGCCACCGGTCTTGTTCGATGCAAAGGATAGGGCTCGCGGTATGGAGCGGGTGAGCTCCCGCCCGTCTTACTGCGTTTGACGCACTTGTTGAAAACTCAGGGAACCCCAGTCTTCATTTTTCCATAAAAAACGCCCGTCCCCTTGCTCGGCAGCGTGTTTAACCCGCGAGAGGGGAGGCTATCCCCGCGTTTCGGGTAAGCGCCACATTAAAAGCAATGCACCGCGTCGCGCGTCAAAAGGTTGGCGGCCTTAAGAGCGGCTTTTCTAAAGGCGAGGCTTCAGGCACCAAAGCCCTAGGAGGCCGCCGGGGCCAGTCTGTAAAGCGCCCCGTTTCCCACGCTTAAAAACCAGATCGAGCCGTCAGGCGCTTCTCGGATGTCGCGCACGCGCAGCGTTTCACCCGAGGCGATGCGCTCAGCCTCGCGCATCTCATCGCCCATCTCCAGCCGCGAAATCATATCGAACTTCAGGGATCCGACGAAGATATCGCCTGTCCAGTCAGGCCACAGAGCACCCGAATAGATCATCATGCCCGACGGCGCGATCGAGGGATCCCAGTAAAATTCAGGCTGCGCCATTCCGGGGCGCTCTGTGCCCTCGCCAATGCGCGCGCCGCTGTAATGGCGGCCATAGGAGATCACCGGCCAGCCGTAATTCACGCCGCGTTCCACCAGGTTGATCTCATCGCCCCCCGCCGCGCCATGTTCGACAGCCCAGATGCGCCCGTCACGATCAAGCGCCATGCCCTGCGGGTTGCGATGACCAAAGGACCAGATGCCCGGCTGCCCCCCGCCCATGGCAAATGGATTATCGGCGGGGATCGAGCCATCGCGCGCGATCCGCACGACCGATCCGTTTTCTATTGAAAGATCCTGCGCCGACGGGCGATCGCCCCGGTCGCCGATGGTAAAAAGGAGGGTGCCATCGCGCGCCTCGACCAGCCGCGAGCCGAAATGACGCCCGCCCGAGGCCCCGGGTGCCGCCTCGAAGATCGTCTCAAGCCCGGTGAGCGCCGTCTGCGCGTCATTGAGAACCGCCCGCGCCACGGCCGTGTTAGAGCCGCCCAGGCGCTGACGCTTTGAAAACGTGAAAAAGAGCTCGCGGTTCTCGCTGAAATCGCGCGGGACAAGCACGTCGAGCAACCCGCCTTGCCCCCGGTCAACGACATCAGGGCCGCCCGCAAGTTCGCGCAGCCCTGCGCCGGGCACGGCCAAGAGCACGCGCCCATCGGTTTCGGTCAAGACGATCTCACCGCCTGGCAAAAACCCGAAGGCCCATGGGTTGCTTAGACCTTCCAGGACGGGTGTTACCTCAAGTTTGCCTCCGCTCGTATCGATTTCGGCCGAGGCCGGCAGCGCGAGCGTGAGTGAGAGCGAGATAAACAGGAAAAAGCGGCGTAGCATGGCGATCCTCCGGTGCTCCACAAATAGGTGCTCAGTGGCGCGGCGTCTGTCAACTTTTTGAGATGCCTGGCGGGCGATGCCCGGTGAACCCGCTTTTCTTTTCCGGCGGAGAGACTAGGGTGCGCGGTGGATGAGATCCAACTTGGGAGAATATGACATGAAAAAGCTGCTTATGGCCTCTGCGGCCGGCGCGCTTGTGGCCGGTGCTGCATCGGCCGAAGATATCAAGCTTGGCGTGCTTTTGGGCTTTACGGGGCCCATTGAATCGCTCACCGGCCCGATGGGCGCGGGCGCTGCGCTCGCTGTGAGTGAAGTCAACGAAGCCGGGGGTATCCTCGGGGGCTCGATGGTCGAGGCTGTGACCGCCGATACCGGCTGCATCGATAACGGCCTCGCGCAATCGAACGCCGAGCGCCTGATCGCCGAGGGTGTGAGCGGGCTCGTCGGTGGCGATTGTTCGGGTGTCACCGGAGCGATCCTCGCGAATGTCGCGATCCCCAATGGCATGGTGATGATCTCTCCATCGGCCACATCGCCCGCGCTCTCGACCGTCGAAGATAATGGCCTCTTCTTCCGCACTGCGCCGTCGGACGCCCGCGAAGGGCAAGTGATGGCCGCAATTCTGCAAGAACGCGGCATCGAGAGCATCGCGCTCACCTATACCAACAACGATTACGGCAAGGGCCTCGCGGATGCGATCCAGTCGAACTTCGAGGCGCTCGGCGGCGAAGTGACGATCGTGACCGCCCATGAAGATGGCCGCGCCGATTATTCGGCGGAAGTCGCAGAGCTTGACGCGGCGGGCGGTGAATTGCTCGTTGTGGCCGGATATCTTGATCAGGGCGGTCTGGGCATCATCCGCGCCGCGCTCGATACCGGCGCGTGGGATACCTTTGGCCTGCCCGGTGGCATGATTGGCGACAGCCTGCCTGCCAATGTCGGGCCTGATCTCGATGGCTCCTTCGGCCAGATCGCGGGCTCGGGCGGCGAAGGCGCCGATGCCATGGCATCGCTCGGTGAAGCCAACGGCTTTGACGGGACCTCCCCTTACACGCCGGAAAGCTATGATGCGGCGGCGATCTTCATGCTGGCGATGGAAGCCGCGGGCTCGTCCGACCCCGCAGCCTATCAAGCGGAGATCCTCAACGTCGCAAACGCACCGGGCACACAATTCTTCCCCGGTCAGCTTGCAGAGGCACTGGCGGCGATCCGCGCGGGCGAAGAGGTCGATTATCAGGGCGGTTCGGCCGTTGAGCTTGTTGGGCCCGGTGAGGCCGCCGGCTCTTACCGCGAGATCGAAGTCCAGGGCGGCGAAAACGTCACGGTCAGCTTCCGTTAAGCGGGCTTGAGAGACCAAAGAACAGCCCGGTTCGCCGGGCTGTTCTTTTACGGGGGTGAGAGACAGTGATCGAGGTCCGTGACCTTCACAAGCATTTTGGCGGCTTTCATGCCGTCGATGGCGCAAGCCTCAAGATCAAGCCAGGATCGATCACCGGCCTCATTGGGCCAAACGGAGCGGGAAAAACGACGCTGTTCAACGTGATCGCCGGCAATCTCAAGCCCACGAGCGGCGCTGTGACGATGGCGGGCGAGGATGTAACGGGCCTTGCCCCGCATGATCTCTTTCACAAAGGATTGCTGCGCACCTTTCAGATCGCCCATGAATTCAGCTCGATGAGCGTGCGCGAAAATCTCATGATGGTGCCGGGCGCGCAAGCGGGCGAGACGCTTTGGAATGCCTGGTTTCGCCGCGGCGAGATCAAGCGCCAAGAGCGCGCGCTTGCAGCCAAGGCAGACGAGGTTTTGGCGTTTTTGACTATTGATCACCTCGCCGACGAGAAGGCGGGCAATCTTTCAGGCGGGCAGAAGAAGCTTCTTGAACTGGGTCGCACGATGATGGTCGACGCCAAGATTGTCTTTCTCGATGAAGTGGGCGCAGGCGTGAACCGAACGCTGCTGAATACCATCGCCGATGCCATCGAACGCCTCAACAAGGAACGCGGCTATACCTTTTGCGTCATTGAACACGACATGGATTTTATCGGACGCCTCTGCGATCCCGTGATCTGCATGGCCGAAGGCAAGGTGCTCGCGGAAGGCACGATCGAAGACATCAAGGCCAATGAGCAGGTGATCGAGGCCTATCTCGGCACCGGCGTGAAGAACAAGAAAACGGCATGATGGCGAGGATGAGAATGGCGAAAACCGTCGCGGCCCCGGCCCCGGAGCCCGGGCTTCATTGCCAAAGCATGCGCGGATCGGCTCGGGTTTTGAGAATATGGCTGTGGCCCCGGATCAAGCCCGGGACTGCGGCTTTGTCAGCGAGGGGCATGGCGCTTCGCGGGCGCAGGCGGGTCGCAATGCAGATGAGCGCGGCCCATGGCTGAGCCCTTCCTCATTGGCGACGCCATGACCGGCGGCTACGGCACGGGCGCCGATATCTTGCATGCTTGCACCATTGCCGTGAATGCGGGCGAGATCGCTGTCATTGTCGGGCCAAATGGCGCGGGGAAGTCCACGGCGATGAAGGCCGTGTTCGGCATGCTGAACGTGCGCGAAGGGGCTGTGCGGCTCGGCGGAGAGGAGATCACCGCGCTTACGCCGCAAGCGCGCGTCAAGAAGGGCATGGGGTTTGTGCCGCAAACCGCCAACATCTTCACGTCGATGACAGTGGAGGAGAACCTCGAAATGGGCGCGTTCATCCGAGACGATGATATCGCAGAGACCATGGCGCAGGTTTTCGAGCTCTTCCCCATCCTCAAGGAAAAGCGGCGCCAGGCTGCCGGTGAATTATCAGGCGGGCAGCGGCAGCAAGTGGCCGTGGGCCGCGCGCTCATGACCAAACCGCAAGTGCTTATGCTTGACGAGCCAACGGCGGGGGTGTCGCCCATCGTGATGGATGAGCTTTTTGACCGCATCATCGAAGTGGCGCGGACGGGGATTTCGATTCTCATGGTCGAACAGAATGCACGCCAGGCGCTTGAAATCGCCGATAAAGGCTACGTGCTCGTGCAGGGGCGCAACGCGTTTACCGATACCGGTGCGGCGCTTTTGGCCGACCCCGAAGTGCGGAGATCGTTCCTTGGCGGGTAGAGCGACGGCTATGGGAGAGAGGGGCGTCCTGCCTAGCTTTGCGGGTGCGCCCTTGTTCGGCAGTCGGAATGTGGCGCGGCCCGGACGCCTGCGGCGCGCGAGTTATTTTGGAAAAATGAAGGGGCTGACCGCGCTCTTTTTGCTGGGCCCGCTCGCGGGGGCGGCCATGGCGGAGCCCGTGACGCTCGAATGTCTGTTTGTGACCGAATGCTTCGAGACTGAGGCCTGCGCCGAGAGTGACTTCTCGATGACCATCGATTGGGAGGGGCGGACCGGGGCCGATATGGCGCAAGACCCTGACAACCCGGCGCGCCCCGCACTGGCCGCCACCGAGGCCGAGAGCTTTGAGATGGTGGCCGATTTGCGCGAGGGTGTGCTCGCCTTCAGACGCGCGACGCAAGCGGGGGATTGGTGGACACTGACGATCTTTGAAGACGTGGCGCGGCTTTCGATCCATATGCCCGCGTCAGACCTGGCGCTTTATTACAAGGGAAGCTGTTCGGGAGCGGCGCTGTGATGGTGGCAAGCCCGCTCATGCGTGATCTTTTGGCATTGGGTCTGGATTGCGCCGGGGCGCTCGGCCGCGCTTTTGCGCCGGAGGCGGTGAAACTCATCGCGTTCTTTGCCACTGCGCCTGCGCGCGGGATCGCCGAGCGCCGCGCCGGTGCCACCCGCCCCGTGGCGCGCGCCGCCTTTGGCCCAAGCGAGACCGAAAAATGACAGACATTCTAAACGCGATCATCGTGATCATGAACTTCATCGTCATCCCCGGCGTGGCCTATGGCAGCCAACTCGCGCTGGGGGCGCTGGGCGTTACGCTTGTCTATGGC
>JBCCTH010000151.1:0-7121 GCA_039198835.1 Pseudomonadota bacterium | reverse complement strand
TTGGCAAAGCGCCTGCACGGCCACGGCCACACCCGAGGACGAACCGCCGGTGATCATGATCGCTCCGTCTTTTTCGATCATCGAGCGCGCGGATGCGCGCGCGGCGTCGGGCTTCGTCTGCGTGTCGCCCGTCACAAACTTCACTTCGCGGCCCAAAATGCCGGTGCCGTCGAGCGCTTTTGACGAGAAGGTGTTGAGCATGCCGCCGTCGCCGCCGCCATTGAGGTGCTCAACGGCCAGCTCATAGGCGCGCAGTTCGTCAGCGCCCTCATCGGCATAGGGGCCGGTCTGGGGCACGTTGAAGCCGAGCGTGACTTCGCTGTCGCCGGGTGCGTTGGTGAAGCCCGCATGGCTGCCCGCTGCGAGGTAAGTCGGCAGGGCGAGACCTGCGCCTGCCGCTGCACCGGTTTTCAGCGCACCACGGCGCGTGATGTTCAGTTTGGACATATAATCCTCCCAAATGGTTCAGACGCGATCATTCTTTGGATCGCATCACTGCACTTTTGTGCTGATCGTTTATGCTCGCTGAAGAGAAAACAATTCAACAAACGTCTTAAAAACCTAGACTTTTTTGTAAAATTCTGAACATGCTGCATTTGCACACTGCAAAGTAATTTTCTGCGCAGTGCAGAAAGCCACTGGCAAAAAAGGAAAACTTTCGTGTCAACCACGCAGAGACAAGCCTCATTGACCGGCTCGCGTATCCGCGAAAAGCGGCAGTCTTTGCGCATGCGGCAAGCCGAGCTCGCCCGGCGGGCGGGCATTTCTGCCAGCTATCTCAATCTCATAGAGCATAACAGGCGCAGAATCGGCGGCAAACTTCTCATCGCGATTGCCGGTGCGCTCGAGGTGGAGCCGCTTGCGCTTTCAGAGGGGGCGGAGGCCTCGCTTTTGCGCGATCTTGCGGCGGCGTCCGAGGCGATGGACGCGGCAACCGAGATCGACAGGGTTCAGGAATTTGCCGGGCGGTTCCCCGGCTGGGCTGCGCTCGTGGCCCGCCAGTCAGCGCGTATCGGACGCCTTGAAGAGACATTGACAGAGCTCAATGACCGCCTCACCCACGATCCGTTTCTGTCTGCGCAGGTTCATGAAATGCTCTCGACGATCACAGCGATCCGATCGACATCTTCGATCCTCGCCGATGATCCTGATCTGGATCGCAACTGGCGCGTGCGCTTCCACGGGAACTTGCGCGAGGATGCAATGCGCCTGGCCTCGGCGACCGAGGCCCTTGTGAGCTATCTTGATGCGCCCGCCGAGGGCGTCGATACCGCGCAAAGCCCTCAGGACGAAGTGCATGCCTGGCTCGACAAGCGGCGTCATTATCTGCCGGAGCTTGAAGCCCAAGATGCCCATGACGCGGAAGAACCCGCTGATCTCAGCGGCCCAGCCAGGCGTTTGGCAGAGGCCCATATCGCGCTTTATCTCAAAGAGGCTCGGCTTTTGCCGCAACAAACGCTCTCGGAGGCGCTTTCGGAGCTTGGCCCTGATCCGCTCGCGATTGCCCGCGCCCTTGATCTACCGCTCGATGCGGTGCTGCGCCGGCTCGGCCAGGTTCCCGAGACGGGCGAGGGCGTTGGCCTGGCCGAATGCGATGGGACAGGCGCGCTCATCACGCGGCGCGCGCCGGAGACGTTCCCTTTCCCGCGCACGGGCGTCGGGCGGTCGCTCTGGCCGCTTTTCTCGGCGCTCTCGCGCCCCCATGTGCCGATCCGCGCTGAATTGGGGATCGTCGAGGGCCAGGCCGCGCGCTTTACCGCCTTCGCTTATGCCGCCACGCGCGACGCGTCGAGCTATGGCGCAGAGCCCATTTTACGCGCCACGATGCTCTTGATTCCAACCTAGGCTTTGACAAGTCGCCCCAGGGTTGGGAAGACTGGCGCAAAGCAAGCCGAAAATCGGTGTCAGGGAGGGCTTTCGCCATGAGCGAGGGCAAGCGAGTTCTTCTCATAGAGGACGAGCCAAATATTATTGAAGCTATTAGGTTTATTCTGTCTCGCGATGGATGGGCGGTCGATACGCATTCAGACGGGGCAACGGCGATGAGCGCCGTGGCCCGGAGGATGCCCGATGTGATCATCCTTGATGCGATGCTGCCAAACAGGTCAGGCTTTGAGATCTTGCGAGATCTCAGAGATCAGCCTGAAACGGCGCAAGTGCCTGTTTTGATGCTCACAGCGCGCGGCCAGGCCAAGGACCGCGAGCGTGCCGAAGAAGCGGGCGTGAGCCACTACATGACCAAACCGTTTTCCAACGCCGAAGTGCTCGAACGCGTTCGCGCGCTCACGGCGCGCTGAAAAGATGGAGCCGGGCAAAAAGATACCGGTCTTTCTCGAGCGTCCGAATTATCGGCGCAGGCGCCTTTACGATGCCGCGCGGATCGTGCCGGTCTTTGGCGGCGTGCTGATCATGCTGCCGTTGCTTTGGCCGCTTGAGGGCGAAGACCGTGTCAGCACGGGAGACGCGTTTCTCTTTATCTTCGGGATCTGGGCTTTGATGATCGTGCTCGCTGCCGTTCTGGCGCCAAAGCTCAAGCGCGACCGCGAGGATTAGGGGCATGGTCGGCCTCAACTTCCTCTTCGCGGGGTCTTTGGGCTATGTCGTCTTTCTTTTCGCCATTGCCGCTTTGGCAGAAAGGCGCGCCGCCCAGGGCCAGGATGCCTGGCTGCGCTCGCCCTTGATCTACACGCTCTCGCTCTCGGTCTACTGCACGGCTTGGACATTTTACGGCGCAGTTGGCTACGCCGCGCGCTCGGGCCTTGAGTTTTTGACGATCTATCTGGGGCCGACGGGCGTTTTGATCGGCTGGTGGCTGATCTTGCGGCGCTTGGTGCGCATCGGGCGCGCGCAGCGCCTGACATCGGTGGCCGATCTCATCTCCTCGCGGTTTGGGAAATCAACCACGCTCGGGGTGATCGTGACGCTCATCGCCGTCGTGGGCACGACCCCCTATATCGCGCTCCAGCTTCAATCGGTGGTGCTCTCGATTTCGGTTTTCGCGGAAGGGGATCCGACGTGGGCGGAGCAAAGCGCGACACAGACCGCGCTTTGGGTGGCTGCGGGCCTCGCGCTTTTCACGATCCTGTTCGGGACACGCAATCTCGATGCCAATGAGCGCCATCACGGCGTGGTCATGGCGATTGCCGTCGAGGCGCTGGTGAAGCTCTTCGCGCTTTTGGCGGTGGGCATATACGTTGTTTGGGGCTTAGGCGGCGGGATCGCCGATATGACGGCCCGCATCGATGCCTCCCCCATCGCCGATTGGCAGGTGAGCCAAGGGCGCTGGCTCGGGATCACCTTTTTGTCGGCTGCCGCCTTTATCTGCTTGCCGCGGATGTTTCAGGTTCTCGTCGTCGAGAATTCCGATGAGCGGCACCTGGCGACGGCAAGCTGGGCCTTTCCCGGCTACCTTCTTTTGATGTCGCTTTTTGTGGTGCCGATCGCGGTGATGGGTCTTGAGCTTTTGCCAGCCGGATCAAACCCCGATCTCTTCGTTCTAACCTTACCGCTCTCGCAGGGGCAGGGGGGGCTCGCGGTGTTGAGCTTTTTGGGCGGCTTTTCATCCGCGACGGGCATGGTGATCGTGGCGGCGCTTGCTCTGGCGACGATGGTGTCAAACCACATTGTCATGCCCATCTGGCTGCGCAGCAGCGGCGAGCAGGCCAGTGTGACGGGCGATGTCCGCTACGTTTTGATCCTGTCCCGGCGTCTGGCGATCGTGACTGTGCTCTTTCTCGGATATCTATATTATTATCTTTCCGGCGGCGGTGCGGCGCTGGCGGCGATTGGATTGATCTCTTTTGTGGGCGTCGCGCAGTTTCTGCCTGCGCTTCTGGGCGGTATCTTCTGGCGCGGTGCCACGCGCCATGGCGCGGCGGCGGGGCTTTTGGTGGGCGCTGCGGTCTGGGCTTATTCGCTTTTTCTGCCGTCCTTTGGCGCGGGGGCCGTCATGGGTGTTTCGCTTCTTGAAAGCGGGCCTTGGGGCCTTGGCTGGTTGCGGCCGCAAGCGCTTTTCGGGATCGGCGGTCTCGATAGCGTCGTCCACACGGTCTTATGGTCGATGCTGCTGAACTCTGCGGCGTTTGTCACTGTCTCGCTTCTCACCTTCCCCACGCCCCTGGAGCGCATTCAGGGCGCGCAGTTTGTGAATGTGTTTGATCTGTCGGGGGCGTCGCAAGGCTGGCAGCCGCATCCTGTGGAAAGCGAGGATCTCTTGATCATGGCGCAGCGCATTCTGGGAAGTTTTGAAGCGCAGCGGCTCTTTCAAACCGAAGCGGGCAAACAGGGAAAGACCAGCTATCTTCCTGATCCGACACCCGAATTCCTCGCGCGCCTCGAGCGAGAGCTTGCCGGGTCGGTGGGTGCGGCGACGGCCCATGCGATGCTGGGGCAGATTGTGGGGCGCGCGCAAGTCACTGTCGAAGAACTCATGGCGGTCGCCGATGAGACCGCGCAGATGATGGAATATTCGAGCCGGCTCGAAGCGAAATCAGATGAACAGGCGCGCACCGCCCGCCAGCTCAGGCGCGCCAATGAAAAGCTGACGGCGCTCTCGATCCAGAAAGACGCGTTCTTGAGCCAGATCAGCCATGAATTGCGCACGCCCATGACCTCGATCCGCGCCTTCTCGGAAATCCTTCGCGAACCGACCTTGCCCGAACGGGACCGGCAGAAATTCGCCAGCGTGATCTTCGATGAAACAATTCGGCTGACAAGATTGCTCGATGATCTTCTCGATCTCAGCGTGCTTGAAAACGGCCAGGTTTCGCTCGAAGTCGAAACCGCGCATCTGGGCGAAATCATCGACCGGGCCGTGGTCTCAAGCTCGCTGGGCGATGGCATCAAGATCGAGACACCGCGCTCGGGCAACGAGGTGCGCGTTGAAACCGATGCGGGCCGCTTGAGCCAGGTCTTTATCAATCTCATCCGCAATGCGGAAAAGTACTGCGACGCGCCCGAGCCCAAACTCTCGATCCGCATTGTGACCGGCCCTGATACTGTCTCGGTGGATTTCATCGACAACGGCGCGGGGATTGCCGAGCAGGAGCGCGATCTCATTTTTGAGAAATTCGCGCGCCTCACCGATCAACAGCGCGCCGGTGGCGCGGGCCTGGGCCTCGCGATTTGCCGGGAGATCATGGCCAATCTGCAAGGCACCATCGGATATCTGCCCGGGCAGGGCGGTACGGCATTTCGCGTGAGTTTGCCCTATCGTCTGGCGATGGCGGCTGAATGACTGGCGGCGCGCGGCGCCCGTGACCCGAAGACCTGGCTCAGCCTTGCGCGGCCAGCGCATCAATCTGCGGGCCCAAATGCCCCAGATCATAGCCCGCCTGCGCGGCGGCTGCGATGATCTCATCGCGCGGCATCTGCCCGGCTTGCGCAAACGACCAGAGCATCGCGGAGCGCGTGCCTGAGGCACAATAGGCAAAGACCGGGCCATCGACGGCCATCAAAGCCTCGCGCTGGCCATGGACATGCTCGAGCGACATTTCCCCTGGCGCGAGCGGATTTTCGATAAAGACAAGCCCCGCCGCCTCTGTCGCCGCCCGCAAGACCTCTGCTTGAAGCTCCACCGGGTTCTCGGCATCGGGCCGATTGCAGATCACAGCCTTATAGCCCGCCGCTTTGATTGCGGGGAGATCCGCAGGTTCGATCTGCGGCGAGACGGCGAAGTCGGGGGTAAGAGCGCGAATATCCATGCCGGGCGGGGTAATCTGCGCGCAGGCCTGCGTAAAGAGGCCAAAGTGGCACGGAAAGCTTGATGCGCTGGGCGGTTTTCCCCACACTTATCCACAAGATGCCAAATCAGAGCAGGCGCACTCATGGAAGAGGTCGTTCAATACGCAGTGCAAGACAAGGTCGCGGTGATCCGTGTCGCGAACCCGCCGGTAAATGCGCTCAGCCTTTCGGTGCGGTTGGGCCTGCGCGCCGCGATTTTGCGCGCCGCTGAAGAGACAGAGGCCCTCGGGATTGTCATCGCGGGCGCGGGGCGGACATTTCCCGCTGGCGCGGATATAAGAGAATTTGAGGGGCCCGCGTCGGCCCCGCATCTGCCGGATCTGAGCGATCTCATTGAGATGTGCCCGAAGCCTGTGGTCGCCTGTTTGCACGGCACCGCGCTCGGCGGCGGGTTTGAGCTGGCTTTGGCGGCGCATCTCAGGTTAGCCGCGCCGGGCACGCGCGTTGGCCTGCCCGAAATCAATCTGGGGATCCTCCCCGGCGCGGGCGGAACGCAGCGTTTGCCACGGCTCGTGGCGCTCGATGTCGCGCTCGATCTCATGCTCTCCGGGCGTCCGGTGGCGCTTTCGAAGGAGAACACGCGCGACCTTGTCGACGGGATCGTCGATGGCGATTTGATCTCCGCCGGGGTGGCACAGGCCAAGAGGCTCGCCGTTGCGGGCTATCAGACGACGCGGGCGCGCCGCGAGCGGTTTCAGGATATGGCGCGCTATCAATCCACGCTGGCGCGCGCGCGCCAAAAGCACGGTGGCGGCCCTGTGCGTGCGGCCGACGCGATCCTTGATTGCGTGGAAGCCGCGCCGCTTTTGCCCTTTGCGCAAGGCCAGGCGCTTGAGCGCGATCATTTCAACGAATTGCGCGACACGCGCGAGGCGGCTGCCCTGCGCCATGGCTTTCAGGCGATCCGGGTGGCTGCCAAGCCCAGGCCAGGCCTGCCCGCACCCCGCGCGATCAAAGAGATTGCCGTCGTGGGCGGCGGCTTCATGGGATCGGGCATCGCTGTGACGGCGCTTGATGCGGGGCTCGGCGTCACGCTCATCGATACGCCCGCGGCGATCGAAGGCGGGGCGGGGCGGATCGCCGATATCTACGGGCGCGCCGTCAAACGCGGGACTGTCCCCGCCGCCACACGAGATCGGCGCTTGCGCGACTTGTCACCGGGCACCGATATCGCCGCCATCAAAGATGCCGACCTCGTCATCGAAGCCATCCCCGATGATGAGGCGGCCAAGACGGCCTTGCTCGCCGAAATTGGAGGCCAGGCGAAGCCCGGCGCGCTTCTTGCAAGCAATACGTCATACCTCGATATTGATCGCCTCGCGGTGGCCTCCGGGCGGAAAGACGATTTTCTCGGGCTCCATTTCTTTTCGCCCGCCCAT
>JBCCTH010000150.1:0-7318 GCA_039198835.1 Pseudomonadota bacterium | reverse complement strand
GGCAGCTCTCATGGCGGTGGGGATCGGGCCCATTCTCGCGGATGCGACCACGAGCCTGAGCGCGCAGATCATGGCCGTGATCCTGCTTTGGGCGAGCTTTGCGCTCGCGATGGTCATCACCTGCCAGGGGCTCGAAACGCAAAGCGATGATCGCTACGCCTTCGAGACCTCGGTGATCCGCTTTCTCACCGGTTTCGGTTACATCTTCTTCACCGCCATCGTCGCGATCCCGTTTTGGGTCATGCTGATGACGAGCTTCAAGAACCGTGCCGAGCAAGTCGCCAATCCGCTCGATTTCGGGATCGACTTTTCGAAGGGATGGGAGCTCTTCCGCTCCTATGAAGAGCTCTTCACGCAGTTTGATTTTGGCATCTACCTGCTCAACAGCTTCCTGATCAGCATGATCACGGTCTTTATCACCCTGCTTTTCGCGATCCCCGGGGCCTATGCCGTCGCGCGGCTGCGGTTCTCTGGGCAGGCGGCGTTTTCGCGGGGCATTCTGCTCATCTACATGGTGCCCATGATCGTTCTAGCGCTGCCGATCTACATCGCCTTTTCGGTCACCGGTCTGCGCAACTCGATCATCGGGATCCTCATGATCTATCCGGTGACAACGATCCCGGTGGCGCTCTACATGCTCCAGGGCTATTTCCGCGGCCTTCCCGCCGAGGTCGAAGAGGCCGGGCTGATGGATGGCCTGTCGCGGCTCAAGGTGATCTGGAAGATTACCCTGCCGCTCTCGCTTCCCGCGCTGGCCTCGGTTTCGCTCTATGTGTTCATGATCGCATGGAACGAGTTCCTGCTCGCCTTCATGCTGCTCGATGATCCTTCAAAATTCACGCTCACACGCGGTATCGCGGCGCTGAACTCATCGGAGATCCCGCGCCAGCATCTCATGGCCGGCTCGGTGATCGCGACGGTGCCGATCATGGCGCTCTTTCTCGGGCTCGAACGGTTCATGACCAAGGGTCTGACGGCGGGGAGCGTCAAGGGATGAATGTGATGAGTATGGTAAGCGAGCCGCTTGATCACCGGGCCCGCGCGATCCTGCGCGGCAATGATAAAGGCGGCTACACCGTGCCCACGGCCGGGCTTTACCCCTATCAGTGGAATTGGGACAGCGCATTGGCTGCCTGGGGCTTTTCGACCTTCGATGTCGGGCGCGCCTGGTCAGAGCTTGAGACGCTCTTTTCAGGGCAGTGGGCGAACGGCATGGTCCCCCATATCCTGTTTCACAAGGTCGATCCGAGCTATTTTCCTGGGCCGGATATCTGGGGGGCGGGCATGTCCCCGCCTTCGTCGGGCATCACCCAGCCGCCGGTCGCCGCCACCATGGCGCGCCAGGTGCTTGAGGCCGACGCCGACTTCGCGTCGCGCGCCAAGGCGCTTTTTCCAAAGCTTGTCGAATGGCATCGGTGGTTCATGGCGCATCGCCTTCAAGACGGGATGATCTGCATCACCCATCCTTGGGAATCCGGCAGGGATAACTGCCCGGATTGGGATATCGGCATGGCAGGCGTCGATGGATCTGGTGTCGGCGCTTACGAGCGGCGCGATACCACCCATGTCGATGCCTCCATGCGGCCAACCAAGGAAGAATATGATCGCTATCTGACCATCCTCGCTTTCGGGCGGTCCGTCGGTTGGGACCCCGCCGAGATCATGGAGAACGGGCCTTTTCTGATGGCCGATCCGGCCTCTCATTTCATCTTGATCCGCGCCAATGACGATCTTGCGAAGATCGCCGAGATACTGGGAGAGGATGCCAGCGAGATCGCGCCCTGGCAGGAGGCACTGCGCGCCGGGGCAGACAACATGTGGAACCCCGATCTCGGGGCCTATGACGCGCGCGATATGCGCAGCGGGCGTTTTGCAGGCGTGCTCGGTTCGGGGGCGTTTACCGCCTATATCGCAGGGCAAACGCGGCCCGAACTCGACGCTCATCTGGCGCGCAGCTGGGATGCTGTGCGCTACGGTCTCCCCTCATCTGACCCGGAGGGCCCGCTTTTTGACGCGCGCCGCTATTGGCGCGGGCCGATGTGGCCCTTCCTCAATGCGCTGATCGCCATCGGGCTTCGGGAAAGCGGGCGCATAAGCGAGGCAGAGCGCCTCAGGCGCGAAACTGCGGAAGCCATCATCAATGGCGGCTTCAGCGAATATTTCGACCCCACCGACGGCACGCCCTGCGGCGGGAAAGACTTCACCTGGACAGCAGCGATTTGGCTCACCTGGGCCGGACGGGAGGAAAACTGATGGCATCGGTAGAGCTAAAAGCAGCAGAAAAATGGTATGGATCGGTGCAGGTCATCAAGGGCGTCGACCTCCAGATCGAAGATGGCGAGCTCGTGGTCTTCGTGGGGCCTTCGGGCTGCGGGAAGTCTACGCTTCTCAGGATGATTGCGGGGCTCGAAGAAACCTCGCGTGGGGCCATCATCGTCGGTGACCGCGATGTCACAGCAGATACACCCGCCAAGCGGGGCCTCGCGATGGTCTTCCAATCCTACGCGCTCTACCCGCATCTTTCAGTGCGCGAGAATGTCGGCTTCCCGCTCAAGGCGGCGGGGCTTTCGGCCTCTGACATCAGCGCGAAGGTCGATGAGGCCGCGCAGGTGCTCAGGCTCGACGATTATCTCGACCGTCGCCCAAAAGACCTGTCCGGCGGTCAGCGCCAGCGCGTGGCCATTGGCCGCTCGATCGTGCGCGAGCCCTCCGCCTTTCTTTTCGACGAACCGCTTTCAAATCTTGATGCGGCTTTGCGCGTCGAGATGCGGCTCGAGATCGCCAAGCTCCACCGCGCGCTCGCAGCCACGATGATCTATGTGACCCATGACCAGATCGAGGCGATGACGCTTGCCGACAGGATCGTGGTGCTTGAAGCGGGCAAGATCGCCCAGGTCGGCACGCCGCGCGAGCTTTACCTGCGCCCTGCGAACCTCTTTGTGGCGCAGTTCATCGGCAGCCCCCGGATGAATGTCATGCCCGCAAGTGCTGTCGCCGCGTGGGGCCAGGGGGCCGATCAAGTGGGCGTGCGCCCCGAGCATCTTGTCGTCGGCGATGGCCCATTAAGCGGCAAGGTGGATGTTATCGAGTATCTGGGCGCGGAAAGCTATGTCATCGCCGATTGCGGCGCGGCGGGCTCGATCACGCTGCGCCTGGCTGGCGAGACCGATTTCGCCCCCGGTGACCCGATCAAGCTCACCGCCGATGCAGGCAATATCCATCGCTTCAATGCGCAAGGGCTAGCCGTCTGAGGCGCGGCACGCGGACAAGGACACCGCGGGATCGCTCTTAGCCATAGCTTCCGGCGCGCGGCGCATTGAACAGCGGCGCGCGCCCGGCTAAGGGTCAGCCCTGTTCAAGGAGGCCCGCCATGCTCGATATCACGCCGCCCAAACCCCGCGTCATTCAGGGGGCAAAGCAAGATTGGGAGCTTGTCATCGGCATGGAAGTTCATGCCCAGGTGGCCACGCGCGCAAAGCTCTTTTCCGGCGCCTCCACGACCTTCGGCGCGGAGCCGAACGCCAACGTGGCCTTTGTGGATGCGGGAATGCCGGGCGTGCTGCCCGTCATCAACGAGGAATGCGTGGCCCAGGCGGTGCGCACCGGGCTTGGCCTCAAGGCCGAAATTCACCTCAAATCAGCCTTTGACCGGAAAAACTACTTTTACCCCGATCTGCCGCAGGGCTACCAGATCAGCCAGCTCTACGAACCCATTGTCGGCGAAGGCGAAGTGCTCGTTGAATTGAGCGATGGCACCGCGCGCCGCGTGCGCATCGAGCGCATTCACCTCGAGCAGGATGCGGGCAAAAGCATCCACGACATGGACCCGGCCATGTCATTTGTTGATCTCAACCGGACGGGCGTGGCCCTCATGGAGATTGTGAGCCGCCCAGATATTCGCGGCCCCGAGGAGGCCGCGGCCTATGTCGCCAAGTTGCGCCAGATCATGCGCTATCTGGGCACCTGCGACGGAAACATGCAAAACGGCAATCTTCGCGCCGATGTCAATGTCAGCATCTGCGCCCCGGGGGCCTATGAACGCTACCGCGAAAGCGGCGATTTTGGCCATCTGGGTACGCGGTGCGAGATCAAGAACATGAATTCGATGCGTTTCATCCAACAGGCCATCGAATATGAGGCCCGCCGCCAGATCGCCATCGTCGAGGATGGCGGGACAATCGATCAGGAAACCCGGCTCTTTGACACGGTCAAAGGTGAAACGCGTTCGATGCGTTCAAAGGAGGAGGCCCATGATTACCGTTACTTCCCCTGCCCCGACCTCATGCCTCTCGAGATCGAACAGGCTTGGGTCGATGACATCGCGCGCGGGCTACCGGAATTGCCCGATGCCAAAAAGGCACGTTTCATCGCCGATTATGGCCTCTCGGATTATGATGCGAGCGTGCTGACGGCGGAAACCGACGCCGCCGCCTATTTCGAGGAAGTCGCGGCCATTGATGGCAAGCTGGCCGCAAACTGGGTGATCAACGATCTTTTCGGGCGCTTGAAGAAAGATGACACAGAGCTCGCCGAAAGCCCGGTGAGCCCGGCGCAACTGTCAGGTATTATCGCGTTGATCAAGACTGGCGACATCTCCGGCAAGATCGCCAAAGATCTCTTCGAGATCATCTATGTGGAAGGCGGCGACCCCGCCGAGATCGTCGAGACCCGCGGCATGAAACAGGTGACGGATACAGGTGCAATCGAGGCCGCTGTGGACGAGATCATCGCCGCAAACCCCGCCCAGGTCGAAAAAGCGCAATCGAACCCCAAACTCGCCGGCTGGTTCGTGGGCCAGGTCATGAAGGCGACGGGCGGCAAGGCAAACCCGGCCGCCGTCAACGAGATCGTCAAAGCGAAGTTGGGGCTATAAGCGCGACGCCTCCAACACTAATGGCAATTCTCGCTGGGGGCCCGGAAGCTTACAAAGCTTCCGGCCGATTTATTTGAAAGAAATCGGGGCGCTCTGGGCTGGTGGCGCGTGTTTTGAGGGGAGCGTCTCCCCACGGCAGGGATTGCGCATCCCTCGGCAACACTCCGTTTCTCGGTTAACTTTTGGTTACCATCCGCGCCTATGCTACCTGTAAACCCGGGGCAGTGAGGTGATTGATGGTTGAGTTTGAGTATCGGGTTGTCCCGGCCCCGGTAAAGGCCAAGCGCGTGCGCGGCCTCAAGGGCAAAGGCGCGCAATTCGCCCATACGGTCGAAGAGCTGATGAACGAGCTCGGCGCGGATGGGTGGGAATATCTTCGCGCGGATACGTTGCCCGCCGAAGAACGCCAGGGGCTGACGTCTAAAACAACGGTCTTCCAGAATATGCTCGTCTTCCGGCGCCAAAAGGCTAACCCGAGCGCGCGCGAGGCGATCTCAAAGCCCGCCGCCGCCCCTCTGGCGCTGCCCGCGCCCGCGCGCTCCCATGGGAAAGAGCATCTAAAAGCCGCCGCGCCCCAGCAAGCTGCCAACGAAGCCACGACGCCGAAGAAACCCGCGCCAGCGCGCGCGGCCAAGGCGGCGCGTTCGGCCGTCACCTCTCCGCCGACGCTCTATACCGCGCTTGCGACCCGTGCCGCGCAGCTTCGCGGCTCAAAAGCCCCGGCGCCTTGAACAATTAGAGCAAACCGCCGGTGCCCTGAGCACTCCGGCGCGCGCACCCCTCAGCGCACGTCGATGGCGAGCGCATGGATCTTTGCCATAATCTCAGGCCCCAGCGCGCCGTAAATGGCACGGTGTTGGGCAACGCGCGGCTTCCCCGACAAGCTCTGCGACGAGATCACCACGCGAAAATGGCTCTCGCCGCCTTCCTGAAAGCCCGCATGCCCCCGATGCGCCTCGCTCTCATCCATCACCGTCAGCAGAGTTGGCGTGAGCGCTTCCGACAGGCGCGCCTCGATGCGCTCTTTCATCGCCATCTTTTTCTGCCCCAGCCCTTCCAACTCACTCGTTAAACCTTAAACTCGGTCATCCGAGTCGGAAAGGAGTTCAGATGTCTAAAGATGACCCCTTTGGTTTTGACATGTCGGTGTCATCGGCCAAGAAGAAGAACTCCCGCGGTCGCCGGGGCATGTCGGGGGCATTCGAGACCTCGACGCGCAAATGTGACAAACCGGGCTGTAACCTGCCCGGCAAATACCGCGCCCCGAAATCGCCCGACAGTCTCGATGATTATTTCTGGTTCTGCAAAGAACACATCCGCGAATACAATCTGAAATGGAACTTCTTCGACGGCTCCACGGAATCAGAGTTCATGGACCAGGTCGACAAGGACCGTGTCTGGGAGCGCGAAACAAAGCCGTTCAAGCAATCAGCGGAAGAACGCGCCTGGGCCCGGCTCGGGATAGATGACGCCCACCAGGTGCTCGGTGCCAATGCAACGCGCAACCCGGGCAAATCTGTCACCGGATCGCGCCGCCTGCCGGCAACAGAACGCCGCGCCATCGATATTCTGGAAGCCAAGGATAGCTGGTCGAAGGCGGAAATCCGCAAGGCTTACAAGGCGTTGATCAAGGTTCTTCATCCCGATATGAACGGCGGTGATCGCAGCCAAGAAGAGCAGTTGTCAGAGGTCGTTTGGGCCTGGGACCAGATCAAGGACAGCCGCAACTTCAAGTAATCGGCTTTCTCCCCTGCCACCGGAAGATGCTGTCACGCTCAAAAACGTAAAGCGCCTGCGCGCGGTGGAACGCCAGGAGCGAGAGCGCCCAGGGAAAGCCCAAAGCCGGCGTCTCGATGAGCGTGGTCGCAATGAGGCCCGGGCCAAACATCGTCCCGAAGACGGGCAGCACGAAGGTGCCGCTGATGACGCCCATGAGGAATGTGGCGATAATCGCTGCAAATGCGGCGCGCACGGTGCCCATCCAACCAGGCAACCCGAACCAGCTGCTCAACGCCATGGGCCCCGCGATCGCGCCGACCGCCGACGCGAATGTGAGCATCCAATCGCCCACCTCGCGGCCAAAGAAGACATCCATGGCCTGCATCCCAGCGAGCGCCACGACACCCAAGATCGCTCCGCAAGCCCCAAGGCAGGCGTAAACGAGCATCAATGTGCGCTCAGCTGAGCTTGGTGGCGTGAAGAAGCGACGCAATATTGCCTCCAACAATCAATGCGGCGCGTCATAGGCGCGATATGCGTCTAAACTTTGACGAAAGCTCAACCCAAGCGGGAAAACTCCGTGTCAAGCCGCCCGAAAGACGAGGCTCGCCCCGTTGAGACAGTGGCGTTTGCCGGTGGGCTCGGGCCCGTCATTGAAGATATGGCCGAAATGACTGCCGCAGCGGCGGCAATGGCATTCCGTGCGGAGCCGGATGAGCTTGCGGT
>JBCCTH010000149.1:0-7344 GCA_039198835.1 Pseudomonadota bacterium | reverse complement strand
TTCGGCTTCAACGCGCAGACCGAAGAATATGGCGACATGTTCAAGTTCGGCGTGATTGACCCGGCAAAGGTCGTCCGCACCGCGCTTCAGGACGCCGCCTCGATCGCGGGTCTCCTGATCACAACGGAAGCCATGGTCGCCGACAAGCCCGAGAAGCCGGGCGCAGGCGCGCCGGGTGGCGGCATGCCCGACATGGGCGGCATGGGCGGCATGATGTAATTACCGCTTTCGGCTCTGCCGAAACGGTGATGGTCGCAGCAGGGGCTTTTCGGAACGAAAAGCTCCCGAGAGCGACAAGCCCAGAGAAAGAGAAGGGGCCCCAACGCGGGCCCCTTTTTCTTGTTCAACCGTCACTACTGCCTTAGCTAAGCCAGAGCTATATTCACCGTAGCAGCGTCCCATGGTCGAAGCCTCCGTTCACGAAGCCAAAACCAACCTCTCCAAACTCATTGCCGCCGTAGAGCGCGGCGAGCGCGTCGTGATCACGAAACACGGCAAGCCCGCGGCGGAGTTGGTAGCGCCGAAACAAGAGAAACGTCCCTTGAGAGGCTTCCTGGCTGATAAGGTAGGCCCACCGCCTGATGAGTTCTTCGATCCGATGACTGAAAAAGAACTACGAGATTGGGAGGGTCGGTGAACGCGCGGCTCCTCGATACAAATGCCTTTGCCATGGCAGCCTATGATGACGCCCGGCTCACGTTGGCCGCGCAGGAAGCGATTGATTTTTCGCAGCACCTCGCTGTCTGCGCGATTTCCTTCTATGAGATCGCCCAGAAGGTGAGGCTTGGGAAATGGCCTGAGATGGCTCCTCTTATCGAAGGGCTCGTCGAAGCCACAGCAAAGACGCGTGTGGAAATCCTCTCCCCTGATGCGACGACCTATACACGCGCGGGGACGTTGGCTTGGAACAACCGCGACCCATTCGATCGCATAATCGCGGCTACGGCCCTGGAAATGGGCATGGAGCTCGTCTCCTCCGATGCTGCCTTCGCTCCCTTGGACATCCGCCGCATCTGGGACTAAACGCTGCCCATGCTCAGGGGCTTACCTCCGATCCTCGTTGCGCCGTTGCCTGATATTGCGGGCTTTCGCATCCGGCCCGGGATCGTCGATTTTCATGGTGATGGTTTCGAGCGGCATCTCGCGCCGCGCCGGGGGGCTTTGAAAGATCTCGGGGAAGGGCTGATCGCGCTTGATGCCGAGCTCGCCGCCAATGGCATCACGACGGCCTATCTGGCGCAGTTCTGGTCATGGGAGGGGGGGATGCGCGGGCCCGATTTCGCGCGCTCTCTCGTGGCGGCGTTGCAAGAGACCAAACCGCGCCTTTTCACAGATATGCGCCTTCAGCTGCGCGTCGAGACGCATATGACCCACGATTTCGACGCGATAGATGCCTTCGTCGCGCAGAACGAAATCGGCGTGGTCGTCTTTAACGATCATCTTCCCCATGAGGCTTTGGAAGAGGGGCGCAAACCTCCGCGTCTCCAGGGCCAGGCGCTAAAGGCGCGGCGGTCGCCTGAAAGCCATTGGAAGCTCTTGCAAGATCTGCACCGGCGCAGTGATGAGTCGCAGGGCGCCGTCGCTGCATTGACAAAGAGCCTTTTGGCGCGTGGCGTGATTGTCGGCAGCCACGATGATGAGACCCCCGAGAGCCGACACTGGTTTCGCGATCAGGGTGCGCATGTGGCCGAATTTCCGGTGACACAGGCAGCGCTTGAGGCCGCTTGGCCTGATGACATCGTCGTGCTCGGCGCGCCCAATGTGATGCGCGGCGGCAGCCACAAGAGCGGGCTTTCGGCGCGTGAAGCCGTGGCCCAGGGCACATGCGATATCCTGTGCTCGGATTATCACTATCCCGCGCCGCGGCTTGCCGCCATGGCGCTTGAGAGCGCGGGCGTTGAGGCTTGGCCGCTGATCTCCGAGGCACCGGCGCGGGCGCTGCGCTTGCGGGATCGGGGGCGGCTGGAGCCCGGTTGCCGCGCTGATTTGACGGTGCTTGATGGGGCGGGCCGCGTGGTGGGCACGATGGCCGCGGGGCGCTGGGGCTATCTGACAGCGCCTCTCATCGAGGCATTGGCATGAAGCTCGCCTTGTCGCTCGTCATCGTCCTCGTGGCCTTTGCGGGAAACTCTGTCCTCAACCGCCTCGCGCTTGTGGGCGATGGCGCGATCGGGGCGCTTGAATTCGCGGCGATCCGCGTCATCGCGGGGGCGCTCATGCTCGCTTTGCTCTTGCGCCTGCGTGAACGGGGGGCCACGCGACCGCGCGATATGCCAGATGCGCGCGCCGTTCTTGCCGCCGGATGCTTGGCGCTTTATCTTTTGGCATTCTCCATCGCATATATCACGCTTCCGGCCGGATTGGGCGCGCTCATCCTGTTTGGTGGGGTTCAGATGACAATGTTCGCGGGGGCCTGGGCGATGGGCGAGGCGCTCACAGCGCGGCAGCTCCTCGGGGCAGCGCTCGCCTTTGCTGGCCTTGTTTACCTGCTTTGGCCGCAAGGACGCGGTGCGCCAGATGCTTTAGGCGCGGCACTCATGGCGGCGGCGGCGCTTGGCTGGGGTGTCTATTCGCTCATCGGCCGGGGGTCGCGCGATCCGCTCAAAGAAAGCGCGCGCAACTTTCTCTTTGCTGTCATTCCCGTTGGGGCAGCGCTCTTGGCGCTCGGCGCGCGGGGCGCTGACCCGGGTATCCCGCTGCGAGGCGCGCTTTTGGGCGTCGCTTCCGGCGCGCTGACTTCCGGTCTCGGTTACGCTCTTTGGTTTCGCGTTTTGCCGCAGCTCAAGGCCAGCACCGCAGCCGTGGCACAGCTCACCGTGCCGCTCATCGCGATGGCGGGGGGCATGATCTTTCTCGCGGAGCCACTTACCTTGCGGTTCATTTTTTCATCCATCGCTGTTTTGGGCGGCGTGGCCCTGGCAATCGTGCCTGCGAAAGCGTGACGTCGCGGCGAAAAGGGTGCGTGCGTCTCAAAGAGACACTACGTTCGAGCCCATGCTGCGCCTCTTTGCCCTTTTCTTCTTGACGCTCGCGCCCTCCGTGCTCCGCGCGGACTGTGTCGTGCTCATTCACGGGCTCGCGCGGACCGAAATGTCGCTTGCGATCATGGATCAAGCGCTTGCGGCACACGGCTATGAGACGGTGCGCATCGGCTATCCATCGACAGAGTTCGACGTGCGCACCCTGGCGCGCGAGGCGGTGCCGCGTGGCATAGCGGGCTGCGGCGCGGCCTCGAAAGTCCATTTCGTGACGCATTCGATGGGCGGCATCCTCTTGCGCGCCTGGGTGGAAAACGCCCCCACAAAGAGCCGCGCGCGCTTGGGGCGCGCTGTCATGCTCGGCCCCCCCAATCAAGGGACCCCGCTTGTCGATGCGTTGGAAGACTGGCCGCCCTTCGAGTGGATCAACGGCCCGGCAGGCGCTCAGTTGGGGACAGATGATGTCCCCTCCGCGTTACCGCCCGCGACCTTCGAACTTGGCGTGATTGCGGGCAACCGGACCGTCAACCCGGTTTACTCGACGATCATCGCAGGCCCCGATGATGGGAAGGTCCCGGTTTCATCGACCCGTGTCGCGGGCATGACAGATCATATCACCTTGCCGGTGACCCACACCTTCATGATGATCAATCCCAAGGTGATCGCGCAGGTGATCAATTTCCTAGATGAAGGCCGCTTTGACGAAAGCCTGACAGCGCTCGACGTCATCAACCCCTGAAAAGGGCGGGCCTCAGCGCCGATGCGCGCCCGTCACATGGTTCACATGCCCCATTTTACGGCCCGGCCGTGCTTGAGCCTTACCGTAAAGGTGAATGGCTGCGCCCGTCATTGCGATCTCAGGCACGCGCGCGATGTCATCGCCGATGAGATTTTCCATCGTGACATCGCTATGGCGCGTGCCGTCGCCCAAGGGCCAGCCCGCGATGGCCCGAATATGCTGTTCAAATTGATCGATCGCGCAGCCGTTTTGCGTCCAATGCCCTGAATTATGCACGCGCGGCGCGATCTCGTTCACGATCAGGCCCGCCTTCGCGACAAAAAACTCCACGCCGAGCACGCCGACATAATCGAGCGCATTCAGGATTTGGGCGGCGGCAAGCACGGCATCCGAGCGTATCCTCGCGGGAATCTTCGCGGGCACAGTCGTGCGCCGCAAGATACCGTTTTCATGAAGATTTACGCCCGGGTCGAAACAGGCGATCTGGCCGTCTTGCCCGCGTGCGGCGATCACCGAGATCTCGCAATGGAAATCAACGATGCCTTCGAGAATGGCAGGTGCGCCGTTGAGCGCCGTGAAGGCCTCGGTCGGGTCTTCATCGGGTGAGAGGCGCGCTTGGCCCTTTCCATCATAGCCGAACCGCCGCGTTTTGAGGATACCGCCGCCAAAAGCCGGGAGCGCGACAGCCAAATCGCCACCTTGGTCGATTTCGGTGTAGGGCGCGCAAGTGAGGCCGAGATCGGTCAGAAAGTCTTTTTCTACGAGCCGATCCTGGCTGATGGCCAGCGCTCTGGCGTTTGGATGGATCGGGCAAAGGCCCTGCATCGCTTCAAGCGCCTGGGAAGGGATGTTTTCGAACTCGAAGGTGACAACGTCGCATTGGCCCGCGAAGGCCTCGATCGCCTCGATATCATCATAGGCCGCGCAGCTATGGGCCGCGCTCACTTGAGCGGCGGGCGCGTCTTTCGCCGGGTCGAAGATATGCGCCTTCAGGCCAAGGCGCGCGGCCGCCAAGGCCAGCATACGCCCCAATTGGCCGCCACCCAGAATGCCTACGGTTGCCCCGGGGGCGAGCGCGGTCATTCAGGTGCCTCGGGGATCGACGCCGATAGCGCCGCGCGCCAAGCGCTCAGTCGTTCAGAAAGCGCGGGGTCGGCGAGCGCGAGGATGCTCGCGGCCATGAGGCCCGCATTGGCTGCGCCTGCCTCACCGATGGCCATCGTCGCAACGGGAAAGCCCCTTGGCATCTGAACAATGGAATAAAGGCTATCAACGCCTGAAAGCGCCTTCGTCTGGATTGGCACACCAATGACCGGAAGCGCCGTCTTTGAAGCCATCATGCCAGGGAGATGCGCGGCCCCGCCCGCACCCGCGATGATGACCTTCAGACCGCGATCCGCGGCTGTCTTGCCATATTCCCAAAGGCGATCCGGTGTCCTGTGGGCGGAGACGATCCGCGCCTCGTGGGAGACTTCGAGCGCCTCTAGGATTTCGGCAGCCTTCGCCATGGTGGGCCAATCTGACTGACTGCCCATGATTATGCCAACATCCGACATCGCGTCCTCCCGAGCCCGCGCCTTCTATAGCTTTCGCGCGCGAGGGCGCAAACGGTTTGGGGCGCAGGCCGCGCTAGGCGATGATATCGGGTGTGATCAGGTCTTCGATCCGCGCGATGCGGTCTTTCAAAGCGAGTTTCTGCTTTTTGAGGCGACGCAGATTGAGCTGATCTACGATCGTGGCCTCCTCGAGCGACTTTATCTCAGCGTCGAGGTCACGATGCTCGCGCACCAGTACCGTGTGCTCGGCCTTGAGCACAGCTTCGCGATCCATCGGTCCAGCGTTCATTCTTACCTCGGCCTTGCCCCGTTGGCTTCCTATATTGTTCTTAACACACCCTTTTCAAAGCCTGGGCCGCTTGTGATTTTTGGGTTTCTCCCCATATTCTGGGCAACAGAGCCGCCGGTTTCGGGGCTCACGCTGGCGCGTCGCTTGATCGAAAGGACAAACGCCCATGACAAAACTCACCCTGGGGACGCATCCGTTCCTTTTGGGCTTTGACCAGCTTGAACGCTTGGTCGAGCGCACCGCGAAGACCGGCAATGACGGTTATCCGCCCTACAACATCGAACAGACATCGGAACATTCTTACCGGATTACGCTGGCGCTGGCGGGCTTCAGCGAGAGTGATCTCTCGATCACCGTCGAAGATCGCTCGCTTTTTGTGCGCGGGCGACAGAGCGATGAGAGCGATGGCCGCATTTTTTTGCATCGGGGCATTGCCGCCCGTCAGTTCCAGCGCTCTTTTGTGCTGGCGGAAGGGGTCGAAGTGGGGGCTGCCGAGATGGAGAATGGGCTCTTGCACATCGATCTGAACCGAGCCGTACCCGAGAAGATTGTACAAACGATAAAGATCAAGAGAGGCTGATGCGATGAACACGAAGTTTGAATTCCCTGAAAGCGCAAAAGCGTTGGTCTATGTCAAGGAAGTCGCTGTCGAAACGCTCCCCTCCGAGGTGCGCGCGGAGGCAGGCGACCGGGAGCATCTTTACGCGGTCCATAACGCGGAAGGCGAACAGCTCGCACTGGTTGCTGATCGCAAGTTGGCTTTCGTTCTGGCGCGGCAAAACGATCTGAGCCCGGTCACAGTCCACTAATTATGCGAAAGGCGGCCCCTGGCGGGCCGCTTTTTAACTGTCATGGGCAAGATCACGATGGAGTGCTTGGCGAAGAGGCATCCCGCGCACTAGGCTCCTTTGGATAGGAGGCACGCGCATGTTCAGACCCATCACTCCCCTTGTCCTTTCGGCTTTTTTGGCATCGAGCGCCCTTGCGCAAACCGCGCCGGAAAGCGGCGCGCAGCTCGAGGCCCCGATGACCTCAGAACGTGTCGCCGAGATAGCGCTTGCGCTTGATCCAGAGGCGCGCATTGCAGGTAACCGGTTAGGTCTGACGATTTCCGATGTCCCGATGATCATCATCATGGATCCCTTCGCGGACAGGATGCGCGCGATGGTCCCCATCAGGGATGCCTCGGCGATGAGCGCCGAAGAGTTGTCCCGCGCGATGCAAGCCAATTTCGACACGGCGCTAGATGCCCGCTACGCCATCGCCCAGGGAAGGCTATGGGCTGTGTTCATTCACCCGCTTTCGCCGCTGGAACGTGATCAACTGATTTCCGGGCTTGGGCAGACAGTGAATATCGCGTTGAGCTACGGCACCGCCTATAGCGGCGGGGCCTTGAGCTTTGGCGGAGGCGACAGCGGCGCGCTTCTGCTCAAAGAGCTTCTGGAGCGCGGGCAAGAGCTTTAGATCGCCGATCCCTGGGCCATGTTGCGATAGAGGTGCGCGCCGGGCGCGCAGCCTTAATTTTGCGAGGCCCTCTTAGGGCCCGTAAGCGACTGATGGCAGCCAGGTCGTCAGCCATGGCATTTCAAAGACGATGAAGAGCCCAAGAAGCTGGAGCGCGACGAAAGGGATGATGCCCCTGTAGATATGACCCAGATTAACGCCCGGGGGGCGTTTTTCCGGTGGTGGCGGTGGTAACTTAGGAAACGAAGGAAATAACGGCGGTGGGGCTGGAAGTTTTGTAAATGAGGCCGCCAGATCGGTGGTCTGGGACGCTGGTGG
>JBCCTH010000148.1:0-7352 GCA_039198835.1 Pseudomonadota bacterium | reverse complement strand
TGGGGCGCGGCCCTGCTTGACCCGGCTTTCGCGCCGATCATCACGAAAATGGCGAAACCAAATATCGCCGAAGTGCCGGCCGAGGTCGATGGCCGCCCCTTCGCTTATAACCAGAACGGCACGATCAAGGTCATCATCCTCATGACCGACGGGGCCAATACCGACCAGCGCGACCTGCCGAACTTCGCCAAGGATGCGCTTTCGCCGGTCTGGTACAACAAGAAACGTGCCGAGAATTCAGGCAACTGGTACGATGGTTATTACGTCGACCTCAATTATGAGGCGACCCCATCGAATAAACGCGTGCCCGGCTGGCGCGACTGGTATCGCCCGCGCAGCCCGTGGAATCAGGGCGATGATCAGTGGATGCGCAACAAGCCGAGCGGATCTGTCCGACTGACCTATCACGAATTGATGATGCGCTTCACGCCCGATGACATGCAGGAATTCTTTTGGCGCTGGGCCGATTACGGCACCCGCAACTGGGGCCGCGACTGGGACCGTCCAAAACCCTGGGATTGGACGCGCCACGACAACTTCAACGGCGTGCATACCAATGGCGACGCGGCAGATAAGGTCACCCGTGACTTCTGCGACCTGATCAACAACTCGAACCGCAACGTGCAGATCTTCACAATCGCCTTCCAGGCGCCGGATCGCGGCGACAAGCTGATGAGTTACTGCGCGACGACGCCGGGCCATTATTACGATGTCAAAGGGCTCGATCTGGCCACGGCGTTCAAATCAATCGCGAGCCAGATCAACCATTTGAGGCTCGTCCAATAATGGGTCGCCTGCGCTCTTTCCTGGGCCGCCTGAGGCGCGATGAAGAGGGGGTCGCCTCGTTCGACTTCATCCTCATCTTCCCGGTTTACTTCATGTTCCTGCTTGCCTCTGTTGAGGCGGGCATCTTGATGACCAGGCAGGTTTTGCTTGATCGCGGGGTCGATATGGCTGTCAGGCAGGTCCGCATCAACACGCTCAACCCGCCGACCTATGTTCAGATGCGCAAGATGATCTGCGAGGCAGCGGCGCTTATTCCTGATTGCGAGAACACGCTCAAGCTCGAGATGTTTATCCAGGATCCGCGCGGCACGTTTAACTTCAAGCGCAATCCCGATTGCATCGACCGCTCGCTGCAAAACCAGCCCGCCTCGATCTACACGCTCGGCTCACAAAACCAGATCATGTTCGTGCGCGCCTGCGTGAAGTATGACCCGGTCTTCCCCACATCCATCGTAGCGACGGCTGTGATCGACGGGGGCGGTGAATACGCGCTTGTTTCGACCAACATCTATGTCGCGGAGCCCAACGGATGAGCCGCGCGCATGCCTCTTTCCTATGGCGGCGCTTCAAGCGCGATGAACGCGGCGTTGCCTCGATCGAGGGGATCATTCTCATCCCCCTGCTCTTTTGGGCCTTCATCGGCACGTTCGTGATCTTTCACGCCTTCAAGACGCAGACCGAGGGCCTCCGCGCGACCTATGCCATCGCCGATGCGATTTCGCGCGAGGATGGCGAGGTTGATAGCACCTATTTCAATTCGATCTACGACCTCGCCAAGTTCATGACAGATGGCGCGCCGGGGCTGGCCCAGCGCTACACGATCGTTTGTCAATCTCCAAAGGAGGCCGACAAACTGCGCGTGGCCTGGTCGATCGTACGCTTTCCGCCGCAGCCCGCCAATCAACCGCTCCCGCCTGAGTTTGTCCCGCTCAATTCGACCTCGATCAACACCGAAAAAGATCGTCTCCCCACGATCCCCGTTGGCGATCAGCTGATCCTCGTTGAGACGTTCCTCCCCTTCACCCCGGTCTGGAGCTTCAACCCGGTCTGGGAAAATGCGATCTCGGCGCAGACCTTTGACTATTTCATCTTCACAAGGCCGCGCTTCACAAGCCAACTGAAGTTCAAAGGCCAACCAAACTGGGTGTGCCCCAACTTCTAAGCGCCACCATCGCGATGGGCGATGAGCGCCTCAAGCGTCTGCGCCATGAACTTTGCTTGCCCCGCCTGCGTGACGCCGCCGATGCCGATGGCCCGGCCCAGCCGCCAGTAAAGCCCGGGGGCCCAAAGGCGCGGCCCGTGCGATTTGGTGCGCAGCATGAACCCCTGAGACGGCTTAAACGCCAGCGCGCCGCGGTCGATGCGCTCGATATCATTGACGGCAACGAGCGTGAGGCCCGTCGTCGTGCGCAATTCGTGCTCTGTGAGCTCAAGCGCCATCGTCGTGATTTGCCATTGCCGCCAACCCATCCAGGCCACAAGCGCGCCCGCCGCGACAAAGCCGAGGCTCCAGAGAAAGGCGGGCGCGAGCAAGACACCCAGATAAATCAGGAGCGCGCCCAAAGCGCCCATCACACCGCAGGCAAAGACCCGCCTTGGGCCGGATGCCGCGAGCGTCGCAAGAACCTCATCGGCGCTCACCGGGCGATCTCCACCTCTGCGCCGCGCGCCTCGGGCTCATGATCTTTCATTTCCGCGGGAAAGCCGGGCGCGCGGATATCGAGCCCGGTCGCCTCTTCAAGCCGCTTGATGATGTTGGGCGAAAGCTCTCGCGGGCCAAAGCGCGCGATCCCATCGGCAAAGATCTCAATGAGTTTGGGGTTGAGCTCAACGGGCACGCCCGCGCGATCTGCCACGTCCTGAAAGAGCCCGATATCCTTGGCGACAAGATCCATCGTGAACGAGATATCGCGCGAGCCGTTCAAGATCACCTGACTTTCCGTTTCATGGACAAAAGACGTCCCCGAAGAGATGCGGATCGCCTCATAGGCGGTGGCGAGATCCATCCCTGCGCCCTTGGCGACAGTCAGCGCCTCGGCACAGCTCACGAGGTTGGCCGTTGCCAGATAATTGGTGATGACTTTCAAGACAGATGCCGAGCCGAGCGCGCCAGTATGCAGAACCCGGCGGCCCATCAGGCTCAAGAGCGGCAATACCTTTTCGAACGTCGCGCGCTCGCAACCTGCCAAGATTGAAATATTGCCGGTTGCCGCGCGATGACAGCCGCCCGAAACCGGGCAATCAACGGCCGCGCCGCCGCGCGCCGCCACCGCCGCCCCCAAACGCCTGACCTCCGCTTCATCGGTGGTCGACATTTCCATCCAGATTTTCCCTGCGCCGATATGGGGCAGCATCTCGTCCATCACAGCCGCAGAGGCCGCCGGGCTGGGCAGGCAGGTAACCACCGCATCACACTCTTCCATGAGCGCGGCCGCGTTGCCACCCGCGCGCGTGCCTCTAGCGACAAACGCGCCAACCAGGTCTGCGTCAAGGTCATGAACCGTTAGGTCAACGCCATTGCGCAAGAGGCTCCCGGCGAGTTTCCCTCCGACATTGCCCAGCCCGACAAAGCCAACTTTCATGGTGTTTTTCTCCCACTTCTTTCAGGCAAGCGTTGCCTTTCCGCGCGGCCCGCGTCCAGCGCAAAAGCGCCGTCAGCGCGCCCCGGCAAGGCGCTGGGCCATGGCGACATAATGCGCCGCCACCGCCTCCTGATCGAGCCTGCCTTCCTCGCGGAACCAGTTGGTCACGCCGGTGAGCATCGCGATAAGCGCGAGCGTGGCCAGTTTGGTATCTTCAAGAGCGAAGTCGCGGCCCTGGCCCGCGCGCAGGATCGCCTCGAGCTTGTTTTCATAAGCGCGTCTCAGGCGGGCAATTTCAGCGAAGTTATCCGCGTCAAGCGCCCGTAGCTCCATGTAAGAAACAAAAACCAATTCAGCGCGTTGCACGTGATAGCTGATGTGAAAGCGCACGAATTGCTCCAGCGCCTCCTTGGGCGCGAGCCCCGCTTCAAGCGCGTCTTCGCTTGCATCGAGAAGCGCTTCCATATGCCCGCGCATCAGATCGTAAAGCAGCGCCTGTTTGTGGATCACGTAGTTGTAAAGCGCCCCTGCCTGAAGCCCGACTTCGCTGGCGATCTGGCGCATGCTGACAGCGTCATATCCATGCCGTGCGAAAAGCTTGAGGGCGGCGGCATGGATCGCCGGGCCGGTTATATCAGAGTGAGAGCCCGTCTTCCGCGCCATGGTGCCGTTTAACTGAACATGCGTTCAAATCAAGCGGTAGCTTGTGAGCCGAGGCCGCGGGCCCTACCATGAAGTCATGGCGCGGCTTTTCTCCTGTGTATTTGTTCTCTTGAGCGCTTGCGCCGACTTCCCCGAGCTTGAGGGCACGGTTTCGCCAGAGGCAGCTAACGCGCCGTTTCTCGATTTTTTGACGGTCGACGAGCTTGAGCGCGTCGAAAGCGCCGCAGCCGCGCCGCAGGACGATGCGCGCGCTGATCCCCTGGCCGCGCGTCTGGCGCGGCTCAGGGCCCGCGCTGATGCGCTGCGCGGGCCGGTTTTCAGCACCGGAGATCGCGCCCGCCTTTCCGGCGCGCCCGGCTGACGCGTCCGGGAGCCCCAGAAAGCCCTGCCCGCGCCATCGGCAAAAGCGGCCGCATTGCACACAAGAGCGCGCAGGCCTAAAGGGGAGCAAACGGAGACAACGGCACCATGACTAAACCGCTTCGCATCGCCATAGCAGGGCTCGGCACAGTGGGGGCGGGTGTCATTTCAATGATCGATCGGAACGGCGGCTTGATTGAAGCGCGCACGGGACGCTCGGTTGAGATCGCCGCCGTTTCTGCCCGCTCCCGCGATAAGGACCGTGGCGTTGATATCAGCCGCTTCGACTGGGCCGATGACCCCGTAGCCATGGCCACACGCGAAGATATCGACGTCTTTATCGAGCTCATGGGCGGCGCGGATGGCCCCGCCAAAGCCGCCACAGAGGCCGCCTTGCGCGCGGGCAAGGATGTGGTTACAGCAAATAAGGCAATGCTTGCCATTCACGGTCAGACCCTCGCGCAGATGGCCGAGGAAAAGGGCCAGGTTCTGCGCTTTGAGGCCGCTGTTGCGGGCGGTATTCCCGTGGTGAAAGCGCTGACAGAGGGGCTCGCCGGCAATGCGATCACCCGCGTTCTCGGCGTCATGAATGGCACCTGCAATTATATCCTCACACGGATGGAGAGCGCGGGCCTTCCCTACCCGCAGGTTTTCGCGGAAGCCGATGCGCTTGGATATCTTGAAGCCGATCCGACGCTCGATGTTGGCGGGATCGACGCGGGCCACAAGCTCGCGCTGCTTGCCTCCATCGCCTATGGGACGCAGGTCGATTTTAGCAATGTCGAGCTTGAAGGCATTGAAAGAATAACGATCGAAGATATTCGCCAAGCCGCTGATATGGGATATAAAATCAAGCTACTCGGCGTCGCGCAGCGCACCGAGCGCGGGCTCGAACAGCGCATGTCGCCGTGCCTTGTGCCTGATACCTCGCCCTTAGGGCAGCTCGATGGCGGGACAAATATGGTCGTCCTTGAGGGCAGCGATGCCGCGCAGACCGTCCTACGCGGGGCAGGCGCGGGCGCGGGCCCCACCGCCTCGGCTGTGATGTCAGACATCATTGAGATCATGCGCGGCACACGCCTTGCTACCTTCGGCCAACCCGCCGCGACCCTCGAACAGGCAAAGCCCGCGCGCGGCACAGCCCCCGCGCCCTATTATCTGCGCATGCAGCTTCTCGACAGGCCAGGCGCGCTCGCAAAGGTCGCCACGATCCTCGGCGAAGCGCGCATCTCGATCAACCGGATGCGCCAATACAGCCATCTCGATGAAACCGCCCCCGTTCTCATTGTCACCCATCCCACCACGCGCGCCGATATCGACGCCGCGCTCGAAGGCTTCTCAAAGACCGATGTCGTCGCGGAGCCGCCCGTTACTTTGCGCATCGAAGCCCTCTAACGAAAGGAAGGCCACCCATGGCCGACACGCCAGAATTTCACGATCGCATGCTCTCGCTTGGCTTGGCCCGGGTCTCAGAAGCCGCGGCTCTCGCATCGGCAGACTGGATCGGCAGAGGCGATGAAAAGGCCGCCGACCAAGCCGCCGTGAACGCCATGCGCGACCAGCTCAACAAGCTTGAAATCAAGGGCCGCGTTGTGATCGGAGAAGGCGAACGCGACGAAGCACCGATGCTTTACATCGGCGAGGAAGTGGGCATGGGCAAAGGCCCTGAAGTCGATATCGCGCTTGACCCGCTTGAAGGCACGACGCTCACAGCCAAAGACATGCCCAATGCGCTCACGGTGATCGCCATGGGCCCCAAGGGCTCGATGCTCCATGCCCCTGATGTCTACATGGAAAAGCTCGCCATCGGGCCCGGCTTCATGCCCAATGTGGTGACGCTCGATATGGCCTATGGCGAACGCGTGAAGCGGATGGCGCGCGCCAAGGCCTGCTCAACCGAGGATATCACCGTGTGCATCCTTGAGCGCGAGCGCCATCAGGAGATGATCGATGAAGTGCGCGCAACGGGCGCGGCGATCAGGCTTATCCCCGATGGCGATGTCGCTGGCGTTATGCATTGCGCCGAACCCGATGTGACGGGCATCGACATGTATATGGGGCTCGGAGGCGCGCCCGAAGGCGTTCTTGCCGCCGCCGCTCTCAAATGCATGGGGGGGCAAATGTGGGGCCGCCTGACCTTCCGCAATGACGATGAAAAGGGCCGCGCGAAAAAGGCCGGGATCACAGACCTCGACAGGATCTACACGCGCGATGATCTCGTCGCCGGTGATGTGATCTTTGCGGCCACCGGCGTCACCGACGGATCGCTCTTGCCCGGGATCAAGCGCGAAGTGGGCTATTTGACCGCGGAGACGATCCTGACACGGTCAAAGACCGGCTCGATGCGCCGCATGACCTATCGCAACCCGATCCAGTAGCGGCAGGCAATCGCTTGATTGAGCGCTGGCCTATCTGGTAGCGTGATGCATCACAGCCGCAAGATAGGCCATGCTCGATCAGCCCGCCTTCCTGAATGTCACGCAATCGCTCACGGGCCGGCGCTGGGTTGGCCCCTCGGCTGAGGTTGTGCGCCGCGCCGAGGCGCTTGCGCAACACCATGGCCTCGCCCACCCGATCGCCGCGGTTTATGCCCGGCTCGGCGTGACCCAGGAGGCCTATGAGAGCTTTCGCGAGCCCGCCTTGCGAGATCTTTTGCCTGACCCGCACCGCCTCAAAGACATGCAAAACGCTGCATCCCGGTTTCTTGCGGCCGTAAAGGGCAGCGAGCGGATTGCCATTTTCGCGGATTACGATGTCGATGGTGGGGCCTCGGCCGCCCTTCTTCTTGATTGGCTCGCCACACGCGGTCACCGCGCGACGCTCTACATCCCCGACCGCATCGATGAAGGCTATGGCCCCAATGACGCCGCGATGGCCGCGCTCGCCTCTCGTCATGATCTGATCATCTGTGTCGATTGCGGGACACTCTCGCACGGGCCGATCAAGGCGGCGGCGGGCGCG
>JBCCTH010000147.1:0-7435 GCA_039198835.1 Pseudomonadota bacterium | reverse complement strand
GCGGGGCGGTTCAGTTGCGATTGTGCTGGTCAGGAGTGTTGAAGGCGCTGAGAGCGTTGACGGCCCGGCGACCGATGTGCCGCCCATCGGTGTGGAGCTCGCCTCTGCGCCGCCACCGAAGCAAACGGGAGCGGTGCCCATTGTGGCGGTGGAAGAAATTGTGCCCATTGTGCCGGTCGCGCCCGAGGCTCCGGAGGGCGCTGCACCTTGCCCCATGGTTGCAAAGGTTGAAGTTGTGCCTGTGGTCCCCGTTGTCATGGCGGTGCCGAGCGTGCCCGAGGTAAAGCCGCCCGAA
The DNA here is from genome assembly GCA_039198835.1 of Pseudomonadota bacterium. GTDB lineage: Bacteria > Pseudomonadota > Alphaproteobacteria > Rhodobacterales > Rhodobacteraceae > Shimia_B. The sequence goes on along the minus strand of JBCCTH010000147.1, from coordinate 7,140 downwards.
CTCAGCGGCGTTGAGGCCGCGCCCGCGGTGCCCGCCGTGCCGACGCAAAACGCGCTCCCGGCTGTGCCGCACACAGAGGCGAGGCAGCCCGCCGTGCCGGCAGTTCCCGCTGTTGATCCGCCTGCCATCGTCGATTGTTCCGTGGCCATGTTTGTCTCCTCCAATGCGTCCATTGCTTGCTTTAACTTTTTGCGAAATTGCGCGGGGCTCATGCCCGCTAGGCCGAGCTCTCTGATGTCGGCTGTTTTGAGCTTTTCGAGGTCCTTTAAGACATCTTCGTTCGCGGCGGCCTTTGCGGCGAGATCAGCGAGAATAATTGCGGTTTGCGTCTCTTTCTCTGACTTGCTCGGCTCTTTCTCCGATTTATCGTCGTCAGCCATTGCCACTCCCTATCGCTTTGACTGTGAAAGCGCCGGGACTTCCGACGCACCTTAAATCTCGTGAGGGCCTAGGACCTCGGCTCTAAAATCTATGAACCCAACGACCAGACACTTGCTAGGCGCGGTAAACTAATACGTTCGAGACACTATGCGCTCAGATCAAAATCTCAAAAGCAATTATCGATAAGCGCGTAACTATCTGACACAGAATAGGTTTTCAGACTATCGCAGCTACACGTGGTGCGCCGTCACAGAATCGAAAACGGCGTCTGACCCGCTTAGGTCAGACGCCGTTGGCCGGTTTCAGAGCTGTAATGCGCGCTCAGTACTGCATCGAGAGCGCGTCGATCGGGGCCTTTTTCGGGGGCGCGAACTTTGTCAGATCGATCCCTTTCACGGCTTGCTTATATTCATCCATAGTGGGCGTGCGCCCCAGGATCGCCGAAAGAACGACGACCGGTGTTGAGGCCAACAGGCTCTCGCCTTTCTTCGTATCGGCATCTTCGACAACACGGCCCTGGAAGAGACGCGTGGATGTCGCCAAGACCGTGTCGCCCTTGGCAGCCTTCTCTTGATTGCCCATGCAAAGGTTGCAGCCCGGACGCTCCAGATAGAGAATATTCTCATATTCCGTCCGCGCTTTGGTTTTGGGCGCGCTATCGTCGAATTCAAACCCTGAATACTTTTGCAAGACGTCCCAATCGCCTTCTTCTTTCAACTCGTCGATGATGTTGTAGGTCGGGGCGGCGACAACGAGGGGCGCTTTGAATCTCACATTGCCGAGCCGCTCTTCGAGGTTGCGCAGCATTTGCGCGACAATCTTCACATCGCCTTTATGCACCATGCATGAGCCCACAAAGCCCAGATCGATCTTCTTCTCCGCGCCGTAATACGAGATCGGGCGAATGGTATCATGGGTATAGCGTTTGGAGACGTCCATGTTATGGACATCAGGGTCGGCGATCATCGGTTCGTTGATCACATCGAGATCAACGACGACCTCGGCGAAGTATGTCGCATTGGCATCGGGAGCGAGGGCGGGCTTTGCCCCCGAGGTGATCTCGGCGATCCTCTTGTCGGCGAGGTCAATGAGGCGCTGCAAGACACCGGCCTCGTTTTCCATCCCCTTGTCGATCATAATCTGGATGCGGCTTTTGGCGATCTCGATGGATTCAACGAGGGTCGCATCTTCTGAGATGCAGATCGCGGCTTTCGCCTTCATCTCCGCCGACCAGTCGGTGAACGTGAACGCCTGATCGGCGAGCAATGTCCCGATATGGACCTCGATCACCCGGCCCTGGAAGACATTCTCGCCAAACTGCTTGAGCATTTGCGCTTGCGTGGCGTGGACAACATCGCGGAAGTCCATGTGCTCGGCCATGTCGCCCTTGAAGGTCACTTTCACAGAGTCAGGGATCGGCATCGTGGCCTCGCCGGTCGCAAGCGCGAGCGCGACCGTGCCTGAATCGGCCCCGAAGGCCACGCCTTTCGACATCCGCGTGTGGCTGTCGCCGCCGATGATGATCGCCCAATCATCGACTGTGATATCGTTGAGCACTTTGTGGATCACGTCTGTCATCGAATGATAGACGCCTTTGGGGTCTCGCGCTGTGATCAGGCCGAATTTATGCATGAATGCCATGAGGCGCGGCGTGTTGGCCTGGGCCTTGAGATCCCAGACCGATGCCGTGTGACACCCGGATTGATAAGCACCATCGACTTGCGGCGAAATCACTGTCGCTGCCATCGCTTCAAGCTCTTGCGATGTCATGAGGCCGGTCGTGTCTTGCGAGCCAACGATGTTCACCTTCACGCGCACATCAGAGCCCGCATGGAGCGTTTTGCCCGGAGTCGCGCCGCGCGCATTCGCATTGAAGATTTTTTCAACGGCTGTGAGGCCTTGCCCCTCATGGGAAATCTCTTTCGAGGGCGCGAATGCCGATTGGAGAGCGAGGCCCAGCGTCTCGCAGGCGAAGGTCTGAAGCTTTTTGCCGAAGACGATGGCATAGGAGCCGCCCGCCTTCATGAATTCGACCTTCTGAGGCGTAAACGACGAAGACATATCGACGAGTTCTTCCTCGCCGTCGGCATCATAGAGCTTTTTGTCTTTCGTGTTGATTGTAAGGACTGTGCCCGTGGCGACCGAATACCGCTCTTCAAGGACAGGATTGCCATCGTTGTTGAGGATCGGGTTCCCGTCTTGATCGACCTTTTTGACCCAGTTCTTGAGATCGACCCCAATACCGCCGGTCACGCCCACCGTTGTCAAAAAGATCGGCGAAATGCCGTTCGTGTCCGCCACGACAGGCGCGATATTGACAAACGGCACATAGGGTGAGGCCTTCTTGCCGGTCCAGAGCGCGACGTTGTTGACCCCCGACATCCGCGAAGACCCGACGCCCATCGTGCCCTTTTCGGCGATGAGCATGACGCGCTTATCGGGGTGTTGGCGCTTGAGCTCTTCGATCTCGGCCTGCGCTGCGGGAGAGATCATGCACTTGCCGTGAAGCTCGCGGTCAGAGCGGCTATGCGCCTGGTTTCCAGGGGAAAGAAGATCGGTCGAGATATCGCCTTCGGCGGCGATATAGGTCACGATCTTGATCTCTTCGTCAATGTCCGGGAGCTTGGTGAAAAACTCAGCCTTTGCATAGCTTTCCAGGATGTCCTGAGCGATGCGATGGCCTGATTTGAAGGCCGCCTCGAGCCTCTCGGTATCGGCCTCATAAAGGAAGACCTGGGTTTTGAGCACATCCGCGGCGCTCTGCGCGATGGTCTCATCGTCTCCCAAAGCGATGTCGAGCAGCACTTCGACCGAAGGCCCGCCTTTCATGTGAGAGAGCAATTCAAAAGCGAAGTCACGGCTGATTTCGGGAACGTCGCATGCGCCTTGAATGATCTCTTTCAAGAAATCGGCTTTCTCGCGTGCTGCGCTCGTCGTGCCGGGGAGGGTATTGTAGATGAAAAAGTCGAGACAATCGGCGCGGTCGCCGCTCTCTGCGTCCTTGATTTGCGCGATGATCTCGGCGGTGAGCGGGCCATCATCGATGGGCTTGGGATGCAGGCCTTCGCCTTTGCGGGTTTCAATTTCGGCGAGGTAATCTGCGTACAAGCTCATATTGGTATCCTGGCTTTTGGTGTGTGAGCGTCTGCGCGCGGCTTGCGGTAGGTCTGGCGCGCCATGTCAGCTTGCTGTATGCAGTTGTATACCAGGAGGGAAAGCGCCGCAAGCACAGCCCACGCGGCACCTTGCCCCATCCTTGCAGGAAACCCTGCATAGGCCGCCATCTGTTGCGGCCTTGCGCGCAGGAGGCTCGGCCAGACGCCCGCAAGGCGGTTGCGATTGACGCAAAGCCAGCCGAGCAACTTCATGCCAGAGATGCCGCGCCCGGCCTCGTTCAAGAAGACGTGGGAGATGGGATGAGCGTTTGCGTTTTGAGCGCCGGTGCGGCTAGCGCGCGCACTGTGCGGCGGGCGGTATCTATTTTGAGACGGGGCAGGGGCGCTGCGCGTTGATGCGGTTCAGGCAGGCCCGGTTCATCGCGCCAACACGAGATCGGCCAAGAGCCCTCCCAACGCTTGGCTTTCGCCCAGGCGAAGCGTGCCGCCATGGCGGCGCGCGGTATCGGCGGCCATTGCCAGCCCCAGCCCGACCGACCCGCCCTGATTTTGGCCGCGCGCTTCATCAAGGCGCGTGAACGGGCGTTGTGCTGCTTCCCGATCCTGTGGCGGGATACCCGGGCCATCATCTTCGATGCGAATGCGAATGGACTTGTCGAGCACGTTGCAGCTGAGCGCGACGCGCGTGCCATAGCGCCCGGCATTCGAGATCAGGTTGTCGACCGCGCGCCGCAAGGCCACGGGGCGCACCATCGCGATGATCTCGGGCAACGGCGTGGCAAGGTCTAAAACGATGCCGGCACGTCGCGCGCCGATCGCTGCCTCTTCAAGGAGCGCCTTGACATCGGTCTGCGCCGGTTCCTCTCCCGCGCCCATGCGCGCGAAATCAAGAAAGGCATCGATCATCTTGCCCATGTCGTTCACATCGCCGCGCAAAGTTGCGATTTCTTCGCTATCGTCCATGAGCGACAGCGCAAGATGCATGCGCGTCAAAGGCGTCCTGAGATCATGGCTGACGCCGCTCAGAAGAAGCGTGCGCTGCTCGATCTGGCGCTCGATACGCGCGCGCATGTCAAGGAAGGCCGCGCCCGCCGCGCGCACCTCGCTTGCGCCGCGCGGCGCGTAATCGGCGCTGCGCCCTTTGCCGAAGGCTTCGGCCGCGCGCGCCAGACGCCGGATCGGGCGCAACTGATTGCGCATGAAGAAAAACGAGATGACGATCATGATGAGCCCGCCCCCCAAAAGCAGCACCAGAAGCTGATGCGGGTTGCGCGCCGAAACACGCCGCCGGTCAAACGCGATCTCATAGGTGGCATCGCCCAGGGCGATCCAGGCGCGCACCCGGCCCGCATCGCGCAAATCAAGCGCGCGCAGGTCATAGAGCTCGGCCAGTTTCTCCTGTATCGTGAAGCCCGAAAAGTCGTACCAGACACGGCTTAACGCGGTGTCGGGCGCAGCAGATTCTTTGATCGAGATCTCAAGCGGTGCGCTCAGGCTTTGGCGCGCGGCGTCGATCCCATCTTGCGCCACAACCTCCAGAAAATAGCTGAGAGGCAGCGATTGGGTATCGACCATTTGCCGGGTGACATCTTCGAAATAGCGCTGAATAAAGGCTACCGAAACGATGACTTGCAGCGCCAGGAACGGCAGCGCCACGATGAGCGCGGCGCGGCCGTAGAGCCCGCGCGGCATTGAAGAGATCAACCAATTGAGCATCGCCCTAGGCTAGGGCTTCGGAGAGAAGGTGAAAAGCCATCAGAGACGTGCTTGAAGCTGGGCTCGTGCGCCTTCTCGCGCCAAACCCTTCGCCGCTCACAGGCGAAGGCACCAATACCTATCTTTTGGGCGAGGATGCGCTCATTGTCATCGATCCCGGGCCAGATCTTCAGCGCCATCTTCAAGCGCTTCTTGCTGAAATCGGTGCCAGAAAGGTGGCAGCGATCCTTGTCACCCATTCCCACCGAGATCATTCAGGGCTCGTTCAAAAGCTAAAAGCCGCCACAGGGGCCCCCTGCTATGGGTTCGGGCCGAGCGGGGCAGGGCGATCGCGCGCCATGGCAGAGCTCGCGGCGCGTGGGGATCTCGGCGGTGGCGAAGGGGCAGACCCCCATTTTCAACCCGATCAGACGTTTGCCGACGGCGCGCTGCTCGAGCTTGCCGGGCAAAAGATCGAAGCGCTGCACACGCCCGGCCATTTTGGCAATCATCTGTGCTTTGCCTGGAATGGCGCGCTCTTCAGCGGCGATCATGTGATGGGCTGGGCGACAACGCTTGTCTCCCCGCCTGACGGCGATCTGACCGATTTCATGGCTTCTCTGGGCCGGCTGAGCCATCGCTCGGACCGGGTGTTTTACCCCGGCCATGGAGCGCCGGTTTTTGATCCGGCGCGCAGAGTGAAAGAGCTGCTCGACCATCGCAACGCCCGCGAGGCCCAGGTGCTCGACGCGCTGCAATCGGGCCCGATGACGCCTGGGGAACTCGCCGCCGCGATTTACACAGAAATCCCAAAGCATCTTTTGGGCGCGGCCGAGCGCAACGTCCTGGCCCATCTCATCGATCTTGCGCTGCACGGAAAGGTGGCGCCCGAAGGCCCGCTCACCGCCACAACACGCTTTGCCGCGCCCGGGCAGGATTTCTCCGCTTAAACCCCTAGACGCCCCTGCGCCCCCAAGCTATACGCCCCGCCAGTGTTCCGGCGTAGCTCAGCGGTAGAGCAGTTGACTGTTAATCAATTGGTCGTAGGTTCGATCCCTACCGCCGGAGCCAAAAAAGTCCCCCATTGTGTTGTATGGATGTAAGTAAATCAGATACTTACGGGAGATTTTAGCAAGCATTCCGAAAGTGCTTCTTATTTTTTGGCATACATTTCAGGGGTATTTGCGGGCTGAAACACGACCGGCCACATGCAAGCATGAACTACCGGCACGGCAAAAGCAGCACAGACCTTATGCAGCTGCGCAACTCTAAACGCTGCGACAGCCTTGGAAGCGCCCGCTTCTGGAACGGCCTGCGTACCGACATCAAATTTGCGGCATAGGGGAATGCCGCAGAGGTTTTGGGCGTGGCACAGCTGGAACGGGAAGTGCGGCTGAGCAGGCGCGACGATGGTGCGACCCCGTGATACACAGGTGGCCTATTACGACGGCGCTTTCGGCCGTTCCTATCTGCCCGTTGCAGACGTCGCGGCTATTCTGTGGGCGAAATGCCCCCAAGACCCTTGCTATACACGACCGAAGACACGGCCAAAAACACCAATTTAGGCTGACAACAAAAGCAGATGCGGGATGCCTGCTGAAGCCTTGTCTTAAAGCGCACCTGGTTTGCTGTCGTTGAAGCTCAGAAGACCGCAACGAGGCGTTTGACCCCACGATCTGACGAGGATCATCCTGTCGCCTGGATGTCAGGAAGCGAAACGCGGCGAGTTCGTCATCGCAATGCCATGATCACAGGCGCACGCCGAGCGGGCCTTTATCGAGGGCCCCAAACATCTGAGCGGTGAAACTGGTAGGCCCGGCAGGACTTGAACCCGCAACCAAAGCGTTATGAGCGCTCTGCTCTAACCAATTGAGCTACAGGCCCGCTGACAGGCGGGGTAGGGCAGGGCAACTCGGGCGTCAAGCATTGGCGCTCGGGCGCGACGCTG
>JBCCTH010000146.1:0-7440 GCA_039198835.1 Pseudomonadota bacterium | reverse complement strand
GGCCTTCGATATCACGGCGCACGTCTTCAAGCGCCGGTGGCTCTTGGACGCGCGTCGCGTTTAGCTTGATCACATGCCAGCCGAACTGGGTTTCGACCGGCACGGAGATCGCGCCCACTTCGAGTGCCGCCACCGCGGCCTGAAATGGCGGGACCATCGCAGTCTCGCCAAACCAGCCAAGCCCGCCGCCGCGCGGCCCCGAGGGCCCGGTGGAAAGCTCTTGCGCAAGCATCGCGAAATCTTCGCCCGCCTCATGGCGCTCAATGGCGGCCCGCGCTTCTTCTTCGGTGGCGAGCAGAATGTGGGAGGCATCGAATTCGCGCGCGCCTTCAAAGGTTGCAAACCGCGCCTCATAGGCCGCGACGATATCGTCTTCGGTGATCTCGGCTTCGCTCAGCTCTTGCACCACGATATTGGCCAGGATCGAATTGCGCTCAACGTCCAGCGCCGCGCCAAGCCATTCCGGGCTTTCGTCGAGGCTTGCGGCAAGGATGCGCTGCTGCACGAGTTGCTGCACGATCCCCTCAAAAAGAACCTCACTCGGCAGGCTTTGATACTGCGCCGGTATGCGCGAGCGCAGGACAAGCACTTCGCCCAGCGTGATATCTTGCCCATCGACGGTTGCCACGATCGTCTCGGGCGACAGATCGGCCTCCTGCGCGGGCAGGGGCAGCGCAAAAAGCGCGCAAAGCGCAACGGCGACTGAAAGTCTCTTCATGGCCTCATATCCTTGGATTATCGCGTTTGGGTCGCTATGCCGCGTGCGGCGTTGACAGGCTTTGGTGCGCCCCTTACATCGCTCATTGGTCCCGAGGGGGCGAGGTGCGCCCCGGTGCTTTCGACGCAGATAAGCGGGTTTATGCACCGCGCGCAAGCTAACCTCCCTCACAATCAAGAATAGGACGAGGCAAAGCAGTCATGCTGGGATTGGGTTCACTTTCGAAGAAGGTTTTCGGGACCGCCGATGACCGCAAGGTCAAGGCCATCCGCCCGCTCGTGGCCAAGATCAACGCGCTTGAGCCCGAATTCGAAGCGCTTTCCGATGCGGGCCTCATCGAAAAGACCGAGGCGCTCGCCAAGCGCGCCCTTGAGGGCGAAAGCCTCGATGCGCTCTTGCCCGAAGCCTTCGCAAATTGCCGTGAGGCCGCCAAGCGCGCGCTGGGCCTGCGCGCCTTCGATGTGCAGCTTATGGGCGGTATTTTTCTACATCAGGGCAATATCGCTGAAATGAAAACGGGAGAGGGCAAGACGCTTGTCGCGACCTTCCCCGCCTATCTCAATGCGCTCTCGGGCAAGGGCGTCCATATCGTCACGGTCAATGATTATCTCGTGCGCCGCGACGCTGAATGGATGGGCAATGTGTTTGCGGCTCTCGGGCTCAAGACCGGCGCGGTTTACCCCAACCAGCCGCAAGACGAGAAAGTCTCGGCTTACGCGGCCGATGTGACCTATGCGACCAATAACGAGCTCGGCTTCGATTATCTGCGCGATAACATGGAAACCGATGTCAAAGGGATGCGCCAGCGCGGGCATAACTTCGCCATCGTCGATGAGGTGGATTCGATCCTCATCGATGAAGCGCGCACGCCGCTTGTGATCTCGGGGCCCGCCGAGGACCGTTCAGAGCTTTACACCACCATTGACCGGATCATCCCCGACATCGCCGAGGCGCATTTTACGCTCGACGAAAAAACCCGGCAGGTCACCTTCACCGATGAAGGCAATGATTGGCTCGAAGAGAACCTGCTCGCGCGGGGCATCTTGCCGGAGGGGCAATCGCTCTATGATCCTGAATCAACGACAATCGTTCACCATGTGAACCAGGGCCTGCGAGCCCATAAGCTCTTTACACGCGACAAAGATTATATCGTGCGCGGCGATGATGTCGTTTTAATCGACGAGTTCACCGGGCGCATGATGACGGGCCGCCGTCTGTCGGATGGTCTCCATCAGGCCATCGAGGCCAAGGAAAGTGTATCGATCAAGCCCGAGAATGTGACGCTCGCCAGTGTGACGTTTCAGAACTATTTCAGGCTCTATTCAAAGCTGGGTGGCATGACCGGCACAGCCAAGACCGAAGAAGAAGAGTTCGGTCAGATCTATGGTTTGGGTGTTGTTGAAGTGCCCACGAACAGGCCGGTGGCGCGCGCCGACGAACACGATCAGGTCTACCGGACCCAACAGGAAAAATTTCAGGCCATCGCCCAAAGCATCAAGGACGCCCATGAGCGCGGCCAGCCTGTCTTGGTGGGGACGACGTCGATTGAAAAGAGCGAGGCGCTTTCGGCCATGCTCAAAAAAGAGGGCGTTGCCCATAACGTGCTGAATGCGCGTCAGCACGAGCAAGAGGCGCAGATCGTCGCCGATGCGGGCAAAAGCGGCGCTGTGACCATCGCGACAAACATGGCCGGGCGCGGCACCGATATCAAATTGGGCGGGAATGTTGAGTTCAAGGTCATGGAGGCGCTGGCCGCTGAGCCCGAGGGCGATGCGGACGCGATCCGCGCGCGGATCGAAGCCGAGCATGCTGCCGATGAAGAGGCCGTCAAAGCGGCGGGCGGGCTCTATGTTTTGGCGACAGAGCGGCATGAAAGCCGCCGCATCGACAATCAGCTGCGGGGTAGATCCGGGCGTCAGGGCGACCCGGGGCGTTCTTCGTTCTTTTTGTCGCTCGACGATGACCTGATGCGCATCTTCGGCTCCGACAGGCTGGAAAAAGTGCTGTCTGGCCTGGGGATGAAAGAAGGTGAGGCCATTGTTCACCCTTGGGTCAACAAATCGCTGGAGCGCGCGCAGGCCAAGGTTGAAGGGCGCAACTTCGACATCAGAAAGCAGCTTCTGAAGTTTGACGATGTGATGAATGATCAGCGCAAGGTGATCTTTGGTCAAAGACTCGAGATCATGGAGGCCGAAGACCTCTCGGAAATCACATCGGACATGCGCGGGCAAGTCATCGAAGACATGGTCACCGCCTGCATGCCTAAAGGGTCATATGCCGATCAATGGGAAACCGAAAAGCTTGCAGCCGAGGTGATCGAAAAGCTTGGTCTCGACCTGCCGATCATCGCCTGGGGGGATGAAGACGGGGTCGATGATGACGTGATGCTCGAGCGCATCGAGACAGCAGCGGACGAATTCATGGCCAAGAAAGCCGTAGACTTCGGGCCCGAGACGATGCGCAATGTTGAAAAGCAGGTCTTGTTGCAAACGATCGATCGCAAGTGGCGCGAGCATCTTTTGACGCTCGAGCATCTTCGCTCGGTCGTGGGGTTCAGAGGCTATGCGCAGCGCGACCCGCTCAATGAATACAAATCCGAGGCGTTTCAGCTTTTCGAGAGCCTGCTCGACAGCCTGCGGGAGGAAGTGACCAAGCAATTGGCCCATGCCCGCCCGATGACGGAAGAAGAACAGCAAGCGCTCATCGCGCAGTTCGAGGCGCGCCAGAAAGCCTTGCAAGATGCGCAAGCCAAGCTGCGGCAACCTGAAATCACCGCGGCCACGGCTGCATCGGTTGCCAGCGGTGCGGCCCTTGAGGGGTTTGATGAAAACGACCCCTCCACTTGGGGGAACCCGGGCCGCAATGATCCCTGCCCGTGTGGCTCGGGGAAGAAGTTCAAACATTGCCATGGGCGCTACTGACGGCGATGGCGGCCGCATTCGCGGCAGCTTCTCGCCATGGTTTCGGCCCCTGAGCGACCCCTGAGCGGCCAAATAGTTTCGCGTCTTTGCCGCTCTGGCGTCTCTCCCGCGCCCGAATCTTTGCCGATCTTGCTCTCGAGTCATCAGCGGCGAGGAGCATCGACATGGCGCTCAATACATCTCTTCCGGGGACAAACACGATCCGCAAGGTAAGCCTTGTGGCCGGTATATTCGCGATTGCCATGGGCGTGGGGTTCTTCATGCAGCAAAGCGGGGCCGAAGCCGCCTATACCGCTAGCATGGTCAGCGCGCCCGTGCCGGTCTCGCCAGACGCGGCCAGCGAGGGGGCGACACCCGTTCCGGCCCTTGCCACGGCAGGCGACACGCCCGCCTTGATCGAGGAAGTGGCCATGGCGCCGGTTCCCCCAGAAGAGGCCGTGGCCTCCGCCGCTCTTGGCATGGCCGGGCCCGGCGAGGAGACGCTCGACGCGTTCACTGACGCAAGCGATGCGCTCATCGGAGAGACCCCCGATCTTGCTGCGGCAGCGGGCGGCTGCGAGCCGCAAATGTCGGCTGATGTGCGCAATGCGGCCTTGGTCATGCTGTCGATCTATGCGCCCTGCAATGCGGGCGAGGTCTTTACGCTCCACCATGAAGGCATGATGTTTTCCGCCCAGACCGCATCCGATGGCAACGCATCGCTGATGGCACCGGCCTTGAGCGCCGATGCGATCTTTATCGCCGCGTTTGAGGGGGGCGTTGGCGCGCTCGCGGAAGCCGATGTGCCCGCCGTCGAGGATTATGCCCGTGTGGTTCTGCAATGGCGCGGTGCGGGCGGCTTTGAAATCCATGCGATGGAATACGGGGCGAATTATGGCGAGCCCGGTCATGTCTGGTATGATGCCCCGCGCACGGCGTCGGCTGCGGCTGCGGGCGAAGGCGGGTTTCTGATGGCGCTGGGCGATGGGCGGGTCGCCGAGCCGCGCTTTGCGCAGGTCTATACATTCCCCATCCTGAGCGCCCCACGCGCCGGCACTGTCGCGCTGAGCGTTGAAGCAGAGGTTACGGCGGTGAATTGCGCCACGGAGATGGACGCGCAAACGCTCGAGCGGACCGAGGAAAGCGGCCTCAAGATCGTTGATCTGACCCTTTCCTTGCCTGAATGCGAAGCAATCGGCGATTTTCTGGTGTTGAAAAATCTCTTGAGTGACCTGACACTCCAAACCGGCTGAGATGCTCGGCCGCGTGTGATGCATGAAACGACTTGGGAGCGATGGTGCTTTCATCAGCGAAAAGGTGGCGCATGCTTTGGGCGGCTCTTGGGGCCGCCTTTTGCATTGCCACGGCGGGGGCGACGCCGTCTGACGCTCAAGAGACCACGCTGAGTTTCAAAGACGGCTCTTTTGAGGTGACGGGCCCACTTTTGGGCTTTGACGGTCAGGCTTATCGCATCGACACGCGGTTTGGTGTTCTCACCATAAAGGCCGCTCAAGTGACGTGCCAAGGGGCCTGCCCCGAGCGCGGCGACACTCAAATTGTGCGCATGGTGGGGTCTCCGGCCATGGCGGAGGTCTTGATGCCCGCCCTGATTGACGCGTTCGCGCGCTCCCTCGGGCTTTCGAGCACTGCGGTTCAAAGTGCGTTGCCAGGTGAAGTCACGCTTGAGATCCGTGGCAGCGCGGGTGAAGCGCTTGTGCGCTACTCGATCAGAGGCGGCGGGAGCGAAGCTGGATTTGCGGCATTGGCCGCAGGCGAGGCCGATATCGTGCTCGCGGATCGCGATGCGACACCGCTTGAGCGCGCCATGCTGCTCGAAACGGGCCTCGGCGATATGGCCAGCCCTTTGCGGCGGCGGCTCATTGCGCGCAGGCTCTTCAGGCTGGTGGTGCCCGCAGGGTTTCCCGCGCCGTCGCTTTCTGTTGGGCAGGTTCTTGAAGCGGCCCGGGGCGCGGTGCGCTGGTCTGATCTGGGCGGGCCCGATACCGAGTTTGCGCTGGCGGCCCGTGGTGAGGATGTCGCGCCGCTCCGCGCGCGGTTGGCCGAGCTTGCCGCACGCGCGGAGCTGCCGTTGGGCGATCTGGCCTTGTCGGAAGTCGCCGACGGGGACGGGCTCGTTCAATTCTTGTCAGAGCGCGAGGGTGCGGCTGTGCTGACCCATGAGACGATCTTCTCCGGGCGCCCTGTCTCTTTGTCTCATGGTTGCGAACCGGGATCGGCAAATCGCGCCACGGGGGATGCGCATCCGCTCATGGTGAATCTTTGGGCCTATACTGCTGCGCCGCGTTTGCCTGATCTCGGGCGTGCCTTTTTGATTTTTGCCGGTGGTCCGGAGGCGCAGCGCGTGGTGGACCGCGCGGGTTTCATCGATCAGCGCCCCAGGCCTATCCCGCTTGCCGATCAGGGCGAGCGGATCGCGCGGGCCGTGGTTCAGTTGAGCGCCGATATCTCTTTGTCTGAATTGCAGGGGGCCATCGCGCGGATAAGGCGCTTTGACCGGCTCAGCACGGTCTTTCGTTTCGAGCCGGGATCGCCGCGATTGACGCGTGAAAGTGAAAACGAGGCGCAGAGCCTCGCGGCGATCCTCGATGCCGGGCGCTTTGATGGACGGGAGTTGCTCTTTTTGGGCATGACCGACAGCATCGGCGCGGCCTCTGTCAACGCAGAGCTCGCTCAGGGGCGCGCGGCGCGGGCCATGGCGCAGGTCAGGCGATCGATGGCGACGCGGCAGGACCGTGTCATCATGAACGCAGAAGGGTTGGGGGAGGTCTTTCCCCTTGCCTGCGATGACGCGGCTTGGGGGCAGCATGTGAACCGGCGCGTGGAGGTCTGGCTCGGGCCGCCAGTGGGGCCGTAAGCGCGTTTGACGGATGGTGGAAAACCGATGGCGCGCGGCTGTGATCTGCACGCGGGTGCTAAAGATAGCCCTCGGCGCGAAAGCTGAGCTCGCGATTTTGGCCAACGATGATGTGGTCATGGAGCACAAGGCCCATGGCCTGCGCGGCGATCTCGATCTGGGATGTCATCGCCAGATCAGCCTCGGAAGGAGCCGGATCACCTGAGGGGTGATTGTGAACGAGGATGAGCGCATTGGCATCGAGCTCAAGCGCGCGCTTGATCACTTCTCTGGGATAGACGGGGACATGATTGACCGTGCCTTGCGCCTGAGCTTCGTCGGCGATGAGGGTGTTTTTGGTATCCATGAAGAGGACGCGAAATTGCTCGGTCGCGCGGTGAGCCATGGCTGTGTGACAGTAATCGACCAATTGATCCCAGCTTGTGAGAACCGGTCGACGCATGATCCGGGCGCGCGCCAGTCGATGCGCTGCCGCTTCTACGATTTTGAGCTCGGTGATCACCGCGTCGCCCACGCCCGGGACCTCGCTTAAGCGCGGTGCCGAGGCCGATATCACCCGATTGAAATCACCGAAGGTTGCGATGAGCGCATGGGCGAGCGGCTTCACATCGCGCCTGGGGATGGCGCGGAAGAGTACGAGCTCAAGGAGCTCGTAATCAGGCAGCGCGGCGGCCCCGCCCGCATGAAAGCGCGCGCGCAGGCGCGTGCGATGATCCTTGATATAAGACGGCTGATTTGGGGATAGAGGTTTTATCGGCGTCTCGTCCGCATCGAGGAAGGGGAGCGATCTTTCGGCGAGTTGACCCATGGGCCGAGTTCGCGCGATTCTGGTTAAAGAGCTCTTAACCCTCGCATCGGCCCCGCCCACCTCCCCCTCACACGATGTGTTCGGCCCCCAGGGGCGCGCTGCGCGCGCGGCCCTGGTTGTTTAGAAGGGGGGCGCGCTG
>JBCCTH010000145.1:0-7482 GCA_039198835.1 Pseudomonadota bacterium | reverse complement strand
CTCTTTGCCCTCGTCGCGGGCGAGCTTTTGGCCACACGCAGCGATTTTACCACGATGGAAGGCAGGGATGTCGCGCTGGCCGTGTGGGTGCGCGAGGGCGACCAGGACAAAACCGCCTTCGCGATAGAGGCGCTCAAGAAATCGATGGTCTGGGATGAAGAGGTCTATGGCCGCGCCTATGATCTGGATGTGTTCAACATCGTCGCGGTCGACGATTTCAATATGGGCGCGATGGAAAACAAGGGCCTCAACATCTTCAATGCGTCGGCCGTTCTGGCGAGCGCGGACACCGCCACCGATGGCGCGTTTGAACGCATCGAAGCGATCATTGCCCATGAATACTTTCACAATTGGACAGGCAACCGGATCACTTGCCGCGATTGGTTTCAGCTCTGCCTCAAAGAGGGGCTCACCGTGTTTCGCGATCAGCAATTCACGGCGGATATGCGGTCGGAACCGGTGAAGCGGATCGGCGATGTGCTTGAATTGCGCGGGCGTCAGTTCCGCGAAGATGCCGGGCCGCTCGCGCATCCGGTGCGCCCCGAAAGCTTCGTGGAGATCAACAACTTCTACACGGCGACGATCTATGAAAAGGGGGCCGAGCTCATCGGCATGTTGCGCAGGCTCGTGGGTGCCGAAACCTATTCAAAAGCGCTCGATCTTTACTTTGCGCGGCATGACGGGGATGCCGCGACAATCGAAGACTGGCTCCAAGTCTTTGAAGATGCTTCGGGCCGCGATCTGAGCCAATTCAAACGGTGGTATGGCCAGGCTGGCACGCCCCGCCTGACCGTCGAAGAGGCCCATGATGGCCCCCATTATGCGCTGACGCTGCGCCAAATGACGCCGCCGACCCCGGGCCAAGACACCAAGGAGCCGGTGCCGATCCCCGTAACGCTCGGGCTTTTGAATGCTAAGGGCGGCGAAGATATCAGCTAGGTGACGATTGAGTTCACTGAAGAAGAGCAAACGCTCCATTTCACGCATGACGGCAACGCCTGGAAAATGGGGGCGGAGGGTGCGCCAGAGGGGGCCGCTTCATCTGCGCCGGCAAAGCCGATCGCCTCGCTCCTGCGCGGCTTTTCGGCCCCGGTGACGCTCGATTTCAGGCAGAGCACGGCGGATCGGGCGCATCTTTTGCGCTATGACAGTGATCCTTTCAATCGCTGGGAAGCCGCGCGCGCGCTTTCAAAAGAGGCGCTTATCGCGCGCATCAATGGCAGCGATGGCCCCTTTGCCGCGTATCTGGAAGGGATCGAAGCGCTCCTTGCCGACAAAAGCCTTGATCCGGCTTTCCGAGCGCTCGCGCTTGCCCTGCCCTCGCAGGACGACATCGCGCAAACGCTCTTTGATCAGGGCCAAACGCCTGACCCCGAAGAGATCTATGGTGTGAGTAAAGCGCTTTCGGCTGAGCGCGCGCAGGCGCTCGAACCGCTCGCGCGAGAAGTCTATGAGGCCATGCTTGTCGATGGCCCTTACAGCCCAGATGCGACCTCGGCAGGCAAACGCGCGCTCGGCAATGCCGCTTTGAGCCTCATTGCCCATTGCGATAACGGCGCGCTGGCTGCGCGCCAGTTCGAAACAGCCAATAACATGACCCAAAGCCGCGCGGCGCTGGCAACGATGCTCGATATCGGCGCGGATGCCGCCGGGGCCGCGCTCGAGGCCTTTTATGAACGTTGGAAAGGCGAGCGGCTTGTTCTTGACGCCTGGTTTGGCCTGCAAGCGATCCATGCCGCGCCCGAGACGGCCGCAGCGCTCGTGCGCGATCTCACCGAGCATCCCGCCTTCGAGATCACACGGCCCAACCGCTTTCGCGCGCTGTTGGGAAGTTTCGCCGGGAATACAGCGGCATTTCACCGCGCCGATGGCTCGGGTTATGCGCTGTTGGCTGATTGGCTCATCAAGCTCGATGCGATCAACCCGCAAACCACCGCGCGCATGACGTCGGCTTTCGCCACTTGGGCGCGGTATGATGCAGATCGCCAGGCGCTGATCAAAGGCGCGCTCGAGCGTATCGCGCAAACGCCAGACCTGTCGCGCGATACCGGTGAGATGGTGGGGCGTCTCTTGGCGTCCTAGGGGCGCGCCCAGCCCGGGGCGGCGGGAAGCGGCGCGCCCGAGCGCAAGACGCGATCTTGCTCTTTGACGCGCTCGCGAAGGCTGTTACGACATGCCCAGGCTTCGCCACGTTAGAATCTGAATATAGGGCCGACGCAATGGATGACATTCGCGACCGCATCGATCCTCTCATAGCTGAACGCGCGCCTTGGGCTTTTCGTGACAACGCGCTCGTCAGACCCGTACGAACATTCTTCGAATGGCTGTTGCGCTATGACGAATGTATCGGCGTCGCGCGGGACATCGAACAGATGCACTCAAAAGACATGGTGCGCCACCTCGCCGGCATTATCGCCAAAAATGTCACCCACCGGGGCTTGAGCCACGTCCCCGCCTCTGGGCCCGCGCTCATCGTAGCCAATCACCCGACAGGCATCGCCGACGGCGTGATCCTACAGCACGTGATGCGCGATATCCGCGATGACGCCTATGTTTTCGCGAATGCAGATATCGTGCGCGTGCTTCCGAATTTCGAGACGATGATCGCGCCCGTCGAATGGCGCGAAGAAAAGCGCAGCCGCGCCAAGACGCGCGAGACTATGATCTACACGCGCCAGGCTGTCGAAGAAGGCCGCCTGGGGATCATCTTTCCCTCGGGGCGGCTCTCAAAGCGCGTGGGGCTGCGCCTCAAAGAGCGGCCCTGGATGTCATCTGCGGCAATGATCGCGCGAAAGTTCGATCTCCCGATCATCCCGGTGAATATTCGCGCGCGGAACTCATCGCTGTTTTATCTTTTCGACGTGCTGCACCCGACGCTTCGCGACATCACGCTATTTTACGAGACGATCAACAAGGATCTCCATCCCTTCCATTTCGAGTTTGGCGAACCGATCTCGGCGGCCTCGCTGCCCAAAAACAGCGAAGACGGCATCGCGCTCCTCAAACGCGAAGTCCTCGCCCTCGGCCGCCCCGATTACACCCTCGTCCACCGAAAAATGCGCCCGGCCTCGGCGCTTTTTTGAGGCTCGAGGCTCGCGGGCTCACGCCCGGTGCGCGCACTGATTTTACGGTTTAGCGCCTTTCAGGCCGGCGCCGTCTTGAAACGGCACCCGGCAGCGGCAACGCGCTGCAAACTCCGCTTTTGGATGTGAAAAATGAAAGTGCGCAACGGCACGGGCACAGCGTTATCTGCTCTTCATGTCCGCTCCGCGCTCAACCGGGTTCCCAAGAGATTTTCTAAGGTCATCGCTGCAATCCGCGGGGGCACCGCAGAATAGGCTTGCCGAAACCGGTTTCGGGGGCGAAGAATCAGCGGTATGACCGTGACCAAGCAGTCCCTGGGAGGAGGGCGGCGGGTGACAATTGCTGACGTGGCGGCCGAGCTCGGCCTCACGAAAGGCACTGTGAGCCGTGCGCTTAACGACTATCCCGATATCGCCGAAGGCACCCGCCTGCGGGCGCGCCGCACGGCGGAGCGCATGGGATATCGTCCGCTGGGCTCGGCGCAGGCGATCCGCACCGGGCGCTGCCGGGCTATCGGGCTCGTGCTTGAGACCGACGAACACGATGCGCATCGGCCATTTCTCGATCTCTTCCTTGCCGGGCTCTCCGATGGCGCAGCCGCGCAAGGCTGGACACTCACCGTCGCAACTGCCCCGGTGGGGGCCGCGCGCGAGACCTATCAGCGCCTCATCGATGAACGCAAAGCAGACGGCTTTGTCTTGCCGCGCACGCGGCTCTATGACCCGCGCGTCTCGCTTTTGCGCCAAGCCGATGTGCCCTTCGTGCTTTTTGGCCGCCATAGCAGCGAGGAAAACTGCGCCTGGTTTGACATCGACGGGGCCGATGCGATGCGACAGACCGCACACCTTCTCGTAGAGCGCGGGCATCGGCACATCGGCTATATCGGCGGCAATCCGGATTATGCCTATAACGGCGAGCGCCAGTCTGGGCTTGAAGCGGGGCTCGCGGAATGCGGGCTCAAATTGAACCCAGAGCTCGTGCGCCACGGCGCCAACACCCGTGCTGCGGGCGAGGCTGCGACGCAGGCGATGCTGGCCTTGCCTGAGCCGCCCACGGCGCTCGTCTTCGCAGTTGACCGCGCCGCCCTGGGCGCCTGGCGCCCGGCACAGGCGCGCGGCATGGCTGTGGGCCGCGATCTGGCGGTTGTGGCCTATGACGGCGACCCAGAAGGGGCATTCGCCGAGCCTGCGCTCGCCACCTGGGCTGTTGATTGGGGCCGCGCGGGCACACGCCTCGCCGAGATGCTCATGAGCCTTGTTTCCGGGAGCGCGCCACAGACGCTCCGCGAAACGATGCCCGCCAAGTTTTTAGATCGCGGCAGCGCCTCGATCCGGAAAGCCCCCGCCCCACGCAATTGTGCGGCGGGTAACCAGAGTCACATGGGAGGAGACTCATGAAACACCTACTGATGACCACGACCGCCCTGGTCCTGACCGCGGGCCTTGCCTCGGCAGAGGATCTGCGTTTTTGGACGACCGAGGAACAGCCTGAGCGCTTGGCCCGACAAGAGGCGATGGCGGCGGCCTTTTCGGCCGCAACTGGCCACAATGTCGAGGTGATCCCTGTCACCGAAAGCGATCTGGGCACGCGCGCCACAGCCGCATTCGCGGCAGGCGACCTGCCCGATGTGATCTATCACACCCTGCAATACGCCCTGCCTTGGGCCGAGGCAGGCATTCTTGATACCGATGCCGCCACCGATGTGATCGAAAACCTGGGCGAAGGCACCTTTAGCTCGGGCGCGCTTTCGCTCGCGGCCACAGCAGACGGCTTTGCCTCGGTGCCGGTGGATGGCTGGACGCAGATGATCGTCTATCGCAAGGATCTCTTCAATGCGGCAGGCCTTGAGGCCCCGACATCCTTTGCCAATGTGCGCGCCGCCCTAGAAGCGCTGCACAACCCGCCAGAAATGTATGGCTTTGTGGCCGCGACGAAAGTCGATGAGAACTTCATGTCCCAGGTGCTGGAACATGTCTTTCTTGCCAATGGCGTGAGCATCGTTGACGGCGATGGTGTCACCGCGCTTGATGAAGCGGCCACGCTCGAAGTGCTCGATTTCTATAAAGACATCGCGGATGCGTCCCCCGAGGGCGAACTTTACTGGGATCAATCGCGCACGCTCTATTTCTCGGGCAATGCGGCGATGATCATCTGGTCACCGTTCATTCTCGATGAGCTCGCGGGCCTGCGCGACAGCGCGCCGCCCACCATCACAGACGATCCCACCTCTTCCGAGCTCGCCTCGAAGACCGGCATCGTGACCAACTTCGCGGGCCCGTCGAACCCTGACGGAGCGGCATGGGGCGATATCCGCTATTTCGGGATCACGTCAGACGCCGCAACCGATGCAGCGATGGAGTTTGTCGAGTTCTCCATGTCAGAGGGCTATGAGGCGACGCTTTCGATCGCGCCCGAGGGCAAATTCCCTGTGCGCCGTGGCACGGCCGACAACCCCACCGCCTATACCGATCTCTGGGCGACACTCGATGTCGGCATCGATCGCCGCGCGCCGCTCGGCACGCTCTATGACGCGTCTGTGATCGCTGACATCGTGGGCGGCCTCGATGTTGCGCAGCGTTGGGGCGTGACTGAAGGCCAGTTGGCGACCGCATCGAAGGTCATCAACAGCCAGGTGATCAACCGTGTGGTGCGCCAGTACATTGACGGCGATATCGCAGGCGCAGCCGCCGTGGCAGCGCTCAACGAGGCGATTGCCAGCGTGCAATAAGCCAAAGCACCTAAGGGCGTCCCGGCCACCGCGCCGGGACCTCCATCTCACTTCTCAATCGAGCCATGAGGCCCCGGACGTTCTCCGGGGTATGGGAGACGCGCATGTCAGACCACAGCACTCAAGCACCCACCGGCCGCGGCGCATTAGCCAAAGGCGAGGCCCGCCTGGCCTGGGGTTTGCTCCTGCCCACGATCACAATCGTCGCCGCAGTCGTTGTCTTGCCGCTTCTGGCGATTTTCTGGATCTCGGTGAAGCCGGTTCAGCTGAGCGATCTGCGTGCGCCGGAACTCGTCTTGCGCGAGGATCTGCGCCGGATCGATGCCGCGGGCGACGAAGGCGCCTGGCGCTTCCGGCTGCGCAATTCCTCGCCCGATCGCGAGCTGCGCAATGTTAGCTTCACAGACGAGGTGCCGCCCGGCCTGACGCTGGGCACGCTTCCCGAGGCCTGCTCTTTGAGTGGCACCACCCTGTCTTGCATCTTTGGCGACGTGCCGGGCGGCTGGCGCGAGACGCTGCAAATCCCCGCCACCGCCACCGACAGCTTCAGCGCGGATCTTTCCGTCCGTGACAGCCTGCCCGCAACCACAGCCTCAGCCAACTCCGTGCTGACCGACGGCACCTTCACCTTCGATAACTTCGCCCGCATCTTTGATGGTCGCGAATTCTGGGATGTTCTCTACGCCACGCTCTTTTATACGATCGTGGGCACCATCGGCGCCATCGTCATGGGCCTTTTCGCCGCCCTTCTTCTCGATAAGTCCTTCCGGGGTCAGGGGCTCTTAAGGGGGCTTTATCTCTTTCCCTATGTCGCACCGGTGATCGCGGTGGCCTTTGCCTGGATCATCCTTTTTGATCCCTTCTCCGGCTCGGCCAACGCGCTTTTGGTGCGCATGGGGGTGGCTGAACAATCGATCAATTTCTTCGGCGAGCGGCCTTTGGCGCTCATCATGGTGACCGTCTTCGAGATCTGGCGCTATTTCCCGCTCTCATTCCTGTTCATCCTCGCGCGCATGCAGTCGATCCCCCAAGATATGTATGAGGCCGCCGATATCGATGGGGCCTCGCCCTTCCAGCAATTCGCCTGGATCTCATTGCCACAACTCTTGGGCATTTTGAGCGTGCTCTTCCTGTTGCGCTTCATTTGGACGTTTAACAAATTTGACGACATCTTCCTGCTGACCGGCGGCAGCGCAGGCACCCGCACGCTCACGGTGAATGTCTACGAACAGGCCTTCGCTATCTCCAATATCGGCGCGGGAGCGGCTGTGGCGGTGGTGATTTTTGCCTGCCTGCTCGGCTTCAGCTTCTTCTTTTTCCGCTATATCTCTCAGGAGGAAGGACTATGAGTTTCCTTCGCAAAGGTCCCGTCGCCGCTGCACTTTTGGGCGCGGGCTGGATGATCACCCTTTCCATCACCGTGGCTGTCGCCGTCGCCTTTGTGACCGGCGAGGCGCTGCGCCCGAGCATGCTCTGGTCGCTGCTTCTTGGGGCGGCTTTGGGCGCGGGTTTCCTCGTTGTGAGGTTGTCCTTGGCATTGGCAGCGGGGGGTTCGCTTGTGATCGGGGAAGCTCGCCCAAAGCAGGATCACGGCCATGATCTGCGCGCTCAGGCTCGTGGTCGCATCCGCGAGAATGGGCCCGATCCCCACCGCCATGAGAGCTGCCCCG
>JBCCTH010000144.1:0-7496 GCA_039198835.1 Pseudomonadota bacterium | reverse complement strand
GGCCGATATGGATCGCCTCATCGGCCATCTTCACATGGAGCGCGCCCGCATCGGCATCGGAATAGATCGCCACCGTCGCGATGCCCATCTTGCGCGCTGTCTTGATGACGCGGCAGGCAATTTCGCCGCGGTTTGCGATGAGGATTTTCTTGAACATTATGTCCCCCCTGAACTTTGGAACGCGAAAGCCCCCGCGCAGAAAGGACTGCGCAGGGGCTTTGCTTTTGGTCTGGTGCCCCGTTCGGGCGAAGTTGGGTTAGTTGCAGACGCCCGCATCGTCGCAAAGCGCGCCTGCTGCCGCGCCTGCGATCGCGCCGGTGGCAACGCTGCCGCCGAAAGCATCAGAAAGGATCGCGCCGCCCGCAGCGCCTGCGAGCGCGCGCTCGCCATCTGTGTCAAGGCAGCCCGAAACGAGCGTGACGCCCACGAGGGCGAGCGTGAGTTTGATGATGTGCATATGTGACCTGCTCTGTTTGTTATGGGCGGGTTTGCCCCGCTGGTAGGGTAGATAGCGGTTGGCGCTCCACGCGCCAAGGCCACCGAGCCGCTCCACCACCCTGCGCGAGAATGCGCCGACCCGCAACATACGGGCCGGCGCACCGGGGAAGTGGTACGGGTGAACAAGTGTGCAGACACAATGCCCACTCCATGAACATGCCTCAACTCAGAGCCAGACCCGAAGCCTGGATTGCCGAAGACAGCGCGTTGGGCTTGAAGCCGCTCAAATTCTGAAATCTTCGGCGAGTTCATGCCCAGCCCTCATCATCGAAGGCGTCCGGAAAGCTCACGCGCGCCACCGCGACATCAAGCCGAAAGCGCGCTTCATAGCTTTCAGGGTCAAAGGGCTCATCAAGCGGGATCACTTCCCGGCCCACCAACCAGGAAAGACGCCCGGCATCGAGATTGCCGCGCACAAACGGGGCATCACCGAAACCCTCCCATAGGGCGCGCACAAAGCCTTCATCGGCGCGCCGGTCAGACGGGCGACGGTCGGCATGCCGCTCGCGGCGCACGATCTTTGTCGGGCCTGCTTTGTTGGGGCGGCGAATTGTGAACTGAAAGTCTGTTCCGGGGAGGCGGCCGGGAAAGCCGCGATGCTTCTCCATCAGGCTCCCCCCCAAAACAAGGGAGCGGAAGAAAGGGCGGGCGCAAGCGCCCGCCCTTCGCGTTTATTTGAACTTCCCTTTGAAGGTCGGCTCGACCGTGATAGGCGCTGGGTCCACCACGATAAACTCTTCCACGGCACCGTCGCTGACGGTGCGCGCGCAAGCGGCGGCCAGGCCCATGAGGCCAAGCAGAACCACTGCCTTGATGCTCTTAGACATCTCTGTCTCCTGCTTCTGTCCACGGGGACACGGCCACCGGGGCGGCCGCAAATCCCCTCGTTCGAGGTAAGGGTCACTTGGGGGTAACCTGTGGACAAGATACGAAAGAAGGCGAAAAAATGATATGGCGCATGGGGCCTCATCAAAGGTTGTGGCGGCAAAGCCTCACTCACCGCCCAACTTGAGCTTTGGCCCGCAAGATATTGTATGAACATCAAAAACCCACCCAGATGCAGGATGCGCCATCGGGGCGAAAAGCTTCAAAATACTGCGTGACATCGGGGTTTGCGATCCCGAACTCGGTGGGCGCGTCCGCAAGCGAAATCACGATCTGGTTGGGGATATCTTGCCCCGCAAGCGACGGCAGCGCATAGGCTTCGCACAGCGTCAGGAAATCATCAGCCACCTGAGCATAGCTGACGCCCGACGCGATAGAGGGCATGAGAAAGCGAAACCGCGCCCAGACCTCACCGTCGTCCTGACGCTCATAAAAACTCTCGTAAAAAGAGATTTGCTCTCCCGAAGGGACATCAAACGCGGCCGCTGGAATGGCGAAAATAGTTAAAATGCAGCCCCATCCCCCTCTAAGGAGGGTCCTCCCGGATGGGGCCGCATAACCCGCGGACATAGAAGCGCGGGAAAACCCTCCAAAGGTTGACACATTTCCACAGGGGATTTCAAGCCCACGAAACTGATCCCCGAGAGCCGCCAAGCGAATATGCAAACGCAGCGTAAATTGCTGCAATGCGGCGGCTTTCTGTATCTTTTTCGCCATGGCCCCGTTATGGCCTCCGTGCCAGGCAATCAATTTCGACGAGAGCGCCAACGGCGAGGGCTGTCACTCCGATCGTGGTCCTGGCAGGTAATCTGTTAGGCGCGAAGTAGTTTTTGTAGGTCTGATTGAAGAGCGCGTAATCGCGCTCGAATTCTGTGAGGTAACAGCGGCATTGGGCGACATGCGTGAAGTCAAGCTCAAGCCCGAGCAGCACATCCTGCAAGTTGCGCATGACGATGTTTGTCTGCGCCTTAATGCCCTCGTGCAGAGGCGCATCCGGCGCTGTCGCCAGCGTCGGCATCTGCCCCGTTAGAAAAACCCAACCATCAGCCTCGACAGCATGGGAGAACGGCGCGACCGGCCGAGGCGCACCAGGGATCATATGAAAAAGTAAATCCGTCATGGCTTAGGCAAAAGCCCAGCGATTGTGGTGCCGTCCGATGTGATGCCTATCGCTGTGGGTGCCGAGAGAAAGACGCGGCTCGCGTAATAGCGCATCTTCTCGAATTTGGACATGAAGTCCTTGTCGTGCTCAGCGAATTGATAGGCGAAATCCGCGACAATCGCCTTAACGCGGCGGCGCAGATCATTGTCGCTGTAGAGTTTCTCGCTCGTTGCAATGCTCAAGAGGCTATTGAGCTCAAGAACGAGCGTCCGCTTTACATAACTGTCAATATCCCAGGCGTTGACAGATGCGATGAGCTCCAGAGTTGCCGCCGCAAAATCATCGCGGTCTATCGGGCAATGTGGCGCGTCGCTCACCTCTCCCAAAACCTCAGCGACAAAATCGAGCTTGTCGAGGGAGACGCCCTCAAACGCTGATTTGCTTTTGGTGGTATGGAACGCAATGAAGGCGTCAAAAATCGACTGCTCTATCTCTTGCAGTCTCGAAATCATGCGTTCGCGCGTCTCTTCTTTATTGAGGCGGCAGGTCTTTGCCTTGTCTCGCAGCGCATTGACCCCACCGCTAAATGCCGCGAGCGCGGCCCCATTGCTGTCAAACCCGTGGGTTTCGAGAGCGTCGGCAAAGCTCTTGTCGCGCACCTCATGCAAGAAATCGCGCAATTTCTTAATAAATTCAGTGTCTTCCATATCTTCTACAACGGAATATTGTCGTGTTTCTTCCAAGGATTATCGAGTTTCTTGGACCGCAGCGAGGCAAACGCCCGGCACACCCGCCGCCGCGTTGACTGCGGCATGATCACTTCGTCGATAAACCCGCGCTCAGCTGCCACGAAGGGGTTCGCGAACCTGTCTTCATAATCCTTGGTGTGTTGCGCGATCTTATTCTCATCGCCAATATCCGCTCGGTGAATAATTTCGGTCGCCCCTTTGGCCCCCATCACAGCAACTTCAGATGTCGGCCAGGCATAATTGAAATCGCCGCGAAGGTGCTTTGAAGCCATAACCACATAGGCCCCGCCATAGGCCTTGCGCGTGATCACCGTCACCTTGGGGACAGTGGCCTCACCATAGGCAAAAAGCAGCTTCGCACCGTGTTTAATGACGCCGCCATATTCCTGGCTCGTGCCCGGCAAAAAGCCCGGCACATCCACCAAAGTCAAAACGGGGATCTCGAAGGCGTCGCAAAAGCGCACGAAACGCGCGGCTTTGCGAGAGCTGTCAATATCGAGCACACCCGCCAAAACCATCGGCTGGTTTGCCACAACGCCGACAGTCGAGCCTTCGAGCCGGATAAAGCCGGTGATCATGTTTTTGGCAAAGTCTTCCTGGATCTCATAGAAATTGCCCTCATCAGCGATCTTCAAGATCAGCTCTTTCATGTCGTAGGGCGTGTTCGGGTTCGCAGGAACGAGCGTATCGAGGCTTGCATCAATGCGCGAAGGGTCATCATAGAACGGGCGTCGCGGCGGCAAGGCGCGGTTGTTTTGGGGCAGAAAATCGATCAAGCGCCGCACCTCGGCAAGCGCCTCAACATCATTTTCAAACGCGCCATCGGCGACAGAGCTCTTTTTGGTATGCGTGCTCGCGCCGCCGAGTTCTTCGGCCGTGACGATCTCGTTCGTCACCGTTTTGACGACATCGGGCCCAGTGACGAACATGTAGCTTGAGTCGCGCACCATGAAGATGAAATCGGTCATCGCGGGGGAATAGACCGCGCCCCCCGCGCACGGCCCCATGATAACACTGATCTGCGGCACCACGCCGGAAGCTTTCACATTGCGCTGAAAGACCTCGCCATAGCCCGCGAGGCTATCGACCCCCTCCTGAATCCGCGCGCCGCCTGAATCATTGAGCCCGATGATCGGCGCGCCGTTTTGGAGCGCCATATCCATGATCTTGCAGATTTTTTGCGCGTGGGTGGCCGAAACAGAGCCGCCAAGCACGGTGAAATCCTGAGCGAATACATAGACCTGGCGGCCATTTATCGTCCCCCAGCCGGTGACGACGCCGTCACCGGGCGGGCGGTTGTCTTGCATGTCAAAATCGTTGCATCGATGGGCGACGAACATGTCGAATTCTTCAAAAGAGCCTTCATCGAGGAGCAGCGAGATGCGCTCGCGCGCTGTCAGCTTGCCTTTGGCATGATGCGCAGCGATGCGCCGCTCTCCGCCGCCAAGGCGCGCATCGGATCGGCGCTGTTCAAGCTCTTCGAGGATGTTGGTCATCTTGTCCCCCACTTTGGGCTTCTTGGCGGGATACCCCCCGCGCAGTATTCTTTCGTTATGCTGCATCGCGGCGCAATGAAAGCGAAAACTGCCTGATTTTCTCGCGGTTCCGTGACCTATTTTCAAGCGAGAGACGGGGGTGCGGGCCGAATCACTACCGCTCTCATGTGCGGGCGCGACTGTGAGGTTGTGCGTGGTCGCCCCGCGCTTTCCTGCTACAACCGTGCCATGCCTGATCCCTCCCGCGTCAGATATCTTGATAAATCCACACCCCCCCATCTCTCGACCCTGATCCTGGTCGCCGGGCTCTCAGCGCTTGGGATGAACATCTTCCTGCCCTCCCTGCCCGGCATGACCGCCTATTTCGAGACATCCTACGCGGTCATGCAGCTTTCCGTGGCGCTTTATCTCGCATTCAACGCGGGCGTTCAGCTCGTGATCGGCCCGCTGTCGGATCGATTTGGTCGCAGGCCCGTGCTCCTCATCGGGATCGCGCTTTTCATGCTCGCCACGCTCGGCTGCATTTTCGCGCCAAGTGTCGAAGTCTTTTTGATCTTCCGGATGGCGCAGGCTGCCATCGTCGTCGGCATGGTCCTGTCGCGGGCCATTGTGCGCGATCTGGTCGAGCAGGACCAAGCCGCCTCGATGCTTGGCTATCTCACCATGGGCATGTCGATTGTGCCCATGCTGGGCCCGGCTGTGGGCGGGTTTCTTGATGATGCGTTCGGCTGGCGGGCGAATTTCTGGCTCCTCTTCCTGATCGGCGCTGCCTTCTTCGCGCTCACCTGGTTTGATCTGGGCGAAACAGCGCCCGCGCGCGGCACCCGCTTTCGCGACCAGGTCCGCGACTATCCCGCGCTGCTCACCTCCCCCCGATTCTGGGGCTACAGCCTCGCCGCGACATTCTCGAGCGGCGCATTCTTTGCCTATCTCGGCGGTGCGCCCTATGTCGGCGCGGCGGTGTTTGGCCTCTCTCCCTCAGAGCTCGGTATCTATTTTGGGGCACCGGCCATCGGATATTTTCTCGGCAACTGGATTTCGGGGCGCTATTCGATCCGGCTCGGCGTCAACACCATGGTCCTCTACGGAGCCTGCTTGTGCGCGGGCGGGATGGTCACCTTGCTCGCGCTTTTTGGTGCGGGCATCCAATCGGTTTTGCTCTTTTTCGGGTTCATGACCTTCGTGGGCCTCGGCAATGGCATGGTCTTGCCCAACGCGACGGCGGGCATGCTCTCAGTGAGGCCCAAGCTCGCCGGTGCGGCGTCCGGGCTCGGCGGGTCGATGATGCTCGGCGGTGGCGCGGCCCTTTCGGCCGTCGCGGGCGCGGCGCTCGGCAACGGCGCGACAGCCATTCCGCTTATCGCGATCATGAGCGCCACGTCGCTCTGCGCTGTCGCCGCGATCGTTTTTGTTAAGCTGCGTGAGGCGCATCTCAACCGGTCCGCGCCTGCCGAATGATCAGAACTTCCCGGCATTCGCAGGCGGGGTGACCGTGCGCCGCTTTTGTGCCTCGCGAAAGGTGATGTAGCTGACAGCGGCGATGATCATGAGCCCGCCCAAGACAACGAAGCTGTCAATGGGTTCGCCGAAGATCAAAAGACCCACGAGCGTCGCCCAGACGAGCTGAAGAAAGGTGACCGGTTGCGTCACAGCCACCGGGGCCTCGCGAAAAGCCAGCGTCATGGTGTAATGCCCGCCGGTGGCCAGCGCGGCGACCAGAAAAAGCCAGGCGAGATCGCTCGCGCTTGGCGTCACCCAAACCGCCGCAGCAAAGGGTGCCAAACCGATCGTCACCGTGATCGAAAGCATACCCACGACCATCGTCGCGCTCACACGGTCGGCCATCACCTTGGCCAGAAGGTAGGACGCGGCGAAAAAGAGCGTCGTCCCCAGCATCGCCAGATGAGCAAGTTCGATCTCTCGAAAACCTGGGCGCAGGATAACAAAGATGCCGACAAGCCCGACAAAAATCGCCGCGATGCGCCGCAGCGCCAACCGCTCGCCCAAAAAGAGCGCGGCACCGATCGTCACACCGATGGGTGTCAGATACCCCATCGCAGAGACCTCGGCGACCGGCAACGTGCTCATCGCGAAAAACCACAGAATAACACCCAAAGAATGGGTCAGCCCGCGGAGCGCAAACATCGAAGCGGCCCAGCGCGTAAGCCCCTCGCGCAGCATCGGGGGCAGCATGGGCAATAGGAAAACCAGCCCGAGCACGTAGCGCAGAAAGGCCGCCTCGGCGGCGGGCACGCGCCCGCCCAGGTGCTTGACCACGGCCGCAACACCGACAAAGAAAAAGCCGGTGATGACCATCCAGAAAATGCCGAAAAGGGGGCGCGCAGGGGCCATGGCCTTAGCTCGCAGCATGCGCCGGGGCACACAAGCCCCAAAGCGCGCGCCGAGCAACGCTCGATCGATTGGGTTATCCGGCCGCCTCAAGCTCGGCGGCGACCGCATCTGACATGTCCATATTTGCCGTGACCCGTTGCACATCATCATCGTCTTCAAGCACTTCGATGAGGCGCATCACCTTCTGAACCCCTTCCAGATCAAGCTCGGTCGTGGTCTGCGGTTTCCAGACGAGCTTGGTGCTTTCGGCCTCGCCCAGCTCGGCTTCGAGCGCATCCGAGACGGTCGCCAGATCGGTATCTGTGCAATAGATAAAATGGCCGTCCTCCGATGTTTCCACATCGTCCGCCCCGGCTTCGAGAGCCGCCATCATCACAGTATCTTCGTCGCCCGCATCGGCGGCATAAACGACCT
>JBCCTH010000143.1:0-7526 GCA_039198835.1 Pseudomonadota bacterium | reverse complement strand
CTTACAAACTTCTCAAGAAAGTTCGCACTTCTATAAATTACACCAATGCTGCCTAATTCGCGCCCCAATTCGAGGTGAATAAGACGCCATACCAAGACGGGACGAAGCAATCAGAGGCCGCTTCACTCACCCCGGCAAGGTACGGAAAACCTGAGCGAAATCCTTGAGAGGGACTAAGACTATGCTGAAGAACATCATGAACAAATTCCGCCGCGACGAAGACGGTGCTGTGACCGTTGACTGGGTGGTTCTCACCGCAGCCATCGTCGGCCTTGGCATCGCGATCCTGGCAACTGTCTCCGACGGTGTGTCCGATCTCGCATCGGCCATCGACACCGAGCTGTCGGACATGACGATCACAGACTACTAAGCCTTGGGCGCAAGCCAGAGCTTAGCAGGCTAATGGTCGCGCCCCGCACAGGGCGCGACCTTTTTTTTTGATGTATCGGTGGTGAGGGGTCCAGATATCAAATGGCAGTTAGATTTAAGCATTTTGCGCGAGATATAGATGGCGCTGTCACCGTTGATTGGGTGGTCTTGACGGCGGCAATCGTTGGGCTTGGCGTTGCAATCATTGGCGTTTTGGCCAACGGCACCACGAATGCGGGCGACACGGTCGATACCGAACTCAGCGAGATCGCATCGCGCGTCGCAACCGGAACTGTCATCCCTGATTAATCTCGGCCAGGGGCAGTCGTTATTGAATAACAGCCCGGCCCTGCCCAGGTAAAACCCTCCACAGCGCGAGATCGCCACTTGAGCGCGCGCGTCACAGGAGGAAGACAGATGAAACGCATCACATTCCTTGCAGCCCTCGCCCTCGCCGCGCCCCTTGCAGGGGCCGTTGCCGGGGCTGCGGAGGCTAAGCAGGTGGATTTCAAGGTCGAGGCCACCACCACCGCCAAAGGCGGCGCGAAACCCGGCATCGAACACAAGATCATGGCGTATTGGACGCTCTTTCGCTTCTAAGCTCCCCGCGGGAGCTCAGAACAAAAGCCCCGGCAACGGTCGGGGCTTTTTTTGTCGCGCGCCTGTCGCGGTGATGCCCGCAAAGCATCCAAGCGCCTCCGCGATTTTGACGCAATCGCCCACCATACCCCCACCATACGATTGAACTACCGCGCCCCGCTGGGGGCCTCTGGGGCGCGTAAGGAGGTGTGTGATGAAAAGGGTTTTGGCGCGGTTTAGCGCGGATGATGGCGGTTTCATTTCAGTGGATTGGTTAATTCTGGCGACCGGTGTGATCGCCTTGAGCGCGGGTTCGCTGACGATCATCTTCGATGATCCGACACCGCTCGCTGCCGAGCCACACCAAACCGCGAAACAAACCGCATTGCTTAACAGCAGTGTTTCGAATTGAGCATCTATGCTCCTGAAATTCCGCGTCTCGACCACGTTTTCGCCGCAATCAGCGACGATCTCGGCGCTGGGGTACGGGGCAGGATTGTCTGCGAAAGAGTGAGGGCCTGACATGCGTATGGTATTTGGTTTGGTGCTGATTTTAGGCGTCGCGCTGGCAGGCGGGGCGGTCTATCTGGCACAGGGGTATATTTCTGAATACCGCGCGGCGCTTGCCAAAGAGCGCGCTGTCAACATCCCACTCACGGAAATCATCATCGCCAAGGATCGCCTGGAATATGGCGATGAAATCACAAAAGACGATGTCGCGCTCGTGCGCTGGCCGGTGCCCGCCGTGCCCGAGGGCGCTTTCAAATCCCGCGAAGATCTCTTCGCGCGCGGCGACGATTATCTGCGCTCGGTCGTGCGGACCATGGAGAAAGGCGAGCCGATCCTTGCTGTGAAGGTGACAGAGCCCGGCGAAGGCGTGGGCCTGACATCGCTCCTTGATCCCGGAACGCGCGCCTTCACCATCCGCGTTGATGTGCAGACCGGCGTGTCTGGCTTCCTGCGCCCGGGCGACAAAGTCGATGTCTATTGGACAGGCCAAGCGCCCAACCCGGATGGGCGCGGCGGGCGTGACACAACGATGCTCATCGAAAACGCGGTTGAGATCGTCGCCATCGACCAGACATCAAAAACCGATCTCGTGGGCGCCAATGTCGCGCGCACCATCACGACCCAGGTTTCGCCCCAGCAAGTCGCGCGTCTGGCACAGGCGCAAAACTCTGGCCGTCTGTCGCTGGCGCTCGTCGGCAGCCGCGACACGACCGTCGCTCAGGTGATCGATGTCGATCAAGACACGCTTCTCGGCGTTGTGCGCCAACAGGCGGCTGAAGTTCAGGAAGAACAGAAATGTTCGATCCGCACCCGCCGAGGCGCAGATGTGGTAGAGATCCCGATCCCCTGTACTGAATAAAGGGTCATCGCGAGCCATCAGATCGATAAAGGCCCCCTTGCGGGGCCTTTCTGTTGCGCAATGACGACACGAAGAACAGCGCACAACACATTGATTCTTGATTATTTTGTCAGTTTCATGCACACTTTGTTCACACGTGGGCGCAGACCCATGGAACAGAGGCGTGATCGGAGGCAGGTCACATGACATCGAAGAATTTCGTCGCCGCAGCATTGCTGGGGATCGCGAGCATGTTCACAATGCCCGCGACAATGGCTCAAGCTGAAACGCTGCGCGTCATGCGGGGCGCTCCGGCGGCCGCGCTCAATGTCCCCATCAGCCGGGCTGTTGTGATCGAATCAGATGTGCCCTTCGCGGAGCTTTCTATCGCTGATCCCAACATCGCCGATATCTCGACCCTCTCTGATCGGACGATCTATGTCCTGGGCAAGGCCCAGGGCCGCACATCGCTC
This sequence comes from Pseudomonadota bacterium, assembly GCA_039198835.1. Classification (GTDB taxonomy): domain Bacteria; phylum Pseudomonadota; class Alphaproteobacteria; order Rhodobacterales; family Rhodobacteraceae; genus Shimia_B. The sequence continues at coordinate 4,757 of JBCCTH010000143.1, read as the reverse complement.
ACGCTTCTCGGCGTTGACGGGCGGTTGATCACCAATGTGGAAGTGCGCGTCGCGCCGGATGTCACGGAGTTCAAAGAGCGGCTGCGCCAGATTCTCCCCAACGAATCCATCGAGGTGCGGACCGCCGCAGACGGGATCGTTCTTTCCGGCGCGGTGAGTTCAATCGCGCGGATGGATCGCGCGCTCGACCTCGCGCAGCGCTATGCGCCTGACCGGGTCTCAAATCTCATGGTCGTCGGCGGCAATCATCAGGTGATGCTCAAAGTGCGCTTCGCCGAGATGAGCCGCTCGGTCTCAAAATCGCTCGATGGCGGCCTGGTGGCGGATATCAGCAATGGCGATGCCAATATTGGCGGCGGCCTCGGCGGCCTCAACGGGACCGGCGGCGCAAACAATATCTCAAGCGCCCTGTCGCGCGCGACATCCTCGGCGGGCGCCGCGGTCTTTGGCTTTGACATCGATGAAGTGCGCCTCGATATTCTGCTTGAAGCGCTTGAATCCAAAGGCTTTATTCGCACTCTGGCAGAGCCCAACTTGACCGCGCTCTCGGGCCAGGCGGCCTCATTCCTCGCGGGCGGAGAATATCCCGTGCCCGTCACTCAGGATGGCGGTGATGCAACGATCGAGTTCAAGCCTTTCGGGATCGAGCTCAATTTCACCCCCCGCGTCGTCGATGGCGATGTGATCAATATCGAGCTTGTCGCCTCGGTCAGCGCGATCGATCCCGCCAATGGCATCTCGGGGACAAACTTCTCGGTGGCGGCCTTCACGCGCCGCGAGACGGCAACGACCATCGAAATGCGCGATGGCGAGAGCTTCGCCATCGCCGGGCTCCTGCAAGATGATTTCAGCGATCTGAACCGCCAGGTCCCCTGGCTGGGCGATATCCCGGTTTTGGGCTCGCTCTTCCGCTCGACATCCTTCGAGCGCGATCAATCAGAGCTTGTCATCATCGTCACACCCCATCTTGTGACGCCGGTGCGCGGCGATGCGCTCGCATTGCCAACCGACCGGGTCAAAATCCCCTCTGAGCGCGAACTCTTCCTTTTTGGCCGCGTCACCGGTGCCACGCCAACGACCGGCGCGGCGGGAGAAGTTGCCAAGCAAGACTTTAGCGGCTCATATGGGTATGTGCTCGACTAAGGGGCAAGAGAGGGATCAGACATGCAGCGCGCAGGGATGAGATATACAGCGGCCATTGCCATGCTGGCCATGCTCGCATCGTGCGCCAGCCGAGACCCTGTCTATAACTTCAATCATCGGGAAGCGGGTTCGCTCATCGATGAGGGCGGCTTCGGCAACCCGACCGTCAACAACATGCTCGTGATGACCGGTCAGCGCAGCGCCGCCATCGATCTGAGCCAGCGTTTCGCGGCCGAAGTGCCCTCAACGATCACCTTCGCCTTCAACTCCGCGCAACTTGATGTCGGCGCGCGCCAGGTCTTGAACCAGCAAGCCGCCTTCATTCGCCAGTTTCCCGAAGTGCGCTTTCGCGTCTATGGCCATGCCGATGCGGTTGGCTCCGATGATTATAACCAGCGCCTTGGGCTGCGCCGCGCGCATGCCGCCGTCAGCTATCTGAGTTCATTGGGGATTTCGCGCTCGCGGCTCGAAGCCGTTGTGAGCTTTGGCGAGCGTCAGCCGCTCATCGTCACCGAAGGGAAAGAGCGCAGAAACAGGCGCACGGTGACAGAAGTTTCCGGGTTTGTTCAAAATCACCCGACAGTGATGCAAGGCAAATATGCCGAAATCGTCTATCGCGATTACGTCAACAGCGCCACCCCCGCGCGGCCTGACCCAGAGACCGCCGAATAGACCGCGCGCGCCCGCGTTAGGGCCCGCGCCACAGAGCGCCCCGGCCCCGCGCCTGCAAAAAAGCGCATTCTTCACGACAATTCTCTTTTGCGGCCAAATTCTTGCCCAGTTTGGAGCCCATCTCGAAGCATAGGGAAAAGTGGGTGCTGAAGCGGCATCCGTCTTTCGGGGTATTCAGCACAGGCCAAGGGCCAGCGGACCGCCTCGAAACTTTGAGAGAAGAGGGCCGTCGCGATGAGCAGCGTGATGCTACAGCCAGAACCGCAGCCACTCGTGGCCTGCACGATCAGCAGGGACGTGCAAAATTTCGACCTGTTGATCGAGGATATGGAAACCGCGCTCGGCGAATGCTGGGGGGATCTGACATTTCAGGAAGCCCTGCCCTTTCTCGAACAGCGCGACGCCGAGGCGGTCGAATTCTTGGCCATCGCGCTTGATGCCGATGATGCGGGGCAGGTTCAGCACGTCACCGATATCATCCAGTCAGCGGCCGCCAAGGGCATCAAGACGATCATCATCGCCGAAGATCTCTCGACAGCCGCGCTGCACCAATTGCTGCGCAATGGGGCCGATGAGTTCATCCCCTATCCGTTGCCAGAAGGCGAACTTGCTCACGCAATCGAACGCCTCAATCAACCGGAGGCGGAAGCCCCCGCCCCCGTTGAAATGCGCAACACTTTGCGCGCGACCGGCGATCGCGAAGGCGTCATTTTTCCGATCCACGGGCTCGCAGGCGGGACGGGCGCGTCCACGCTGGCGGTCAATCTCGCCTGGGAATTGGCCAATATCGACAAGGCAAATCCGCCCCGCGTCTGCCTGATCGATCTCGATCTGCAATTCGGCTCGGTCTCGACCTTCCTTGATCTGCCGCGCCGCGACGCTGTTCTTGAGATGCTGCAAGATACCGACAGCATGGATAGCGAAAGCTTCATGGCCGCGCTTTTAACATATCATGACCGGCTCCAGGTTCTGACAGCTCCGGCTGATATGGTCCCCCTTGATATTGTCGCGCCTGAAGATATCGACCGCGTGCTCAGCATCGCGGCGGCGAACTTTGATTACATCATCGTCGATATGCCCACCGCGCTCGTGCAGTGGACCGAGACGGTTCTGAGTTTCGCCCATATCTATTTCGCCATGCTCGAGCTTGATATGCGCTCGGCGCAAAATGCCGTGCGGCTCAAAAAGGCGCTGCAATCCGAAGAACTGCCCTTCGAGAAAATCCGCTTTGCCGTGAACCGTGCGCCAAAGATGATGGATCTGACCGGGCGCGCGCGCATCAAGCGCATGTCCGAAAGCCTCAATATCGGGATCGAAATCCAACTGCCCGATGGCTCAAAGCAGGTCACCCAAGCCGGCGATCATGGCGTGCCCCTCGCCGAGGCCGCCGGAAAGAACCCGCTGCGCAAAGAGATCCAGAAACTCGCCGCCCAGCTTCACGACATCAACCAAAGTGACGTCGAAGCCGCATAAGGACGCCCCACCATGTTTTCACGTTACAAAAAGGAAAAGGCGCAGCCTGTTGAGCCCGTCACGACCCCGGTCGAGACGAAGCTCAAGGTGCAGCGCCCTGAAATGGCCAAGCCCAAGGCGCAGCCCGTTCCCACAGACAAAGAAACGCGGCGCAAGGAGCGGCTCGCGGAAATCAAGCTCGAGCTGCACAAATCGCTGCTCGATAATCTCAATCTCGCCGCCCTCGAACGCGCCGATGAGAAGGAGCTCCGCCAGGAGATCACCGCCATTGTCGGCGAAAGCCTTTCTGAGATGGAGGTCGTGCTCAATCGCGAAGAGCGCCAGACCCTCAATCAGGATCTCTATGACGAGGTGAAGGGCCTCGGCCCGATTGAGCCGCTTCTCAAAGACGAAGATGTTAACGACATCCTGATAAACGGCCCCAAGCAGATTTTTGTTGAACGGCGCGGCAAGCTCTCGCTCTCCGACATCACCTTCAAGGATGAAAAGCATCTTTTGCGCATCATCGACAAGATCGTGAGCGCGGTGGGCCGCCGGGTCGATGAATCAAATCCCTATGTGGATGCGCGTCTCGCCGACGGCTCGCGCTTTAATGCCATGGTGCCGCCCGTGGCGGTGGATGGCAGCCTTGTCTCCATTCGAAAGTTCAAGAAAGACAAGCTTGGCATCCCCGATCTGGTCAATTTTGGCGCGTTCACCGAAGAGATGGCGCTTTATCTTGAAGCGGCCGTCGCCACGCGGCTCAATGTGATCGTATCCGGCGGAACGGGCTCAGGCAAAACGACAACTTTGAATGCTTTATCGTCATTCATTGACGATGCGGAGCGCATTCTCACCATCGAAGACACCGCAGAACTTCAGCTTCAGCAAACCCATGTGGGCCGCATGGAAAGCCGCCCGGCCAATGTCGAGGGCAAGGGCGCGGTCACGCAGCGCGATTGTTTGCGCAACGCGCTTCGGATGCGCCCGGACCGGATCATCGTGGGGGAAACGCGCGGTGAAGAGGTCATCGACATGCTCCAGGCCATGAATACCGGCCATGACGGATCAATGACAACGATCCACGCGAACTCGGCGCGCGACGGTGTGAGCCGCCTGGAAAACATGATCGCCATGGCCGGCATCGAAATGCCGATCAAAGCGGTGCGCTCGCAGATCGCTTCGGCTGTGAACCTCATCGTGCAGGCCTCGCGCTTGCAGGATGGCTCGCGCCGCATGGTCTCGATCACAGAGGTCACCGGCATGGAAGGCGATGTGATCTCGATGCAGGAGGTCTTCCGCTACCAGCGCACGGGCCTGACGCCTGAAAACAAGATCATCGGGCATTTCACACCCACCGGTGTGCGCAGCCATTTCTCGGAGCGGTTCAAAATGTGGGGCTATGATCTGCCCCCGTCGCTCTTTGAACCCGAACACATGGTGTAAATGATGTCTATCGGCGCAGAGCCTATTATCTATGGCCTCATCTT
>JBCCTH010000142.1:0-7551 GCA_039198835.1 Pseudomonadota bacterium | reverse complement strand
CGGGCGGGGCGCGCAGGGCGCACCCTGGCGCCCCGCGCAAATCAAAGACGCGTTGATGGGGCATGTGCCGCGCGCAGAGCCTTGCGCCGACGAGCTGAGCAGCATCGCGGCGGCCCATGTCGAGGAAACGGTGCGCTTCTATGGTGAAGCGCTGGGGCTTCGGGTTATTCGAAAGCACTTGAGCGCTTACATGGAAGGTGCCCAGACGCCCGCGGCGCTGCGCCGTGAGGTTTTGACAGCCACACATCTCGCGCATCTCCAAACCATATTGCCCGGGGCGCTCGGCGCTATGCGGCAAGCCGCATGACAACATTCGATGATCTCTGGTCGTCCCTGCCGATCCCGGCATTGACGCTGACGCCCGATGATATGATCGGCGAGATCAATCCTGCGGCTGAAGCTTTTCTCAACCAATCGTGGAAAGGTCTTCAAGGCCGCCCGGTTTGGGACAAACTCAGGGTCGATGCCCCGCTTGATAGTGCGCTTGAACGGGCGCGCAGCAACGGGGTGCCGCTTTTTGTCAATGATGTCGATGTCGGCTCGGGCGCGCGCCCGCCCAAGCAATGCAATATCCAGATCGCGCCGCTCCAGGGCTCACAGGGCGAAATGCTCTTTTTGATCGAGCCGCGCGAACATGCGGGGCGCGTGGGCCGCAACTCAAAGTCAAAGACCGCCGCGAAATCGGCGATCGGGATGGCCGAGATGCTCGCCCATGAAATCAAGAACCCGCTCGCCGGCATCACTGGCGCGGCGCAGCTTCTCTCGATGAACCTAAAAGACGAGGATCGCGAGATGACAGATCTGATCGTCGCGGAAACGCGGCGGATCGTGAAGTTGCTCGAACAGGTCGAGCATTTTGGGAATGTCTCTCCGCCTACGATGAAGGCGGTTAATGTCCATGATATCCTGGATCGCGCGCGCAAGTCAGCGGCTTTGGGCTTTGCCGCCCACATGCAGATCAAAGAGGCCTATGACCCGTCTTTGCCGCCCACGCTCGGCGATGGCGACCAGCTTTTGCAGGTCTTGCTCAACCTGATCAAAAACGCGGCGGAAGCCTCGAAATCAAAGCCCGGTACCATCACCTTGCGCACCTATTATGAGCAGTCGCTCCGGCTGCGGCGCTCGGATGGGACAGGGCGCGGGCTGCCGCTCCAGATCGAGATTATCGATGATGGTCCGGGCCTGCCTGAAGAGATCGCCTCCGAGATATTTGACCCCTTCGTCTCCGGGCGCGAAAACGGGACAGGGCTCGGCCTGGCGCTCGTTTCAAAAATCATCGCCGATCATGACGGATGGATCACGGTCGATTCTGTGCCCGGCCGCACAGCTTTTCGCATTTCCCTGCCAGTCGCCCCGAAAGAGGAGCATTAAAAAATGGACGGAACCGTTCTCATAGCCGACGATGATAAGACCATCCGGACCGTGCTCACACAGGCTCTCACACGGGCGGGCTGCAAGGTTCATGCGACATCCTCTCTCATGACGCTGATGCGTTGGGTCAAGGAAGGGAAGGGCGATCTTGTCATCTCGGATGTCATCATGCCCGATGGCAACGGGCTCGATGCGCTGCCGGCCATCGGGGAGACGCGCCCAGGCCTGCCCGTTATTGTGATATCGGCGCAAAATACCATTGTGACAGCGATCCAGGCGACTGAGAAAGACGCCTATGATTATCTGCCAAAGCCGTTTGATCTGCCCGATCTGATGAAACGCGCCTCTCGCGCGCTCGAGCTCAAGCGCAGGATGCCGACCGCCGCCAATGATGATCAAGCGACCTCCGATGATCTGCCGCTTGTGGGGCGCACGCCGTCGATGCAGGCGCTTTATCGTCTCGTGGCGCGCGTGATGAATGCGGAATTGGCGGTTTTGATCACCGGTGAAAGCGGAACGGGCAAGAGCCTCATCGCCAAAGCGATCCATGATTTCTCGGACCGGCGCAGTCTGCCCTTTGTGACTGTTTCTGGCGAAGATCTTGAGGGGATGGACGGGCCTTCCGCCCTTCTTGCCAAGGCGCGCGGTGGCTCACTTCTTTTCGATGAGGTCGGCGATTTGCCCGATGAGGCGCAGGCGCGCATCGTGCGCATGCTCGACAGCCTGACCGATAACGCCCCGCGGATCATGGCGACGAGCCAAGTCGATCTCAACGACAAGATGGAGGCGGGCGAGTTCCGCCAGGATCTCTTTTTTCGCTTGTCCGGCGTGACGATGGCCGTGCCCGCGCTGCGCGAGCGGGTCGATGATATTCCGCTTCTGGGCGATCATTTTCTCGCCCGCTCGGTGCGCGAAGGGGCGTCTCCGCGCAAGCTGAGCCAGGCCGCCATCGAGCTTGTGCGCAATTATTCCTGGCCGGGCAATGTGCGGCAGCTTGAGAATGCGATCCGCCGGCTTGTCGTCACTTCGGCGGAAGAAGAGATCAGCCGGCAGGAGGTTGAGGCGGTTCTGGGCAATCAGCCCGCCGTCGACCCCGAACTTGGCTCGGCGGATACCGAGAAACTCTCAGCCTCGGTCGCCAAGCATTTGAGGCGCTATTTTGATCTCCATGGTGGGCTTTTGCCGCCGCCCGGGCTCTATCAGCGCATCCTGCGCGAAATCGAGATGCCCCTCATCGAGATCGCGCTTGATGCCACTGGGGGCAACCAGGCTAAATGCGCAGATCTTTTGGGGATCAACCGAAACACGCTGCGCAAGAAGATCACCGATCTCGATATTCGCGTGACAAGACGGCGCAAACTGATGTAAGACTGCCACAAATGCGTGACATTGCTGCTTCATGGTGGCGAAAAGATCACGCGCGGTAGCAGCAACTGTCGCCCTGGCGCAACGCATTTTCGCTGAGCGGGGCGGCGATAGATCAGGTGGGCTCTCGCCGGTGTCACGGCTTTCGCTCTTTTTTGTGCGCTTGTCGCGCTGGCGCAGGCTCAGGAGCGTTCAGACGCTCGCAACCTTGATCCTTGTCGCGCTCGGGCCGATCCTGGCTGCGCTCACATTCATCGCCCTCGGGCCACTTGATCGCGCGCCCGCGCAGCTTTCGCTGCGCTTGGTGCTGCTTCTCGATTTTGTCTATGTGATGGCGGTGGCCGCGCTTGTCTTGCTGCGCGTCGCACAGATGATCGCGGCGCGCCGCGCGCGCTCGGCCGGGTCTCGGCTCCATCTCAGGCTCACGGGCGTTTTCACGATCCTGGCGCTCATCCCCACCGTTCTCGTGGCGGTCTTTGCCTTTCTGACTGTTAACACGGCGCTTGAAGGGTGGTTTTCTGATCGCGTGAGGTCAGTGATCGGGGCCTCGCTTTCGGCCGCGGAAGCCTATGAAGAGGCTGAAAAGCGCGGGCTTTCCAACGACGCGCTCGTCATTGCCCGCGTTCTCAACGGAGAGCGAACTTCACGGTCGTTTTTCTCGGACGGTCAGTTCGACGGCCTCGTGCGGCAAATCCTTTCGCGCGTTCAGCCGCTCATTCAGAGGGGCATTAAGGAAGCCTACGTGATCGACAGCACGGGCGCGATCCGGGCGCGCGGCGCGTCCTCTTACGAGTTCGAATTCGAAGACCCGCGCGATGCCGATTTTGAAGCCTTGGTCGACGGCGAGGTTCTGATCATCGAAGACTGGGAGAACAATGAATTTCGTGCGCTGATCCGGCTCTCGGCGTTCACCGACCGGCTGCTCTATGTGAGCCGCACCGTCGACGGCGATATCCTCACCCTGCTCGATGAAACCCAGGAAAGCGCGCAACTCTATCAACAGCTTGAAAATGATCGCGGGCGGCGCGTTTTTGAATTCGGCCTGCTTTATCTGGGCTTTGCGGTGATCTTGATCCTCGCGGCGACATGGGCGGGCCTTTGGTTCGCTGAACGGCTCTCGCGGCCCGTTGGGCGGCTTGCGGGCGCGGCCCAGCGTGTGGGCGCTGGCGATCTTGATGTGCGCGTCCCCGAAGAGCGCGGCGATGATGAGATCGCCATGCTAGGCCGGTATTTCAATCAGATGACCGCGCAACTCAAAGGCCAGCGCGCCTCATTGCTGGCCAACACCCAGCAGATCGAGCGACGCAGGCGGCTTTTTGACTCTGTGCTGAGTTCGGTAACGTCGGGTGTTGTCGGGCTTTCGGCCGATGGGCGGATCACGTTTGTCAATCGCTCCGCAGAGCGGCTTCTGGGGATCGCCGAAGAGGTTGAAGGCAAACCGCTCGCCACCGCGATCCCCGAATTCGCCGATCTGCTGCGCGAGCTCAAGGCGGGGCGGAAAGCGGCAGCGCAGCGCGAAATCAGGCTGTCTCGCAAGGGTGTGAACGAAATTCTGCTCGTGCGCATGGCCACGCGGCGCGATGAGGGCGACAGCTCTGAGGGCTTTGTGATCGCCTTTGAAGATGTCACAAGCCTTGTCAGCGCACAGCGGATGGCCGCGTGGGGGGATGTGGCGCGCCGCATCGCGCATGAGATAAAAAACCCACTCACCCCGATCCAGCTTTCAGCAGAACGCATCAAGCGCAAGTTTGGCCCGCGATTGGGCGATGACAGCGATCTGCTCGATCAAATGACCGATGTCATCGTGCGCCAAACCAATGATCTGCGCCGCATTGTCGATGAGTTTTCAAAATTCGCCCGCATGCCTGACCCCGATCGCAAACCTGGCGATTTGGGCGAACTCCTTCGAGCTGCGGTGCTGCTTCAGGAAAACGGCAATCCGCATATCGCGTATCGCTGTAAGATCGCGCGCGGCGCGCTGCCCGTGCTGATCGATGAGACCATGATCTCGCAGGCGCTGACGAACCTGCTCAAGAACGCCGCCGAGGCCATCGGCTCGCGACAGGCGCGCGGCGATGTCTTCGCGCCTGAAATCCGGGTGACGCTGACGGCAAATGACAGCGCGCTTCATGTCTCGATTTCCGATAACGGGATCGGGCTCCCGCAAGACCGGATGACCCTCTTTGAACCCTATGTGACGAGCCGCGAAGAGGGGACAGGCCTGGGCCTGCCCATCGTGCTCAAGATCGTGGAAGAACATGAAGGCGCTCTCACGCTCTCAGATGCCGAGCCCTTCGATGAAGGCGCTCATCGCGGGGCGCGGGCCGATCTGAGCCTGCCGCTCACAGCCCTTTCCTTAGAAACAGAAAAAGAAGCCGTATAGCCATGTCCGACAGTGCCGTGCCTGATATTTTGATCGTGGACGATGAAAAGGATATCCGCGAGCTGATCGCTGATATCCTCGAAGATGAGGGATATCCTACGCGCCTTGCCGCCAATTCAGACGAGGCGATGGGCCATATCAATACCGCGCCGCCGGGCCTCCTGATCCTCGATATCTGGCTCAAAGACAGCCGCATGGACGGGATCGACATTCTCAAAACGGTCAAGCGCGACAACCCCGATATCCCCGTCGTCATCATATCCGGGCATGGCAACATCGAGATCGCTGTCGCCGCGATCAAACAACGGGCCTATGACTTCATTGAAAAGCCCTTCAACATCGATCAGCGCCTCGTGGTCATTGGGCGCGCGATGGAGGCATCGCGCTTGCGCCGCGAGAACCAAAAGCTCAAGCGGCGCGATGGCGCGCAAGCTGAAATGCTGGGCGAGGGGGCGGCCTTTCGAGCATTGAAATCCCAGCTCGACAAAGTCACCAAATCCAACGGGCGCGTGATGCTCACCGGCCCTGCCGGCGTGGGCAAAGAGGTTGCCGCCCGCTTCATCCACGCGCAGTCAGGCCGCGCGGATGCGCCTTTTGTCTCGGTCAATTGCGCGGCCATCGAACCGGAGCGCATGGAAGAGGTGCTTTTTGGCCGTGAGACCCGCGAGCGGGGCGTTGAACAGGGCCTTCTTGAACAGGCCCATGGCGGCGTGATCTTTTTTGATGAGGTCGCCGATATGCCGCTGGGCTCGCAATCAAAGATCTTGCGGGTGCTGGTGGATCAACAATTCCAACGCGTCGGCGGCACCGGCAAAGTCCGCGTGGATATTCGCGTTATCTCTAGCACGAACAAGGATTTACGCGCCGAGATTGATGCGGGCACCTTCCGCCAGGAGCTTTATCACAGGCTCAACGTGGTGCCGATTGATGTCCCCTCACTGGAAGATCGGCGCGAAGACATTCCGCTTCTCGCACGCCATTTCATTGCTGAGTTCAACCGCTCCCAGGGCCTGCCCAATCGCGAGATATCAAGCGAGGCAGAGGCGCTTTTGCAAACCATGGTCTGGCCGGGCAATGTGCGCCAGCTCAAAAACGTGATCGAGCGCGTGCTCATTTTGGGCGGCAGCGACGGCCCCATCACAGCATCGGACCTGCCCCAGACCGACGCAGCCCAAAGCGATGATCGCATGGTGCTGTCGCGGACGCTCGCCACGCTCACCCTGCGCGAGGCGCGAGAGCTTTTTGAACGCGAATACCTGCTCACGCAGATCAACCGTTTCGGGGGCAATATCTCGCGCACTGCGAGTTTCGTGGGCATGGAGCGCTCGGCGCTGCATCGCAAGCTCAAAAGCCTCGGCGTTGTCACAAGCAACAAATCAGGCGCGCGGGTCGCTGAATTCGAAGGCGCTGAAAAGGCCGGCTGAACGCTCTTGAGCGATTGCTTTTGTCGCTCTCATACATAGGTTTGCGCCATGCCTGGGCGCTCTCATCTTCATGTCCTTTTCACGCGGCTGTTCGCGCTCGCGGCTTTTCTGGCCGCGATCTGGGCGCTGCAAGGGCTCAACAGCGCGACAGGGATTGATCTTTCAGACTGGCTTGGCCTCATCCCGCGCAGCATTGCGGGGCTCGACGGGATCGTGGCGATGCCCTTTCTCCATGGCGGTTTTGAACATCTCATGGCCAACACACCGCCCCTCGTCGTCATGGGCGGGCTTTTGGCGGCCACGGCAACGCGGGCGCTTGTGGCGGTCAACGCGGTTATCGTGCTCGTTGGGGGCGGCCTTGTCTGGCTTTTGGGCTCTCCAGCCATTCATATCGGCGCGTCGGGGCTTGTTTTTGGCTGGTTTGGCTTTCTTGTCACGCGCGCGCTCGTTGACCGCTCGACCACCACACTCATTTGCGCGCTCATCGTGGGCTTTCTTTATGGCTCGATCCTCGTGGGCGTGTTGCCGGGGCAACCGGGCATCTCGTGGGAAGCGCATCTTTTCGGTGCCATCGCCGGGGCGCTCGCGGCGATCTTTGTGAAGTCGCATGTGCATGCGCCGCGCCTGCGCGATGTTGAGCGGCTTTGAAATCAAATCGGAATTCGGGATTAAAGACGCGGACGTTGACGGGCGCGCCCCAAAATGTCACCCCTGAGCGCCTGAGATCCTAAAAGGCGCTAGAGCGACCGCATGAAGGTAATCATTTGTGGGGCCGGGCAGGTGGGCTGGCAAATCGCGCGCCACCTTTCAGGCGAACGAAACGATGTCACGGTCGTTGATCTCAACGCAGATCTTGTGCGCCGCGCCACCGACACGCTCGATGTTCAGGGGATCGCCGGGCATGCAAGCTATCCCGATATTCTTGCACGCGCGGGCGCCGAAGACGCGGATATGATCGTCGCGGCAACGCATTCTGACGAGGTCAATATGGTGACTTGCCAGGTGGCG
>JBCCTH010000141.1:0-7558 GCA_039198835.1 Pseudomonadota bacterium | reverse complement strand
CGGGCCCGTGCCCTGCGCCATCGAGCTTGCCGGTTGCGAGCATCACGATCTCAAAGGGCCCAAGGCCCCCTAAAGCCGTATCAACTGACGTGGGATCGGTTATATCGAACCCGTCGTCGCGCCTTGAGAGGGGCGTTGCGTCATATCCGCGTTTTCGGAGCTCAGCGACGAGAGCGCTTCCAATGCCGCCCGACGCGCCGATCACAAGTGCTGCTGTCATGGCTGGCAGGTAGGTGCATCTGCGGCGATGCCAAGCGCCGGACCGCGCCGCCCAGCGCTTTTTGGGCTTGCTCTCGGCCCGGGTCGCGCCACCTCCACCCCATGCGTGTCCTGTCTCTCGCCGTCCTCCTCTTGTCGCCTCTCGCTGCCTCGGCGCTCGATCTCACGCTGCGTCAAAGCATCGATATGCGCGGGCCGTCTTCTCTTGAATTCGATCCCGCGCTTTGCGGCGTCTGGATCGCTAATGAAGGCAGGGAGGTCGCGTTCATGGGGCCGTCGGGCGAAATCACCCGTCGCTTTGACACCGCGCTTTTCACGGCCAAGGCGATCACGGTCGATGGCGATGACCTTCTCATATCAGACGGCACCGGCCGCTTTGAGAGGCGCTCGAAAACCGGCGAACAGACGGCCGAGCCCTTTCGCATGCCGGGCGAGATTTGGGATGTCGAGGGGCTCATCGCGCGCGCCGATGGCGGGATTGTTTTCACTCAAGACGCAAACGCGCGGGTCTGGTCGCTGACGGCCGAAGGCGAGGAAGCCTGGTCCATTGACGGCTTTCGCACGTCGCCGCCCATGGTCGAACCCCAGGGCATCGCTTACGATCGCCGCACGGGGGCGCTCTATGTCGTTGACGATCAAGAAGGCTCCAACGCGGTGTTTGAATTCAGCCCGGAGGGCGCTCTTCTCGCCCGGGTCCCGCTCTCTGAGTTTGGGCGCGATCCGGAAGGGATCGCGATCCAGGCCGATACCGGCACGATGTGGATCGGCTTTGACGATGGCAACAGGCTCGCCGTTTTTGACTATCTCCCGACGCTGCGCGAGGACGCGCCAGATGCGGCCTCGGATGCCTGTTTGATGTTTTAAGAAACCCCTTCACACCGCCACGGCGCTGTGTAATGTGCGCACATGGCACGTGCGCATCGCATCCCTGCCCCGCTGGGCCTTCTTCTTCTTAGCCGCTCCTGAGCGTGCCATTCGGCGCGACCGCTCAGGAGGGACAAGCGCCGGACAAAAGAAACCCAGCACAAAAGACCAAAGACATGACACAGACCAAAGACCGCGTTGTAATCTTTGACACAACGCTGCGCGACGGAGAACAATCACCCGGCGCGACGATGACCCATGATGAAAAGCTCGAGATCGCCGATCTTCTCGATCAGATGGGTGTCGATATCATCGAAGCAGGCTTCCCGATTGCCTCCGAGGGCGATTTCAGGGCCGTGAGCGAGATTGCCGAACGGGCCAGCCAAGCGACAATCTGCGGCCTCTCCCGCGCGAACTTCAAAGACATTGATCGCTGCTGGGAGGCGGTAAAACACGCTAAATCCCCGCGCATCCACACGTTTATCGGCACCTCTCCGCTGCACCGCGCCATCCCCAATCTCACCAAAGATGAGATGGCCGAGAGGATCCATGAAACGGTGACCCATGCGCGAAATCTCTGCGACAATGTTCAATGGTCGCCCATGGACGCCACGCGGACCGAGTGGGACTATCTGCGCCGCGTCGTGGAGATCGCCATCGCGGCGGGGGCAACCACGATCAACATCCCGGACACGGTGGGATATACCGCGCCCGTGGAAAGCGCGGATTTGATCCGCCGCTTGATCGTTGAATGCGCGGGCGGTGAAGATGTGACCTTCGCCACCCATTGCCACAATGACCTGGGCATGGCGACGGCCAACAGCCTGGCTGCGGTGGCCGGTGGTGCGCGCCAGATCGAATGCACGATCAACGGGCTGGGAGAGCGCGCAGGCAACACCGCGCTCGAAGAGGTCGTCATGGCGCTCAAGACGCGCGCGGATATCATGCCCTATTACACCCAGATCGACACGACAAAGATCATGAATGTCTCAAACCGGGTGGCCACGGCATCGGGCTTCCCGGTTCAGTTCAACAAAGCGATCGTGGGCAAGAACGCGTTCGCCCATGAGAGCGGCATCCATCAGGACGGCATGCTCAAGAACCGCGAGAATTTCGAGATAATGCGCCCCGAGGATGTGGGCCTTTCAGGCACATCGCTGCCGCTGGGCAAGCATTCAGGGCGCGCCGCGTTGCGCGATCGCATGGAAAAGCTGGGATTTCCGCTGGCGGATAATCAGCTGGGCGATCTTTTCGTGCGCTTCAAGGATCTCGCGGATCGCAAGAAGGAAGTGCTTGATGACGATCTGATCGCGCTCTTGCGCGACGAGATCGCCGAAGATCAAAACGAGTTCATGCAGGTCAAGGCGCTCAAAGTCATCTGCGGAACGCAAGGGCCCCAGAGCGCCGAGCTCACCATGGTGATGGAAGGCCAGGAACGCAGCGCGCAAGCAACCGGCGACGGCCCGGTTGATGCCACGTTCAACGCGGTCAAAAAGCTCTATCCCCATGGCGCGCGCCTTGATCTTTATCAGGTGCATGCGGTCACGCAGGGCACCGATGCGCAAGCGACGGTGAGCGTGCGGATGATCGAAGAAGGGCGCGTCGCCACCGGGCAATCGGCCGACACCGACACGGTCGTGGCCAGCGCAAAAGCCTATGTGAACGCGCTCAACCGCCTCATCGTGCGCAAAGAACGCCAAGGTGTCGGCTATGATGAAAAGGCGGTGAGCTACAAAGACGCGGGCTAGGAAATCGCTTCCGCGCGGCAGAGAGGCAGCGCCGCCAAGCACGGGGCGCTGCCTTCCGCTTGGCTAGAATTTGACCTGTGCCAATTGCAACTATCAAACCCGATATCTACTTATCGCAGGCGAGGATAGGAGGCGTTTGGGCCTTTTCATCCGGGTCTGTGAACGAAGGAAAAAGAGGCGAATCCCCGCCGAGTTGCGCGGAAATCTGCCCTTTCGCACCCGCAGCGCGAGGCGTATAGAGCGCCAACCCGTGATCCAAAGTGTTGCGGGACGAATGCAAATGGGGCACCGGCATGGCAGGTTTCGGCAGTCTTTTCTCTTCAGACATGGCCATTGATCTGGGGACGGCGAACACCCTCGTCTATGTGAAAGGCAAGGGCGTGATCCTCAATGAGCCGTCGGTCGTGGCCTATCAGGTTAAAGACGGGGTGAAAAAGCCGCTTGCCTTCGGCGAGGATGCCAAGCTCATGCTGGGCCGTACGCCGGGCTCGATCCAGGCGATCCGCCCGATGCGCGACGGGGTTATCGCGGATTTTGACGTCGCCGAAGAGATGATCAAGCACTTCATCCGAAAGGTGCATCGCCGCACGACCTTCACAAAGCCAAAGATCATCGTCTGCGTCCCCCATGGCGCAACACCCGTCGAAAAGCGCGCGATCCGTCAATCGGTGCTTTCAGCGGGCGCGCGGCGCGCGGGGCTCATCGCAGAACCCATTGCCGCCGCCATTGGCGCGGGCATGCCGATCACAGACCCGACGGGCTCGATGGTCGTCGATATCGGCGGGGGAACGACCGAGGTCGCCGTTTTGGCGCTCGCCGACATTGTCTATGCACGCTCGGTGCGTGTGGGTGGCGACAGGATGGATGAGGCGATCATCTCTTACCTGCGCAGGCAGCATAACCTCCTCATCGGAGAAGCCACCGCCGAGCGGATCAAAACCTCGATCGGCACGGCGCGCATGCCAGATGACGGGCGCGGCGCATCCATGCCCATTCGAGGGCGCGACTTGCTCAATGGGGTCCCCAAGGAGAGCGAGATCACCCAGGCCATGGTGGCTGAGGCTCTGTCAGAACCTGTGCAGCAGATATGCGAAGCCGTGATGACGGCCCTTGAGGCCACACCGCCCGATCTCGCAGCGGATATCGTTGATCGCGGGGTCATGCTCACGGGAGGCGGCGCGCTTTTGGGCGAGCTTGATCTGGCGCTCAGAGAGCAAACCGGGCTCGCCGTGAGCGTGGCCGATGAAAGCCTAAATTGCGTGGCGCTCGGCACGGGCAAGACACTGGAATTCGAAAAACAGCTTCTCCACGTGATCGACTACGATAGCTAAGACGCTGGCAAAAAGGCGGCCTTCAGCTTAGACTCAAAACCTGAAAAGCGAAGGCGCGGGCGCCGCGCGCGCGACGTCGTAAAATCGGCCGAAGGCGCGGCGAAACATCAACGTTGAAGCGTGACGGGACAGAGGTCACTTTTGGCAAAAGAACGGCATACGAGCGAGGATTACGCAGCGCCGGTCAGGCGTCTTGTCATCGCTGTCCTCGTGCTCTTCTTCATCGCGACCTTTGTCATATGGCGCATCGATAGCCCACGCGTTGAGCGGTTTCGCACCGAGGTGACCGACAGGCTCGTACCCTCCTTTGATTGGGCCATGGCCCCGGTGACTGGGCTGGCGCGTCTCGCGAGCGATTTTCGGTCTTACCAGCGCATCTATGAGCAAAACCAGGAACTCAAGCGCGAGCTTCAGCAAATGAAAGCCTGGAAAGAGGCGGCGCTTCAGCTCGAGCAGGAGAATGCCCGCCTGCTCGATCTCAACAAAGTGCGCCTTGATCCGAAATTCACGCATGTGACCGGCGTCGTGCTGGCCGATAGCGGCTCACCCTTTCGCCAATCCGTGTTGATCAATGTCGGCGCGCGCGACGGCATAATCGACGGCTGGGCCACGATGGACGGTCTCGGGCTCGTCGGCCGAATTTCAGGCGTCGGGCGCACCACGAGCCGCGTGATCCTCTTGACGGATGCGTCTTCTCGCGTCCCTGTGACGATCCAGCCCGCAGGCGTGCGCGCGCTCATCGCGGGCGATAACTCCGCCAGGCCGCTGCTGGAACTCGTTGAAAATGTCGATGCGATCCGACCGGGCGATAGGGTCTTTACGTCGGGCGACGGTGATGTCTTTCCCGCGAGCATATTGGTGGGCGAGGTCGTGCAAGACCCTGATCGCCGTTTAAGGCTCCGGCTCGTGGCTGATTACGAAAGATTGGAATTCGTGCGCGTGATCCGCTCGCATGAAGTCGAAGCGATCGATGACCCCGGTAGTCTGATCGCGCCCAACACGCCCTTTGGCCCGGACGTGCCCGAAGCATCGCTTTTGAGCGAGGCCGATAATGGGTAGCGCGGCGGCGGGATATATCTGGACGATGCGCGGGGTTTATGCCCTGCTTGGGCTCTTGATCCTCTTCATTCAGCTTTTGCCACTTGAAACGCAGACGCGGAGCTTCGTGGCCCCTGACTTCCTTCTCGCGCTCACATTTGTCTGGGTCGCGCGCCGCCCTGATCTGGCCCCCACTTTGGCCTGCGCGGCGCTTTTTTTACTGGCCGATCTTTTGCTGCAACGGCCGCCGGGGCTTTGGGCGGGGCTCGCGCTCATGGCGACGGAAGCGCTCAGATCACGCGCCGATGATCTGCGCGACATGCTCTTTAGCGTCGAATGGGCCATTGCGAGCGCGTTCATCGCGGCGCTCTATGTCACTTATGCAGCCTTTTGGGCGCTGCTGATGCCCTATGAGATCACTTACTGGCTTCTTGGGTTGCAAATGATCCTGACGATCCTCTCCTATCCTGTGCTTGCCGGCCTTTCGATGGCCCTTTTTGGCGTGGCGAAGGCGGCGCCAGGCCAGACCGATGACAAAGGGCGCAAGCTATGAGGGGAGGCCAGCGCAACAACGATGCCTCGCACCGCAAAATATCGCGGCGCGGTCTGATCCTCGCGGGAGCGCAACTCGGGTTCATTGGAGTTTTGGGGTGGCGGATGCGCCAGCTTCAGCTCGAACAAGCCAGCGAGTTTCGCCTCTTGGCCGAAGAAAACCGGATCAATATCCGCCTTCTTCCGCCGGCGCGCGGCAAGGTTTTCGATAGCCAGGGGCGGGTTCTGGCGGAAAACGAGCAGAATTATCGCATCGTCATGATCCGCGAGGATGCCGGCGATGTTGATGCCGTGCTCGACAATCTGCGCCGCATCGTTGCGTTGAGCCCGGAAGAAATCGCCAAGGCGCGCAAGGATGTGTTTAACCGGAGCGCGTTTGTGCCGGTGACGATCGCAGACCGCCTCAGCTGGGATGACGTGGCGCGGGTGGCCGCGAATGCGCCAGCCTTGCCCGGGATCAGCGCCGATTTCGGGCTGTCGCGCCACTATCCGCGCGGCGCGGATTTCGCGCATGTTCTGGGGTATGTGGGCCCTGTTTCGGATTACGATCTCAGCCGCATCGATGATCAGGATCCCCTTCTTCAGATCCCCAAGTTCCAGATCGGCAAAACGGGGGTCGAAAACAAGCTCGAACGCGCTCTGCGCGGGCGCGCGGGCACGCGCAAGATCGAGATTAACGCGGTCGGACGCGTGATGCGCGAACTCGAGCGCGAAGAGGGCCTGCCCGGCGCTGACATTCAGCTCACCGTTAACAGCCGCTTGCAAAATTACGTTCAGGCCAGGCTGGGCGAAGAGAGCGCCAGCGCGGTCGTGATCGATTGCACGAATGGGGATCTCGCGGCGATTGGGTCTGCGCCCGCGTTTGACCCAAATCTCTTCGTGCGTGGGATATCTGTGAGCGATTACCGCGCGCTGACCGATAACAAATACCGCCCGCTTTCCAACAAGGCGGTTCAGGGTGCTTATCCGCCCGGCTCCACATTCAAGATGATTACAGCGCTCGCAGCGCTCGAAGACGGCCAGGTCACCGCCAACGAGACCGTCTTTTGCGGTGGCTTTACC
Source organism: Pseudomonadota bacterium (assembly GCA_039198835.1). Lineage (GTDB taxonomy): Bacteria > Pseudomonadota > Alphaproteobacteria > Rhodobacterales > Rhodobacteraceae > Shimia_B. Next base: position 744 of record JBCCTH010000141.1, on the reverse strand, counting down.
GAGGTGGCCGATGTTCGCTTCCATTGCTGGAAGCGCGGCGGCCATGGCAATGTAGACCTCAAAAAGAGCCTGCGCGAAAGCTGCGATCTCTATTACTACGATATCGCTCAGCGCGTCGGGATCGATAAGATGGCGGAGATGGCGCGCAAATTCGGGATCGGCATACGCCATGATCTGCCAATGTCAGCGGTCGCGCGCGGCCTTGCGCCCGATAAAGAGTGGAAGAGACGCGCACGCGATGCGGATTGGCGCATCGGGGATACGGTCAATGCCTCGATCGGCCAGGGCTATGTGCTGGCCTCGCCGCTTCAGCTCGCGGTGATGTGCGCGCGCCTCGCAACAGGCCGGAGCGTTACGCCGCGTCTCGTCGCCAAGCGCGATGGCGTCGCCCTGCCGTCGGGCGCGGGCGAGCCGATGGAGCTCAATGAAAACCACCTCAGACGCATTCGTGAAGCGATGTGGGAGGTGACAAATGATCGTCGCGGCACAGCTTATGGCTCGCGCTCTATCGCCGAGGATTTTCGCATTGCCGGAAAGACGGGGACAACCCAGGTCAGGCGGATCACCCCCGAAGAGCGCGAACGCGGGATCACCAAGAACGAAGACCGGATCTGGGAACACAGGGATCACGCGCTTTACGTGAGCTTTGCGCCCTATGATAACCCGCGCTTTGCGGTGGCCGTCGTTGTCGAACATGGCGGCTCAGGCTCGAAAGCGGCAGCGCCCATCGCGCGCGACATCCTT
>JBCCTH010000140.1:0-7582 GCA_039198835.1 Pseudomonadota bacterium | reverse complement strand
GCGTTTCAGCGAGGAGCGCGCGGGCATTTTCTTTTTCATCGGCGGCCACGGCATCTTCGAGATCGAAGATGATCGCATCAACGCGCAGCGTCTTCGCTTTTTCAAGCGCGCGCGCCTTGGAGCCGGGGATGTAGAGAACAGAGCGATATGGGCGTTGGGACATTGGGCCACCGTGAAATAATATTGCGCGCCTCATGGCATGAGGATTGCGAATAGTTCAAGCCATTTTGCGCCGCGTTGCAGCAATCCGTGCGCCGCGCGCGAAAGCGCACGCTCCGTTAACCAGATTTGCACCGCTGGCCCGCAGGCTCTTGCACATGTCAGCCAAGCTCACGGGGCCTTTCCCTCGGCGCGCGACAAGACCGGGCTGACATCCCGAAGCGACGCAAGTGCAAAGGATTGAAGATGAAGCATCACCTTATAGCCCTCTCCATCGGGGTCGCCGCGCTCGCGCTGACCGCTATCGAGGCAAAGAGCCAGGCCGCAAATTGCGCGGCGCGCGATACCGTTGTCGAGCGGTTGTCTTCCAAATACGGTGAAAGCCGGCAATCGCTGGGCATGGCGGCCAATCAATCGCTCGTTGAGGTTTATGCCAATGCGGGCACCGGCTCATGGACGATCACGGTGACATTGCCCAACGGCACGACCTGCCTTGTTGCATCCGGCATGTCGTTTGAAGCGCTGGCAGAGGCTGCGCCTGCGGCTCTCGGCACACAGCTTTAGCAGGCATTTATGTCAAAGCGTCCCAGATCAGGCGCGTGCCGGTGAGGATAAGCAGCACATAAGTAATGGCGAAAAAGGCGCGCTCGGGTAGCAGGTGGTGCGCCTTGATGCCGAGCCATGTCCCCAGAACGGCGACGGGAGACAGCATCAGCACCCCGAGCCAGGTGTCGGATGTGAACGCGCCCAAGGCCGCATAGGGCACGAATTTCATCAGATTGATGACCCAAAAGATCAGCACCGTGCTCGCCTGATAGGTGAGCTTGTCATGCTTTTGGCTCAAAAGATAAACGGCGACGGGCGGCCCGCCCGCATGGCTCACAAAGCTCGTGAACCCCGCGATTGCACCGGTTGCCACGCCGACAGGTGCGCCCAGCTTTCGCTTTGGATCGGGGACGAGCCCGCGGGTCTTGGCAATTTGCCAGGCCACGAAGGCCAGCGCGATACTGCCGATCAAGAACCGGATCACATCGGGATTGGCGAAGCGAAAGACAGCGACCCCCACGAGCAAACCTGGCAAGGCCCCCGTCAAAACGCGACGGCTATCTTGCCAATCCCACTTGCCCCAGAAAGCAGGGAGCGACCGCAGATCGATCAAAATCAAGAGCGGGAGCATGAGGCCCAGCGCGAGCTCGGGCGGCAAAATCAGCGCGATAATGGCTGCCCCGGCAAAGGACGCCCCTGAGCCGAATCCGCCTTTCGAGACACCCGCAAAGATCACACCGGGGATCGCGAAGGCAAAGAACACTGCATTGAATTCGATCACGTCGACGCTTAAGCCCCTCAAATCGTGTGCCATTGTATACCGCAGCTTACTGCCGCAGGGTAGCTCCCTTGCGTCGCAGGCGACCGTTAGCCTAAGCACACGCCACCAAGACAACAGCCGGAGTTCACATTAATGGCTCGTTCCAAGATCGCCCTCATCGGCGCTGGCAATATCGGGGGCACCCTCGCCCACCTCGCCGCGCTCAAGGAAATGGGGGACGTTGTCCTCTTTGATATCGCGGAGGGTATGCCGGAAGGTAAGGCGCTCGATATTGCGGAATCGGGGCCATCCGAGGGCTTCGATGCGGGTATGTCCGGCACTCAGGACTACGCCGATATCGCGGGCGCGGATGTCTGCATCGTAACCGCTGGGGTTGCGCGCAAGCCGGGGATGAGCCGCGATGATCTCTTAGGGATAAACCTCAAGGTCATGAAAAGCGTCGGCGAAGGCATCGCCGCCCATGCGCCGGGCGCATTCGTGATCTGCATCACAAACCCGCTCGATGCCATGGTGTGGGCGCTGCGCGAATTCTCCGGCCTGCCGCACAATATGGTTTGCGGGATGGCCGGCGTCCTTGATAGCGCGCGCTTCCGTCATTTTCTGTCGCTCGAATTCGACGTCTCGATGCGCGACGTGACGGCTTTCGTGCTCGGCGGCCATGGCGATACGATGGTGCCGCTCACGCGTTATTCGACGGTGGCGGGTATCCCGCTCCCCGATCTCATTCAGATGGGATGGACGACACAGGAAAAGCTCGATGAGATCGTGCAACGCACGCGCGACGGCGGGGCCGAGATCGTCGGCCTCCTCAAAACCGGCTCGGCATTCTATGCGCCTGCAACGAGCGCCATCGAAATGGCCGAGGCCTATCTCAAGGACCAAAAACGCCTCTTGCCCTGCGCCGCTTACTGCGAGGGCGAATACGGGCTCGACAAGATGTATGTGGGTGTGCCCACGATCATCGGCGCGGGCGGGATCGAGCGGATTGTCGACATCAAGCTCAACAAGGATGAGAAAGCGATGTTCGACAAATCAGTTGATGCAGTCTCGGGCCTGATCGAGGCCTGCAAAGGCATTGACGAAAGCCTCGCCTAACGCTTCAAGTGCCCCGCGATGACGAGTTGGGGCACTGTTACTCTCGCTGATGAGCCTTCCGCGCTCTTGATGGCATTTGCGGCGCACCATGCCCGGCTTGGTGCGTCGGAAATTCACATTTATCTCGACCGCCCAAACACCGCGCTCGCGGCCGCGCTTAGCAAGCATCCCGCGCTTCGCATCACGCAATGCGATGATGCGTTCTGGCGCGCCCATGGCGGGCGGGCGCAGTTGCAGACCAAGCGGCAGGATGTGATCGCCAACCTAGCTTATGACAAGGCGGGCGTGGATTGGCTGGCGCATATCGATGCCGACGAATTCATCTCGGCGCGTGCGCTCAAATCAGAGCTTGCGGCGATGCCCGCGAGCATCCCCTGCATCCGTCTTCCGGTGCGCGAACGGGCTTGGGGCGCCGGCGCTGAGCCGTCTGACATCTTCGATGGGTTCTTTCGCGTGCCTGTCCCCGGCAAGCTCGGGCTGGATCGGCATTTCCTCAAGCATCTGGGGCGATTTACGCAGCGCGGGGTCACGGGGCACACGCGCGGCAAGACGTTCGCGCGGCGCGGCGCGGGCCTGCGCCTGTCGATCCATTCGCCTTATGACGCCGAAGACATTCCGTTCCTTGAAAGCCAATCGATGCGGCTTTTGCACTTCGACGGTCTCACGCCGTTCCACTGGCTTCTCAAGCGCCTGCGCTATGCCTCACTGCCCCATGCCGATGAGAAGCTCCACGCCGATAACTACCGGTGGAACCAGATCGCAGCACTCAGGGAGTTCGCGACCGTTTGGGAGGCGCGGCGCTTTCAACGCCGACTGACGACGCTCAACGCCGAGCGCGAAATGCAGTTTCGCGCTCTAGGCCTGGTCGAAGATGCCCCGGGCTTTGATCCAGAAAGGGCTCTGAGCGCGGTCTATCCCGACCAGCAAATCGATCTGAGCGTGGAGGCCTTCGATGAAGCGCTGCGCACGCGCGATAAAGACCTCGTGGCGGCGCTGGGGCTTTTGCCCGCATCCTGATGCGATCGTGGCGTTTGGGTCTGCGACTCACCGCTTTGAAAACGCGGCGGCACTGGCGCGCGTTGCGTTTTGGACGCAGAACAACCGGGGCACCTGACTTTTGTGATCACTGCTGAAAAAGGTGTGATCACAAATGTCGGAATCTTGGCCGGTGCGACCATTTCTCCCTTATGGTACACCACGGTACACGGTTAAGCCGAGATAACGACCGGAAGGACCGCATCCCATGAATATTCACGAATACCAGGCCAAAGCCCTGCTGCGCAGTTACGGGGCTCCGGTCTCGGATGGCCGCGTTGTGCTTAAAGCAGAAGAAGCCAAGACAGCCGCCAGCGCGCTTGACGGGCCGCTATGGGTGGTCAAAGCCCAGATCCATGCGGGCGGGCGCGGCAAGGGCAGCTTCAAAGAGGCGGATGCGGGTGAAAAAGGCGGCGTGCGCCTTGCCAAATCCGTGACGGAGGCCGCCGAAGAAGCCAAGAAGATGCTAGGCCGGACACTCGTGACGCATCAGACGGGCCCGGCAGGCAAGCAGGTCAACCGTATCTACATCGAAGACGGATCGGGCATCGAAAAAGAGCTTTATCTCGCGCTTCTGGTTGATCGCGTCACGTCCCGCGTCTCTTTCGTCTGCTCAACCGAGGGCGGCATGGATATCGAAGAGGTCGCGGCGTCCACGCCCGAAAAGATCCTCAGCTTCTCGGTTGATCCTGCCACCGGCTTTCAGCCGTATCATGGCCGCCGCATCGCCTTCTCGCTCGGGCTGGAGGGCAAGCAGGTTAAGGAATGCGTCGCGCTCATGGGCCTGCTCTACAAAGCCTTCATGGAAAAAGACATGGAGATGCTTGAGATCAACCCGCTCATCGTCACCGATAGCGGCTCGCTCAAGGTGCTTGACGCCAAGCTCGGTTTTGATGGCAACGCCGTTTACCGCCACGCCGACATCGCGGAACTGCGCGATGAGACCGAAGAAGACCCTAAGGAGCTCGAAGCCTCCAAATACGATCTCAACTACATCGCGCTCGATGGCGAGATCGGTTGCATGGTCAACGGCGCGGGCCTCGCCATGGCGACGATGGATATCATCAAGCTCTATGGCGCGGAGCCTGCGAACTTCCTCGATGTGGGCGGCGGCGCGACGAAAGAAAAGGTCACCGAGGCCTTCAAGATCATCACGTCGGACCCGAACGTGAAAGGCATCCTCGTCAATATCTTCGGCGGGATCATGCGCTGTGATGTGATCGCGGAAGGCGTGGTCGCGGCGGTGAAAGAGGTTGGGCTGAAGGTCCCGCTCGTGGTGCGCCTTGAGGGGACCAATGTGGAACAGGGCAAAGACATCATCAACAATTCGGATGTCGATGTGATCGCTGCCGACAATCTCAAAGACGGCGCGGAGAAGATCGTCAAGGCAGTGAAAGGCTAAGGCCCCGTGTCGCCGCTCGGTGTGATAAGTCTCTTGCGTTCATGTGTTGCGCGTCGTGCGGGCAGAGGCGCGGCCCTTGTCGCCGCCCTCCTCTCGCTTTCTGTGCCGCCCCAGGCGCAGCCGCTGGATCATCCCGCGCAGGCAAGACATATCGCCAAGGCATGCATCGCTTATTTGAGCGGCCAAGATCCGGCGGCGACGCTGGGCGCGGCGGGCTTTGAGACCCTGCGCAAGCGCAAGCGCAGCGAGCGATACCGGATCACGGCGGCGCGCGGCGCGCAATCTGGCCAAGCCACGGCGCGCTTCGCGGTGGGATTTGGTAACAAGCCGTTTTGCGAAACCGACTTTGTCATCGTGGGCGAAGCAGAGGCCCGCGCGAGCCTCGATGCGGTCATTTCCGAGTTCGGGCGTCGCGGCTTTGAGGCGCGTGTCACGCCTGGTTTTTGGACTGAGGGCGAAACCATCCTCGCCTCTGATCAAGCGCGTTTGAGCGCCTATTCGATCTATTTTGAGGATCGGGCGACCCTCAGGATAACGCTGGGACATAAATCATGAAGGGGTTTGGGCGCATCCTCAAGCGCGGCGCTTGTGTTGTCTCCATGGCGATCTTGGCGGCGTGTGAAGTGCCGCCGCCCCCTGCGGGGGAAACGACGCCAGGGATCGGGCCGGGCCCCTTCGGCATGACGGGCGACCAGGCTGTCGCGCTCTTTTCGCAAGTGTGCCTTGCCACCGCCCCGAGCTATGCCACTGCGCCCGCTGTTATCGCTGAGCTGCCGTTCCGCCAAAGCCCGACCACCGGCACCTATTACCATCAGCGCTTCAATGCGTCGGTCAAGATCTCAGACGACGGGTGTTCTTTCGTCGGCGCGGGTCGTCAGCTCAACCCGCTTGTCGATACAAATTCGCTTCTGGATGCCGACCCGACGGGGCGCACGCTTCCGCGCCCGCCGCGCAGCGCCAATGGGCTGACCTACATCTCCGTCGTGCGGCCGAGGGAATAGCGCCATGGCCCTCGCACCTTCCGGCGCCCCGGCGCAGATGATCCCGGCTTTCATGGTGTCGCTCGCTCGAGCGACGGATCGGCGCGCCGTGATGGCGGCTGAGGTGCATAAAGCGGCGATTTCAGTCACTTTCGTCGACGCGGTGGATTCGCGCGCCCCGGACGGGGCAAAAGCCATCGCCGCGCTGCCGGAAACTGGCCCATGGGGCCTAAACCACGCCCATGACCGGGCCTGCACTCTGAGCCATCTCAAGGTCCTGCGCGCATTTCTAGAGACGCCCTCAAGCCACGCGCTCGTTATGGAAGACGATGTCTTTCTGGCCGAAGATCTCGCATTCTGGCTGGGAGAAACCGCCTGGTGGCCAAAAGACGCCGACATCGTCAAGCTCGAGCGGTGGCGCGATGATCGCCTGTTTGTCGCTCTGGAGACGAAGGCGCACCAGGCCCACAAGCGTGCCCTGCGCGCGATGCGCAGCCGTCATTCAGGGTCAGGCGGCTATGTCATTTCAAGGCGCGCCGCCGAACTTGTGCTGGCTGCGGGCACGCCCGATGTCCCCATCGATCACCTTTATTTCAATGCATCCGTTTCACCGCTCGCGCGTCAATTGCGCAGCTATCAAGCGGTCCCCGCGCTCGTGGTTCAGGGCAACGAGCCCGCGCGTCCATCGCACGGCGCGCCGCCCAGCGCGGTGCATCGCGACAGCACCCGAAAATCGCGGTTGGCGTCGCTCAAGCGCGGCTGGCACGAAATCAAGGGCCTGCCTGGGCTCTTGGCGCTCGCGCTGCTCGGCCGGATCCGCTTCGAGAAAATTCAATATGCCGCGCAGGTCGCCCCATGACGGCCCGCCGCACTCACGACCGCCACGCGTTGGCCAGCTAAGGAAAAGATGAATGTCCGTCCTCGTCGATAAGAATACCAAGGTGATATGCCAGGGCCTCACGGGCTCGCAGGGCACATTCCACTCCGAACAGGCCATCGCCTACGGGACACAGATGGTCGGGGGGGTGACGCCCGGCAAAGGCGGGTCGACCCATCTCGACTTACCGGTTTTCAACTCCGTCCACGAGGCGAAGGCGATGACCGAGGCCAATGCGTCGGTGATTTATGTGCCGCCGCCCTTCGCAGCCGATTCGATCATGGAAGCGATTGATGCCGAGATGGAGCTGATCGTTTGCATCACCGAGGGCATTCCCGTCCTCGACATGATGAAGGTGAAGCGCGCGTTGATGGATAGCCCTTCTATCCTGATCGGGCCGAACTGCCCCGGCGTCATCACGCCCGATGCCTGCAAGATCGGGATCATGCCCGGCCATATTCACCGTCGCGGCTCTGTGGGGGTGGTCTCGCGTTCTGGCACGCTGACCTATGAGGCCGTCAAACAGACATCGGATGTGGGGTTGGGCCAATCGACCTGCGTGGGCATCGGCGGCGATCCGATCAAGGGGACGGAGCATATCGACGTGCTCGAATGGTTCCTGGCCGATGACGAGACGGCATCGATCATCATGATCGGCGAGATCGGCGGCTCTGCCGAAGAGGAAGCTGCCCAGTTCCTCAAGGATG
>JBCCTH010000139.1:0-7598 GCA_039198835.1 Pseudomonadota bacterium | reverse complement strand
TTTCTTGAGCGCCTCTATCGCGAAGGCGGTTTTGTCCTGGTCGCCCTCGCGCACCCACACGGCCAGCGCGACATCCCTGCCTTCCATCGTGGTAAAATCGCTGCGCGTGGCCAAAAGCTCGCCCGCGACGAGCGCAAAGAGATAGGCGGGCTTTTTCCAGGGGTCGTGCCATTCGGCAAAGCCCGGCCCGCGCGCGCCCGGATTGCCGTTGGAAAGCAAAACCGGGAGCGCGCTTTCAATGCGCACGGTGAAGGGGGCCATCACATCGGGACGGTCGGGATAATAGGTTATCTTGCGAAAGCCTTCCGCCTCGCATTGCGTGCAATACATCCCGTTGGACATGTAAAGCCCTTCAAGGGCGGTATTCGTTTCAGGGCTGATCTCGACCTCGGCCTCAAAAAGAAAAGGCGCGGCGGGCGTGGGGCAGGTGAGCCCTGTCTCGGAAATCTCGGGGTCGATCTCGCGCCCGTCGATCTTGGCGCTCAAAAGCTTCAGCCCCTCGCCATGGAGAAAAAACGGCCCCGGCGCGCCGTCGTTCGGGCGAAACCGGATGCGCGATATCACACGCGTGCGTTTGGGGTGCAGCACGAAGGTCAGATGAACGTCATCGACCCAATGCGCAGGCGCGCGATAGTCTTTGAGATAAATCGTTTGAGGGGCCGCATCGCGCATGGTGTCTTCCTTCTTGGAAGGCAGAGCCTAGCGGCATTGCGCGAAGGCACAAGACGCCGATCTGTGCGAGATGCTGACAGCACGCTGTCAGCAGAGCTATGAGAATAACGGGGCACACACTTTGAGAAGGAAATGAACCATGTCGTTCCAACCCCAAAATGCCGTTGTCTGGTCTGAAATTCATGTGCGTGATCTTGACAAAGCGGCCGCCTTTTATGCCCGCGTCACCGGGATGAGCCCCCATCGCATGGAGATGTTTGGCACCGATGTCGCGCTGTTTGGCGGAATGGACGGCTCAGGCTTTGATCTTCAGGTCGGCGAACCCGGCGGTGGTAATGTCATTTACATCGCCGCCCAAGGCGCGCTCTCTGACACGATGGAGCGCGTGCGCGCGGAGGGCGGCGAGGTGCTCAGCGCGGCGATGGAAGTGCCCAGCGGCGTGTTCTTCGCCGCAAAAGACCCCGATGGCAATTCCATCGGCTTTTTTGAGGCAGCTTGAGAGGGGCGGATGCGACGGGCTGATCGGCTTTTTGAAATCATTCAGCTCATGCGCGGTGGTCGCTTGGTCACCGCGCAAGCGCTCGCCTCTCGCCTTGAAGTGTCGCAACGCACAATCTATCGCGATATCGCCGATCTCATGGCCACAGGCGTGCCCATCGAGGGAGAGGCGGGTTATGGCTACGTGCTGCAAGACGGCTATGATCTTCCCCCGCTGATGTTCACGCGTTCAGAAATCACGGCGCTCGTTGTGGGCGCGCGGATGGTGCGGGCCTGGGCGGGTTTGGAAATGGCGCGCGGGGCCGAGGAGGCGCTCGCCAAGATCGATGCCGTTCTCGATGACCCGCTGAGAGCAAAAGCGCGCTCCGTCGAGATCCATTCCGTGGGTATGGAGGTCACGGAAGGGACGCGCGCAGCGCTCGATCTCATCGAAGAGGCGGTGGAGGCCCGCCGGCGCATCGCGTTCCACTATGAGACGGCGGGCGGCACGGGCTCGCGGCGGGTGGTGCGCCCCTTAGGCCTCTGGTTCTGGGGCAAGGTCTGGACCTGTGTCGCCTGGTGCGAATTGCGCGAAGGGTTCCGCACGTTTCGGATCGATCGGATCGCGGAGCTCGAGCTCGGTGCGCCCTACAAGCCCGAGCGAGGCCAGAGCCTGCGCGATTTCTACGCCCTAAGCGATGAGGTGGGTGAGGCAATTTCGAACCTTTGAAGCGCGCGTCGGCGGCTTAAGTCTCGCTCCATGACAACGTTGGTTTGGTTCAAAAGAGATCTCCGCGCGCGCGATCATGCCGCCCTCGAAGCCGCGGCAAAGGCAGGGCCAGTCATCGCGCTTTACATTGTCGAGCCAGAATACTGGTCGCTGCCGGATACGTCCGCGCGGCAATGGGAGTTTACCGCCGAATGCCTTGAGAGCCTGCGCGGCGCGCTCTCGGTGCCGCTTCTGGTGCGGGTCGGGGATGCGATCGAGGTTTTTGAAAGCCTCCTTCGCGAAACGCCGATCACGGCGCTCATCTCGCATGAGGAAACCGGCAATGCCTGGACGTTCAGCCGTGATCTGCGCGTGCGAGACTGGTGCGCAGCGCGGGGGATCGGCTGGCGCGAACTGCCGCAATCGGGCGTGGTGCGGCGGCTCAAGGGGCGCGATGGCTGGGCCGCGCGCCGCGAGCGCTTCATCCGCCAGCCCCAGATCGCGCCGGTTTTCCCCACAGGGCCAAGCCTTGAGCCCGGCACGATCCCGTCCGCGCGCGCACTCAAGCTCAGGGCCGATCCCTGTCCGGGGCGTCAGCGCGGCGGGCGAGAGGAGGCGCTTTCGCTTTTGGGCGGCTTTCTGAGCGAACGGGGCCAAAACTATCGCATGGCCATGTCCTCGCCTGTCGAGGGTGAATGGGCATGCTCGCGCTTATCTCCCTACCTTGCGCTCGGCGTGCTGTCAGGCCGCGAGGCGGCGCAAGCCGCCGATGCGCGCAAGAAAGAGGTGCCCGCCGGCGCGCGCGATGGCTGGAAGGGGAGCCTGAACTCCTTTACCTCGCGCCTCGCCTGGCGCGACCATTTCATGCAGAAACTCGAAGATGAGCCCGCCATCGAGAGCCGCTGTCTCCACCGCGCCTATGAAGGCATGCGCCAAGGCTCTGATCCCGCGCGCCTTGAAGCCTGGACCAAGGGCCAGACGGGGATCCCCTTCGTTGATGCCTGCATGCGCTATCTCGATCATACCGGATGGCTCAACTTTCGGATGCGCTCAATGCTCATGGCCGTCGCTTCTTACCATCTCTGGCTTGATTGGCGCGAGACCGGGCTCGTCCTCGCGCGCCGTTTCACAGATTACGAGCCAGGCATCCATTGGAGCCAGACGCAAATGCAATCCGGCACGACGGGCATGAACACGGTGCGCATCTATAATCCGGTCAAGCAAGGCAAGGATCAGGACCCGACAGGCAGCTTCACGCGCCGTTGGGTGCCAGAACTGGCCGGCATCGAAGATAAATTCCTCCAAGAACCCTGGCGCGCCGGGGGCGCGGCCGGCTATCCGCCCCCGATTGTTGACGTGGCCGATGCGGCGCGGGCGGCAAAAGAAAAGGTGTTTGCTGTGCGTCGGGGCGCTGGGTTTCGCGAAGAGGCCAACGCCATCGTCAAAAAACATGCCAGCCGCAAGAAAGACCGCGGCTTCCAGCGCGACCCGGAGCCGCGCACCCCAAAGGCCAAGCCTGCGAGCCGTCAAATGAGCCTTGATCTCTGACGCCGTGACCTTGAGGCGGCCACCCTTTCACATCAAAGCCCCGGTCGCGCCCCTTCCCTTGGGCTTGAATGCTCCGGGGCGTAGAGCCTGACCTCCACAGGCCCCACGTTTCTCTGGGCTTAGGCTTTGATGCGCCTATCTCGTGACATGTATAAAAACTCGCCGGTCAGACATGCCAAAGCATAGAAAAAAAACAGACCTGCCGCAGAAAACCTGCGCGTCTTGCGGTCTGCCGTTCACGTGGCGCAAGAAGTGGGAGCGCGTTTGGGATGACGTGAAATACTGTTCTGAGCGCTGCCGGCGCGCGGGGTCTGTCAAAAAATCCTAATGTGAGATTGAAATCTTCCACACTGCCCAGGCAGGAAACCGTGTTGCCGATAGGAAACTCGGCCTCTATTTTGCCCGCCAACAAACACACTGACCGGGAGTGGCAACATGGGCGCGCGCGTGGAAATCGAAGATCTCAAGGTCGACCAGGCTCTTTGGGATTTCATCGAAGCTCAAGCCCTGCCTGGCACCGGGATCTCCAGCGAGACGTTCTGGAAGGGGATGTCTCGGCTGGTTCATGGTTATGGTCCGCGAAACCGGGCGCTTCTGGAAAAGCGCGCTGAAATCCAGGAACGGATCGACGCCTGGCATATCGCGCGTCGCGGCCAGACCCACGATCCCGAGGCCTATCGCGCCTTCCTCAAGGAGATCGGCTATCTCGTTCCCGAAGGCCCGGATTTCGAGATAGAGACGCAGGGCGTCGATCCCGAGATCGCGATGGTGCCCGGCCCGCAGCTCGTCGTGCCGATCATGAACGCGCGGTTTGCGCTCAATGCCGCCAATGCCCGCTGGGGCAATCTCTATGATGCCCTTTATGGCACCGATGCCCTGGGCGATCTGCCGACCGCGAAGGGCTATGACCCCGCACGGGGCGCGCGCGTGATCGCTGCGGCCAAGGCTTTTCTTGATGAAGCGCTTCCGCTTGATGGGTCCTGGGCCGATGTCACCGATGTCGCCACCGCCCCGCTCAAGGATAAAGCTCAGTTCCTCGGCACGATGGAAGACGGGGATTGGCGTGGATATCTCTTTGAAAACAACCGGCTCAAGATCGAAATTCTCACTAACGCTAACCATGAGCTCGGCGCATCAGACCCCGCTCAGATCGCCGCAGTCAACCTTGAAGCCGCGCTCTCCACCATCATGGATTGCGAAGACAGCGTCGCGGCCGTCGATGCGGATGACAAGGTGCTTGCTTATGCGAACTGGCTCGGGCTGATGAAAGGCGATTTGAGCGAGACGTTCCAAAAGGGGGGCGAGAGCGTCACTCGCGCGCTCTTCAATGATGCCACCTATTTTTCACCCAAAGGCGCGCCCTTCACGGTCAGGTGCCGCTCTCTCATGCTCATTCGCAATGTCGGCCATCTGATGACCAACCCCGCCATCCTCGACCGTGACGGTCTGGAGATCGGCGAAGGGCTGATGGATGCGCTTTGCACTGTGCTCATCGCGATGCACGACCTGCAAAAAACCGACGGCAAGCAAAACTCGACAGCGGGCTCTGTCTATATCGTCAAACCCAAAATGCACGGGCCAGAAGAGGTGGCCTTCGCCAACGAGATTTTCGGGGTGGTGGAAGAGATCCTTGGCTTGCCGGCCCATACGGTGAAAATGGGCATCATGGATGAGGAGCGTCGCACCTCCGCCAATCTCAAGGAATGCATTCGCGCCGCCAAGGCGCGCGTCGCGTTCATCAATACCGGGTTCCTTGACCGCACGGGAGACGAAATTCACACGTCGATGGAAGCTGGCCCGATGATCGCCAAGGGCGCGATGAAGGCCACCCCCTGGATCAGCGCCTATGAAGATCGCAACGTCGATATCGGCCTCGGCTGCGGGCTCAAGGGCCGCGCCCAGATCGGCAAGGGCATGTGGGCCATGCCTGATAAGATGGCCGATATGATCGCCCAGAAGATCGGTCATCCGGAGGCGGGGGCGACCTGCGCTTGGGTTCCTTCCCCCACCGCGGCGACGTTGCATGCGATGCATTATCATCGCGTCGATGTGCTGGCCCGCCAAGACGCTTTGCGCGCGGGCGGCCCCCGCGGCGCGCTCGGCGATCTTCTGACGATCCCCGTGGCCGATCGACCGAACTGGTCTGACGAGGAGATCGCGCAAGAGGTTGAAAACAACGCCCAGGGCATTTTGGGTTATGTGGTGCGCTGGGTCGATCAGGGGGTGGGCTGCTCCAAGGTGCCCGATATCCACGATGTCGGGCTCATGGAAGATCGCGCGACCTGCCGAATTTCGTCTCAGGCTCTGGCAAACTGGCTTCACCACGGCGTGGTGAGCGAAGAGGCCGTGATGGCCGCTCTGAAGAAAATGGCTGCGGTCGTGGATCGCCAGAACGCTGGCGATCCGAGCTATGAACCCATGGCCCCGCTCTATGACGGCGTGGCCTTCAAAGCGGCTTGTGACCTCGTCTTCAAGGGCCGTGTCCAGCCCGCGGGCTATACCGAGCCTGTGCTCCACGCGCGCCGTCAGGAAAAGAAAGCCGCCTAGCTCTAAGGCCTTTGCCCCGGAGCGCCAGCAAGAACGCGCCGCGCAGCGGCACAATTTAAGAGGAAAGACCCATGCCAATCTCGCTCAACAAAGCGCGCGCGATCATCTCCAAGACGCGGGCGAAAGGAAAGGAGATGGGCCTCAAGCCGCTTTCGGTCGTCGTGCTCGATGAAGGCGGCCATGTCATCGCGTTTGAACGCGAAGACGGGGCAGCGCCGGGCCGCTTCGCGATCGCCCATGGCAAAGCCTATGGCGCGGCCATGTTGGGCATGGCCGGGACCGCGCAGATGGCGCGTGCTGAGCAGCAAGCCTATTTCATGAATGCCGTGAACGGCGTTTATGGCGGGCAGGTCGTGCCTGTCCCCGGCGGCGTGATCGTGCGCGACGCGCGCTCCAAGATCGTGGCCTGCGTAGGCGTAACCGGCGACACCTCAGATAACGATGCCGCGGCCGCCAAAGCGGGCATCGAGGGCGCGGGGCTCACGGCCGAGCTTTAATATCGGGCAGTTCATAGCGGGATATGCGCCAGTTTAGCACAGGCGCACACAGACTTGCGCGCAGGGTGCTTTTTCATCCGCGCGTCCTGCGCTACCTTCCGCAGAGGAAATCGGAGGGTAAAGATGCGCCGCCCACATATCGGGATCATCGCAAACAGCTATCTCATCAATGATGAATATCCCGCCTTCGCGGCAGGTCGGATGAATGTTGAAGCGGTGCGCGAGGTCGCGGGGTGTTTGCCCGCCATCGTCCCGACGGACCCCGCTTTTGTCAGCGCAGATGAGTTGCTCGACGTCTATGATGGCTTCGTCTTCACCGGCGGGCGCGCCAATGTTCACCCTGAGGAATATGGTGAAGAGGCCACCGAGGCCCATGGCGCATTCGACCGCGCGCGCGACCGCGTCGCGCTCCCGCTCATTCGCGCCCTTGTCGCCCGGGGCCAGCCCATGCTGGCGATCTGCCGGGGTTTTCAGGAGTTCAACGTTGCCATGGGCGGCTCGCTTTACCCTGAGATCCGCGATCTTCCGGGGCGCGACAACCACCGCATGCCGCCCGATGGCACGCTCGAAGAAAAGTTTGAGCTGCGCCATGAAGTGACGCTGCAACCGGGCGGGCCTTTTGCCCGGCTCTTTGGCGCCGAGGTCGTGCGCACCAACACGCTCCATGGCCAGGGGATCAAAGCGCTCGCGCCCGATCTCGTGATCGATGGGAGAGCCCCCGACGGCACGCCCGAGGCTATCTACGCCACCAATTCTTCGGGTTTCGCGCTCGGCGTCCAGTGGCATCCGGAATACCGCGCCGCCGAGGATCCGGTCTCAAGGCCGCTCTTCGAGGCGTTCGGTGATGCGGCGCGGGCCTGGGCCAGCGGCGCGCGCCCAGTCTCCGAGAGCAAGCTCGCTTCATAGGCGCGCAGCGTGCGCCGCGCCGTTGGGCCGCATCGGGCGCTGCGCAGCTCCGGGAAGATCGCGAAAAGCTCGTCTCGGGCGGGATCGGTGAGCGCAGAGAGGCTCTGGTCGGACGCAAAGAAGCTCTCAGTGCGGTGGCCATTGGCCTCGATGATCTCGTGGCGCTCAAACATCACATGAATGTAGGTGATGGCCGGTCGCGGGCTGAGTTGCACGCCCGGTGACCCCAGAAGATGCTTGGC
>JBCCTH010000138.1:0-7678 GCA_039198835.1 Pseudomonadota bacterium | reverse complement strand
CTCCTTCTCATGCCAACTCCTCACACATGCGAACGCATCGCGCGACATCCTTCTTCAGTCGCTCTATTAATGGACGCCGCCGCTGCAAGCTTATCCGACAAAGGATCGCGCGCCCATTGCGGAGCAACAAGAGCAGCTCGACCTTTGGGATGGGGTCGAAGACGCGCGGCCCACGCGCGATCAAGCCTAGGCGGGGGGCACGGATCGCGCGATGAGTTATCTAGAGTATCGTCTGCAAAGCGTGCCTGCCGGGCTTCGCAAGTTACTGGCGCTGAACTGGCCAGTGATCCTTCTCATTTGCGCCATCGCAGGCATCGGCTTCATGATGCTCTATTCCGTGGCGGGGGGCGATCTTGCAAGGTGGGCCGAGCCCCAGATGCAGCGCTTTGCGCTTGGTATGACGGCGATGTTCATCATCGCGATGGTGCCGATCTGGTTCTGGCGAAATGTGTCAGCGCTGGCCTATCTCGTCGGTGTCGTTTTGCTCATCATCGTTGAATTCGCTGGCGTTACCGGTATGGGCGCGCAGCGCTGGATCGATCTGGGCTTCATGCGTCTGCAACCCTCAGAACTCATGAAGATTGCGATGGTCCTGTTCCTGGCCGCCTATTATGACTGGCTGCCTCTCAATAAAGTCTCGCGCCCGCTTTGGGTGGCTGTGCCGGTTGTTTTCATCCTGTTGCCGGTCTTTCTCGTGCTCAGACAGCCTGACCTAGGGACATCGATCCTGCTCATGGCTGGCGGCGGGACGGTGATGTTCGTGGCGGGCGTTCACTGGGCATATTTCGCCACTGTGATAAGTGGGGCGGCGGGGGCGGTTTTTGCTGTCTTCCAGTCGCGCGGCACAAGCTGGCAATTGCTGCAAGATTATCAATATCGCCGGATCGATACCTTCCTCGATCCAAGCCAGGATCCGCTTGGCGCGGGCTATCACATCACGCAAGCCAAGATCGCGCTTGGCTCTGGCGGCTGGACAGGGCGCGGCTTCATGCAAGGCACCCAATCGCGGCTCAACTTTCTGCCCGAAAAGCACACTGATTTCATCTTTACCACGCTGGCCGAGGAGTTTGGCTTCACGGGGGCCGTCTCACTGCTTCTCCTCTATGCGCTGCTCATCGGCTTTTGCGTCGCCTCGGCACTCTCCAACAAAGACCGCTTCTCGTCTCTTTTGATCTTCGGGATCGCGGCCACCCTCTATTTCTTTTTCGCGGTCAACCTGGCGATGGTGATGGGCCTCGCGCCCGTCGTAGGCGTGCCCTTGCCGCTGGTCAGCTACGGGGGCTCGGCGATGCTGGTCTTGCTTTGCGGCTTCGCGCTCATGCAATCGGCCCATGAGCATCGGCCGCGCTGATGCTCAACGTGCTCTTTGCCGCCCGGTCCGAGAAATGGGCCGAATATCAGGCCCCGCTTGCGGCCGCGTTTGCCGATGCGGGGATCGCGGCAACGATCTCTCCAGACCTCCCCGCGCCCGACGTCGATTATATCGTCTATGCGCCCAATAGCGATGTGCAGGATTTTCGGCCCTTCGCTCGGCTGAAGGCCGTGCTCAATCTCTGGGCGGGCGTGGAAGAGATCATCGGCAATCCGACGCTCACCGTGCCACTCACGCGCATGGCCGATGAGGGCATGACGGCGGGCATGGTCGATTACGTGGTTGCTCATGTGATGCGCTATCATGTGGGCCTCGATGCGCATGTCATAAACCCAGGCCATGTGTGGGATAATACGCCGCCGCCCCTCGCGCGCGAGCGAAGCGTCGCGTTTCTGGGCATCGGTGCGTTGGGGGGCGCATGCGCGCAAGCCCTCGCAGCGCTCGGCTTTCGTATCTCGGGGTGGAGCCGGTCTCCCAAATCCCTGCAAAACGTTGACTGCCATAGCGGGCGTGACGGGCTGCGCGCCATGCTCTCAAGCGCTGAGATCGTGGTGCTGCTCATGCCCCTCACCGATGCAACGCGCCACACGCTCAACTCTGAAACGCTCGGCTGGATGCGCCCGGGCGCGCGGATCATCAACCCGGGGCGCGGCCCGCTCATCGATGATGGCGCGCTCCTGGCCGCATTGGCAAGCGGGCAGATCGCCCATGCAACGCTCGATGTTTTTCACGAAGAACCGCTCCCGAAGGATCATCCCTATTGGGCGCACCCTAACGTCACAGTGACGCCCCATATCGCATCCGCCACGCGCCCCCACCTCGCAGCTGAACGGATCGCGGAAAATGTGCGCCGGTCAGAGGCGGGGCTGGCAATGCTCGACGTCGCCGACAAAAACGCGGGATACTGACCGGATCGCTCGTTAGCGCAGACGCGGAGGTTTGTCAGGGTCCATTCCAGGCGCGCCAAAGGGCGCTGGGGTGGCCGCCTCCGGCTGAGGGAGATCGAAGCGGAGCGCCACACGCGCGAGCTGCGCCGCCATCGTCGATGAGGACTTGATGAAAGCGACATCAAGTTGACCAGCATCCAACCCTGAAAAGGTGAGTGCCTCATTGGCGGCTACGCTCAGCGCCGTCTCCGCGCCCGGTGCCGCATCGATGAATGCGAGAAGGTGACCTGGCGCGCCATTCTCATAGGTCACACGGGCCAAAAACGCCGTCTCAGCAGCCGCGCCCATGAGCGCGAGTTTGGCATCGAGCGAAGTGAGCAGCAATTCAGGAAGCGCACCCGGCTTGGCCACCTCTGAGATCTTCAAGTCTTGGGTTTCGGGCGCGCGCGAAAGAACATCGGCCAGCCAGCGCACCGCGTCTTGACCCAAGAGATAAGCCGATGGCGCCACTTCAAGGTTTATCCCCAAAGCGAGCCCCTCCCCCGCGAGCATGTCAACCAGCGCGCGGCCTGACACCGCAACATAGGGGGCCGGGCCGCCAACAAAGCCCGCGAGCCGCTCTGCCCTGTCGAACGCGAGCACGAGACGCCCTTCATCAATGTCAAAAAGCTGCGGTTTGATCTCGTCGCCCATGGGCTCTTCTTCGACGAGCAGGAAAAGCTCTGCATCTGCGATCCGTTCAAAGAAACGCAGCCTGTCAGCATCCTCGCCCGAGGCTTCCATTTTCGCGTGGGCCAGATCAATCGGCGTTTGCTCGGTCATAGCATGTCTTTCATTCTCGCCTGGAGCGCAGGGATCAGGTCTGCTTCAAACCAGGGGTGTTTTGCCAGCCAGTGATTGTTGCGCCAAGAGGGATGCGGCAGCGGAAAGACACGCGGCGCGAAATCTCGCCAGGCCGCGACGCGCGCTGTGACGCTGCCCGGGCCGATATGCCAGCTCTGCGCGGGGCCGCCCACAAGAAGCGTTGTCTCAACATTTCCCAGCCCAGCCATGACACGCGCGCGCCATTTCTGCGCACAGCCCTTTGGCGGCGGAAGATCAGCCCCCTTCGCGCTGTAGCCCGGAAAACAGAAGGCCATGGGCACAATCGCAATGCGCGCGCGATCATAGAAGGTCTCTTCATCGATCCCCATCCAGCGGCGCAATCTT
Source organism: Pseudomonadota bacterium (assembly GCA_039198835.1). Taxonomy (GTDB): domain Bacteria; phylum Pseudomonadota; class Alphaproteobacteria; order Rhodobacterales; family Rhodobacteraceae; genus Shimia_B. The sequence goes on along the minus strand of JBCCTH010000138.1, from coordinate 4,210 downwards.
TCGCCGGACGGATCGGTGAAAGGCCGCCCTGATTTATGGACGCGCAACCCGGGCGCTTGTCCCGCGATCAAAATGCGCGCCTCGGGCTGAAACCAGACCACGGGCCTGGGCACATGCGCGGTTTTTGTCGCCGCGAACGCGGGCGCGCAGAAACGGCAGCTTTTGATCTCTTCAGCCAAGCTCATATCAGGGGACCTGCGTTCAGGCGTGCGATAGACAAGAAAAAAGATGTTGCGTTATTTCGTAATTTCTAGAAATATAGAATCATGAAGAAAGTTGATGTGAATGATGCCCGTCTCGCAGAGGTCGCCTCGGCCTTTGCTGCTCTTGGGTCTGAGCAAAGGCTCGGCGTCTTGCGTGTGCTTGTAAGGGCAGGTGACGATGGCCTGACAATCGGAGAGTTGGGTGCGCGCAGCGGCGTGTCTGGCTCTACGCTGACCCATCACATGAAAATACTCACGCAGGCAAATCTCGTGCGGCAAGAAAAGCGCGGGCGGTCAATCATTTGCGCGGCCGTCTCCTATGGCGAGATAAAAGCTCTGACCGAATTTCTGCTTTCCGAATGCTGCGCCGATAGCGCGGTTTCTGCGGATTGCCCTCCAAACACTCAAAAGAGCGGAGCCTGACCATGGCCGATCTCACGCAAAACCTCCCCAAGCTTCGCGATATCCCCAAAGGTTGGCTCGCAAGCGTGGTCGTGCTGGCATGTATTGCGCTTTTTGACCCTGCGCAGATCCCCGACACGCTCGCCTTCACGGCGCGCGCACTCGCGGGCACAGCGCCTTTCATTCTCTTTGCGGTCATTGCCGTCTCTTATGTCAAAGCATCGGGCGCTGAAACGCTTCTCGCGCAAGTCTTCCAAGGGCGGCAGGTCCGCATGATCCTCTTGGCCTCGCTGATGGGCGGGCTCTCGCCATTTTGCTCTTGCGAGGTGATCCCTTTTATCGCCGGTCTTCTTGCCGTTGGAGCGCCGCTCAGCGCTGTCATGGCGTTCTGGCTCTCGTCGCCGCTCATGGATCCTGCCATGTTCAGCATCACCGCCGGCGCAATCTCCTTTGAATTTGCGCTCGTCAAGGCCGTGGCGGCGATCGCCCTCGGGGCCGCAGGCGGCTTTGCGACGCTGCTTCTGATGCGCTCGCCTGTCTTCACAAACCCGCTGCGAGACGCGCCCGCCAAAGCTGGTTGCGGCTGTGGGCCCAAGCCTTTCAGCGGTCGCCCGGTGTGGAACTTCTGGAATGAAGACGCGCGCCGCGAAACCTTCCGCGAGACGGCCATCGAAAACGGGCTTTTTCTGCTCAAGTGGCTCACGCTCGCGTATCTGCTCGAAAGCGCGATGCTTGCCTATGTTCCCGCCGAGAGCATTGCGGGCTTTTTGGGCGGAGACGGCGCTTGGCCCGTTATCCTTGGGGCCGTCATCGGCGGCCCTGCTTATCTCAACGGCTATGCGGCTGTGCCCCTCGTGGGCGAGTTGATCAATCAGGGCATGGCGGTCGGCGCGGCGATGTCTTTCATCGTCGCGGGCGGTGTCAGCTCGGTGCCCGCCGCAATCGCCGTTTGGGCCCTGGTGAAGCCGCGCGTCTTCGCGGCTTACCTGGTTTTCGGGATCATCGGCGCGGTCTTGGCCGGGCTCGCGACCAACGCGATCCTCTAGAAGGGCGGAGGTTGGTCGTCATGGCGACTGGCGCGTGCGGACGTGTCGCATGCCATTGCATACATTGCGCATTGCCCCGATGGGATGCCTGCCCTAACGCAGGGCAAGCATCCTCAAAGGAGCCGCTGCCATGACCCGCGTCTGGACCTTCGTCACAAATTACTCCCTGCTCTTGATCGCTGGCGCGCTCATCGCCCTCGTATGGGCGAATGTGGATGCCGCGAGCTATCATCACTTTGTCGAATTCAAGATCTGGGATCATGCCCCCATCGGGCATTTCCATGACGGACATCGCACGCTGACGCTGCATTATCTCGTCAATGACATTCTCATGGCGTTCTTCTTCGCGATCGCGGCGAAAGAAGTTTGGGAAGCGGTGATCCTCAAGGATGGCTCGCTCAAGGGCAAAAAAGCTGCGACGCCGCTTTTTGCAACCGCTGGTGGCATGATCGGACCGATCAGTGTTTATCTCGGGCTCGCGCTGGTGCTCGGCTCTGACACATTTGACGCGGTCGCCAATGGCTGGGCTGTTCCGACGGCCACTGACATCGCCTTTTCTTACCTTGTTGGTCGCCTCGTCTTCGGGGCGGGTCACCCTGCGGTGCGCTTCTTGCTTCTTTTGGCCATCGCAGATGATGCCGCGGGCCTGATCATTCTGGCGATCTTTTATCCCTCGGGCGATCTCGCGCCAGCCTGGCTTCTTTTGTCGCTCGGCGCGGCTGTTGGCGTCTTCGTGCTGGCCAATTGGCTGCCCCGACGCCTCGACCGGCATAAACAAGACCGCCCGAACTCCACCTATGTTCGCAAGGTGTTTAGCTTCTGGCCCTATGCGGTGGCGGCCTGTCTGAGCTGGTATGGCTTCATGATGTCGGGGCTGCATCCAGCGTTGGGCCTTTTGCCCATCGTGCCCACGATCCCCCATGCTGATCGCGATTTCGGCATCTTCGCGGCCGCTGAAGCCCATATGCCCGACCTTCTCAACAAGATCGAACACGCGCTGAAGACACCTGTGGAGGTTGTCCTGTTCTTCTTCGGCCTTTTGAACGCGGGCGTTGAATTCAGTTCGATGGGTGATGCGACATGGCTTGTGTTGCTCGGACTGATCGTCGGCAAGCCTCTGGGTATCCTCCTTTTCGGCTGGATCGCGGCGCGGCCTCTTGGGCTGGGCATACCGGCGGGGATGCGGGTCGTTGACTTGATCGTCATCGGCTTTGTGGCCGCGATCGGCTTTACCGTCTCGCTCTTTGTTGCCGCCGTTGCCTTTGATGCGGGGCCGGTTCAGGATGCAGCCAAGATGGGCGCGCTTTTCTCCTTCGCGGCGGCGGTCATTGCGATCGCCGCGGGCAAGATCCTGCGCGTAGAGCGGCAGGAGGCCTGAAGGGCGGCTTTGGAGCGCGATTGGAAACAATCGGGCCCAAAGCTTCGCAATTTTGCCTTAATTCATTGTTAGTTCATACCTTGCATGCCCATAATGGCTCAGGGGTGCGCGCCGCGTTGGCGCTCTTGCATCGGCGCACCTAAGTGCCCGAATGTGGCCCCAAGGGAGATCGCCAGGGAGAGCACATGCTCGAGTTTGTTGAGGTCAGTAAGTCCTTCTGGACGGGCAAGCAGCGCAAGGTCATCCTTGATCGGGCGTCTTTCCGTGTGGAACTTGGGAACTCGCTCGGCATTCTCGCGCCAAATGGCACCGGCAAAACCACCGTCATCAACATGATGGCGGGCCTCGAAAAGCCCGATGAGGGTGTGATTAACCGCGCGTGCCGCATCTCTTTTCCTCTTGGGTTCATGGGCGGTGTCGTCAGCAAGCAGACAGCGGTGGAAAATTCACGCTACATCGCCCGCCTCTATGGCCTTGACCCCGATTATGTCGAAGCGTTCTGCCGCTGGATGTGCGGCATCGAAGAATATTTCGACATGCCGATCGGCACCTACTCGGCCGGGATGCGCGCGCGCTTTACCTTCGCGTTGCTGCTCGCGCTGGATTTTGACATGTATCTGATCGACGAAGGCATGCCCGCCACAACCGACACCGCTTTCAACCAAAAAGCGGGGAGCATTCTCAAGGAACGGTTGGAGACAACGACGGTTATCATCGTTTCCCACCAGCCTGAAACGCTGGAAAAGTTCGCGCGCTCGGCGGCGGTTTTGATCGACGGTCAATTTGTTATGTTTGACACTCTGGAAGAGGCAAAACAGCTCTATGACTACCAAACCCAGAGCCAGTAAATTCCGCATCAAGCGCGGCAGCGGCACGCGCCCGAGCGCCGCGAGCACCGGCGGTGCCGAAGGCGCAGACGGCGCGCCCGAGCAACCCGCGCGACCCGCTCCGCAGCAAGCTGCCACGCGGCGCCCATCATCGGTTCCGCCCCAGCAAGCGGCCGCCCCGCGCCCGCAAGGCGCACCCGCACAAAACCAGCCCGGGCCGCAAGCGGCCCAAGCACCGCGTCAGGCCCAAGCCGCGCGCCCGCGAGCGGGCCAGGTTTCAAGCCCCGCACAAGTGCGCGGTGAAACGAGCATCGACGCGATCCGCAAGGAGGGCCTCACAGGCCGCCAGCTGCG
>JBCCTH010000137.1:0-7699 GCA_039198835.1 Pseudomonadota bacterium | reverse complement strand
CTACATGGGCTCGCATCTCGACACGCAGCCGACCGGCGGCAAGTACGACGGCGTGCTTGGCGTCCTAGGCGGGCTCGAAGTCGTCCGCACCTTGAATGACCTCGACATCAAGACAAAGCACCCCATCGTTATCGCCAACTGGACGAACGAAGAGGGCACGCGTTTCGCCCCCGCAATGCTGTCCTCCGGCGTCTTTACGGGCCGCCACACGCAAGATTGGGCCTATGATCGCGTCGATGCCGACGGCAAGCGCTTCGGCGATGAACTCAAGCGCATCGGTTGGGTTGGCGACGAGGAAGTTGGCGCGCGAAAGATGCACGCGTTTTTCGAGCTCCATATCGAACAGGGGCCGATCCTTGAGGCGGAAGGGAAGGATATCGGTGTGGTGACCCATGGGCAGGGCCTGCGCTGGATCGAATGCACGATCACGGGCAAAGAGAGCCATACCGGATCGACGCCGATGTCGATGCGCAAGAACGCGGGCCGCGGGCTCGCTCTCGTGACTGAGCTTGTCCACGAGATCGCCATGAAGAACCAGCCGAATGCCGTGGGCGCGATCGGGCATATCGATGTCTATCCCAATTCACGTAACATCATCCCCGGTAAGGTGGTCTTCACCGTGGATATGCGCACGCATTTGCTCGATAAGCTCGAGGGGATGGTCGCCGAGTTCATGGACCGCGCGCCCAAGCTCTGCGAAGAGATCGAGACCGCGTTTTCCTGCGAGATCGTGGGCCAGTTCAACCCGCCCGCCTTTGATGAAAGCTGTGTGAGCGCGGTTCGGGACGCCGCGCAGAGCATGGGCTATGCGCATATGGATATCGTGAGCGGGGCAGGCCACGATGCCTGCTGGATGAACGACCTCGCGCCGACGGCGATGATCATGTGCCCCTGCGTGGACGGGCTCAGCCACAACGAGGCGGAAGAAATCAGCAAGGAATGGGCCCAAGCGGGGACGGATGTGCTGCTCCACGCCGTGCTCGAGACGGCGGAGATTGTGGAGTGAGAGGGCGCGCGCTATATCTTGAGGCGGAAAGGATCCAGCCATGGCAGGCGACGTCACAAACGAGCTCTTGCTCGAGCATCTCAAGGAAATTCAAGCGACGCTCAATCGTCACACTGACGAGCTGCGCGAAATTCGCGAGCGGCTCGGAACGCTCGAGATGCAATATGCGAACCTTTCCAACCGGGTCGACCGGATGGACGACCGCATCACACGCATCGAAAAACGCATGGGCCTCGCTGAGGCGTGATAGGGTCCAACGCGCGCGCTTGCCCCGCGCGTCCGCCGGTGATCGGCACTTTAAGCTCAGAACACGCGGTCATTGCGGCGGCAGGAATTGGGAAGCGAATGGGGAGCGGTCGCTTCGCATGCTGAGCTTGACCCTTGGCCTCCATTCAGGATCGAGCGGCCCCGCATCAAATGCGGGGCTGCCTAAGCGCTCAGGGAGAGGGACATGACCACCACCATCATCAAGAACGGCACCGTCGTAACCGCCGATCTCACCTACAAGGCTGACGTGGCCGTCGAGAATGGCGTGATCACGGAGATCGGGCCCGATTTGAAGGGCGACAAGGTACTCGACGCGACAGACTGCTACGTGATGCCGGGCGGGATCGACCCCCATGTGCATCTCGAGATGCCGTTCATGGGTACCTATTCCTCCGACGATTTCGAGAGTGGCACGCGCGCGGGGCTGGCAGGCGGCACGACGATGGTCGTCGATTTCTGCCTGCCCAATCAGGGCGAAAGCCTCTTCGACGCGCTCAAGCGCTGGGACAACAAATCGACCCGCGCGAATTGCGATTATTCCTTCCACATGGCCGTGACATGGTGGGGCGAGCAGGTCTTCAACGATATGGCGGGTGTCGTCAATGAGCGGGGGATCAACACGTTCAAGCACTTCCTGGCCTATAAGGGCGCGCTCATGGTCAACGATGATGAGCTATTCGCCTCTTTCAACCGCCTCTCGGAGCTCGGCGCGACGGCGATGGTCCATGCTGAAAACGGAGATGTCGTCGCCGAACTCACCGCCAAGCTCCTTGCCGAGGGCAATAGCGGGCCTGAGGGCCATGCTTATTCTCGGCCGAGCCAGGTCGAGGGCGAGGCCACCAATCGCGCGATCATGATCGCCGATATGGCGGGCGTGCCGCTCTATGTCGTCCATACTTCCTGCGAGGAAGCCCATGAAGCGATCCGGCGCGCGCGCCAACAGGGCAAGCGCGTCTGGGGCGAGCCGCTGATCCAGCACTTGACGCTGGATGAAGGCGAATATTTCCACAGCGATTGGGACCATGCCGCGCGGCGCGTCATGTCGCCCCCGTTTCGCAACAAAAAGCACCAGGAGAGCCTCTGGGCCGGCCTCATGTCAGGCTCTTTGAGCGTCGTTGCGACAGACCATTGCGCCTTTACCACCGAGCAGAAGCGCACCGGCGTGGGCGATTTTTCTAAAATCCCCAATGGCACGGGGGGGCTCGAAGACCGCCTGCCAATGCTCTGGACGCACGGTGTCGAGACCGGGCGGCTCACGCCCAACGAGTTTGTGGCGGTCACCTCCACCAACATCGCCAAGATCTTGAATTGCTATCCCAAAAAGGGCGCGGTGCTCGTGGGCGCGGATGCAGATCTTGTCGTCTGGGACCCGGCGAAGACCAAAACGATCACCGCCGGAAGCCAGCAATCAGCCATCGATTACAACGTGTTTGAGGGCAAGGAGGTCAAAGGCCTGCCACGCTTCACACTCACGCGCGGGCAGGTGGCTGTGGCTGATGGAGAGATCAAGACGCAGGAAGGCCACGGCGAGTTTGTGGCGCGCGCGCCCAATGGCGCGGTCAATAAAGCGCTGTCATCCTGGAAGGAGCTCACGGCCCCCCGGCCCGTTGAGCGCTCCGGCATCCCGGCGACGGGCGTATGAACCCTGAAACCGGTGACATCGGCCTGACCCGGCGCCGCGCCCTCAAGACGCGATGAAACCTGAGGCGCTCCCCTCAATTGATGAGGCCGCGGCCCAAGGCCGGGAGCATGTCGTGCGCGCAGCAAACCTGACCCTCACATTCCAGACCAATGATGGCCCGGTTCACGCGCTCAGCGATGTCACGCTCGACATCGCCAAAGGCGATTTCGTCAGCTTCATCGGGCCGTCGGGCTGTGGAAAGACCACCTTTCTGAGGGTCATTGCTGATCTCGAAGCGCCAACGAGCGGGGCGATCACGGTCAACGGGGTCAGCCCGCGCGAGGCCCGCGAGGCGCGGGCTTACGGATATGTCTTTCAGGCCGCGGGGCTCTACCCCTGGCGCAACATCGGCGGCAACATCCGGCTGCCGCTCGAGATCATGGGCTATGACAGGGCCGAGCAAGCGCGCCGCGTGACCGAGACATTGGCCATGGTCGATCTCGCGGGTTTTGAAAGAAAGTACCCTTGGCAGCTATCGGGCGGCATGCAGCAGCGCGCCTCGATCGCGCGCTCGCTCGCCTTTGACGCAGACATTCTGCTCATGGATGAGCCGTTCGGCGCGCTTGATGAGATCGTGCGCGATCATCTCAACGAGCAACTTTTGTCGCTTTGGGGGAAAACCGGCAAGACTATCGCTTTCGTCACCCATTCGATCCCCGAGGCGGTTTATCTCTCGACGAAGATCGTCGTGATGTCGCCGCGACCGGGGCGGGTCACCGACGTCATTGAAAGCCCCTTGCCGAGAGAGCGCCCGCTCGAGATCCGCGACACGCCCGAATTTCTCGCCGTGGCGCACCGCGTGCGCGAAGGCCTGCGGGCGGGGCATTCCTATGAATGAGCCGCGCCGCGCCAACGCGCTTGATGCGCCCGCTTGCGCGGCCATCGTGCATGGCTGGGTTTCAGATCAGCCTTGGTTGGTCGCCGCCCAGCCGTCGCTTGGCGAGTTGACCGAGATGATCGCAAAAGGCATCCCCGAGCGGGAATTCTGGATCATCGGCGCGCCCGTCGCCGGGTATCTTTCGCTCAAAGAAGACGAAGCGATGATCGCGGGGCTCTATACCGCCATCCCCGGCAGCGGGGCTGGCAAAAGGCTTTTGGACAAGGTCAAGACAGGGCGCACCTATCTTCAGCTCTGGACCCATGAGCCCAATGACGCGGCGCACAGGTTCTATGTTCGAGAAGGCTTCGCATTCGTAGAGCGGAAAGCCGAAGGGCGCGGCGATAGTGTCGCGGAACTGCGCATGGAGTGGCGCGCGTGAGCGCGTCTGTTGCCCCGGTCTTTGGGCGCAGGCGCACCACCGGCGCGTGCGCAGCCCCCGACCTGATCCGGGGCCTCCCGGCTCTGTGCAGGGCGCGAGGTCCCGGGCCAGGCCCGGGATCGCGGGCGCGCTGAATGCGGACGCTCTTTCCCATAGCGGTTGTGCTGGCAGTGATCCTGGGTGTCTGGTGGAGCGCCGTGGCCCCGATGAACATCCGCGTGGCGCTCGATATGGCTGAACGCGCAGGCGCGCAGGTCTCTCCGGAGACCCCGCTTGCCCGCCGAGACGCCTCAGTCTGGCGTCTGATGCTCGACAATCCCAGCCACATCCGTGCGGGCTATGGCCTCGACCGCCCGCGCCTGCCCACGCCGGTGCAGGTCGCTGGCGAGCTTTGGAAGACGACCGGCGCGATGATCGAGCGCGGGCGCGCTTTTTCGAAACGCTCGCTCATCTACCATGGCTGGATCACACTCCAATCGACGCTCTGGGGCTTTCTTCTCGGCACGACATTGGGCGTTCTCGGGGCTGTCGCCATTGTTTATTCGCGCGTTGCCGATATGAGCCTGATGCCGTGGGCGATCATCAGTCAGACGATCCCCATTGTTGCCCTCGCACCGATGATCATCGTGCTCACTAACCAGGTGGGGATCGAAGGGCGCGGCGTGCCGAAGGCCATTATCTCGGCTTATCTGTGTTACTTCCCGGTTCTTGTCAGCATGGTCAAAGGGCTGCGCTCGCCACAAGCGTCAGAGCTTGATCTTCTCAAAACCTACGGCGCGAGCGGCCTCCAAAGCTTTTTCAAGCTCAGGCTCCCCGCCAGTGTTCCCTATCTTTTCACGGCCCTCAAAGTGGGGATCGCGGCGGCCCTTGTGGGGACGATCGTGGGCGAGTTGCCGACCGGGGCGATCAGCGGGCTTGGCGCGCGCATTCTCATAGGCGACCAGTTCGGGACCCCGCTTGCCATCTGGGCGGCGCTTTTTGCGGCGGCTATCCTCGCAGGCCTGCTCGTGACAGCCATCGATCTCATTCAGCGCGTCACGCTCAAGCGGATGGGGTTCGAGCGATGATCTGGCTTTTGGGCGCTGTCATCTTTTGGGCTTTTGCCTGGGCCACAAATATCTGGATGGCGAATTCGCGCGCGGCGAGCCTTTGGCCGGTGCGGGTGGCGGTGCCGGTGCTTTTCGGGCTCACGCTCCTTGTTCTCTGGGAGGGGCTCGTGCGCGCCTTCGATATCTCACCGGTGATCTTGCCCGCGCCGACGCGCATCGCGCAAACCTTCGCGGCTTCCACCGATCTTCTTTGGGTGGATTTTCAACAAACGGTGCTCAAAGGGGCGCTGAGAGGTTTCGCCATCGGAGCGGCTGCTGCCTTCGTTGTTGCCGTGGCCATCGACAAAAGCGCGTTTCTGACGCGGGGTCTTTTGCCCATCGGCAATTTTGTCGCCGCGCTGCCCATCGTGGGTATCGCGCCCATCCTGGTGAGCTGGTTTGGCTTTGACTGGCAATCAAAAGCAGCGGTCGTCGTGGTGATGGTGTTTTTCCCGATCCTGGTGAACACCGTGCAAGGGCTGCGCGAGGCGGATGTGCTGCAACGTGACCTGATGCGCACCTATGCGGCCAGTTATGGACAAACGCTTTTCAAACTCAGGCTGCCCGCCGCGATGCCCTTTATCTTCAATGGCCTCAAGATCGCGACGACGCTCGCCCTCATCGGCGCGATAATTGCTGAATATTTTGGCTCGCCGACACGCGGCATGGGCTTTCGCATCTCCACGGGCGTCGGCAGCTTGTCGATTGATCTCGTTTGGGCAGAAATTGCCGTGGCAGCGGCCGCTGGCACCGCGCTTTACGGCGCGGTGGCTTGGATCGAAAAACGGGTAACCTTTTGGCACCCATCGCAAAGAGGCTGACGAACAGCCCCAAGGACAAAATCCAACGAAGGAGAAGAAGATGACGGTAACAAAGATGATTGGCGCGGCAGCATTGACGCTGACAGCGGGGGCCGCACTGGCGGCCGATGAGGTGAAGCTTCAGCTTCAATGGGTCACGCAAGCGCAATTCGCCGGCTATTACGTCGCGCTCGACCAGGGCTTTTACGAAGCCGCTGATCTCGATGTCACGATCCTGCCTGGCGGCCCTGATATCGCTCCGCCGCAGGTCTTGGCGGGCGGTGGCGCGGATGTCATGCTTAACTGGATGCCATCCGCCCTTGCGGCACGCGAGCGTGGTCTTCCTGTTGTCAATATCGCGCAGCCGTTCAAATCATCGGGGCTCATGCTCACTTGCTGGAAGGATACCGGCATCACCGGCCCGCAGGATTTCCGCGGCAAAACAATCGGCGTTTGGTTCTTCGGCAATGAATATCCCTTCCTGAGCTGGATGAGCCAGGAAGGCATTCCGACCGAGGGCGGCGACGATGGCGTGACGGTTCTCAAGCAGGGGTTCAACGTTGACCCGCTCCTCCAGCGCCAGGCAGATTGCATCTCGACGATGACCTACAACGAATACTGGCAGGTTATCGATGCCGGCGTGACGCCTGAAGAGCTTGTGACCTTCCGCTATGAAGAGCAGGGCGTGGCGACGCTCGAAGACGGGATGTATGTCCTTGAAGAAAATCTCGAAGACCCGGCTTTTGTCGATAAAATGACGCGCTTCGTTGCGGCCTCGATGGAGGGTTGGAAATGGGCTGAGGCCAACCCGGCCGATGCTGCGATGATCGTTCTCGATTTTGACGAGACAGGCGCGCAAACCGAGCAGCACCAGCTGCGCATGATGGGCGAGATCGCCAAGCTCACCGCGGGCTCTGATGGCTCTCTCGACGCCGCCGATTATGAGCGCACGGTTGCCACGCTCCTTGCGGGCGGCTCTGATCCTGTGATCACAGCGGCCCCCGAAGGCGCATGGACATCGGTGATCACAGACGCGGCGCTGAACTAACACCGGCGTTTCCCGGCCCCGCCTTTCTGGGGCCGGGAAATCGCGCCTCACCCCCCGGCGCTGGCTCAGGGGCCGCCGGTTGCCGCTGCCCAATGGGCCGCAGAGAACGGAGCAAAAGATGCCGAAAGCCTATTGGATCGCCCATGTCACCGTGACCGACCCGGAGCGATATGCGCTCTATGCGGAAGGAACCCGCGCACCCTTTGAAAAATATGGTGCCAAAGTGCTCGCGCGGGGCGGTGCTTATGAGGTGCTCGAAGGGGTGGAGCATGCACGCAATGTTGTCATTGAATTCGCCGATCTCGAAACCGCATTGGCATGCTTTAATTCAGACGAATATCAGGCAGCGCGCAAGCACAGGCTCAATGCGGGCGATGTAAACATCACGATTGTCGAAGGCATCTGAGGCCCGCGAAGGCCCACAGCGCTAGCGGCGCTTTTCCATGGCCTCCGAGAAGGTGCGCTTGAGCGCGGCATCGACATCATCAAGCGTGACCGGCAGGCCCAGATCAACGAGGCTCGTGACCCCGTAATCGGATATCCCGCAGGG
>JBCCTH010000136.1:0-7718 GCA_039198835.1 Pseudomonadota bacterium | reverse complement strand
CCGCGCGGCTTGGGCGCCACGTTCCCGATAGGGAGTAGTGTTGTACTGACCCCGATAGCACTTCGAAAAATGCGAGGGTGACGCAAACCCGCAGGCCAGGGCCACGTTGATCACGCTCATATCCGTCTGCATAAGCAGATTCCGCGCCTTCTGCAGGCGCAATTCCATGTAGTATCGCTTGGGAGAGCGGTTGAGGTAGCGGCGGAAAAGCCGTTCCAGCTGGCGGGTCGACATCCCCACATCCTTGGCCAGGATCGAGGGCGAAATCGGCTCTTCAATATTGAGTTCCATCTGCTGGATCACCTGGCTCAAGCGCGGATGGCGCACACCGATCCGCGTGGGGATCGACAGGCGCTGCGTGTCCTGATCGGTGCGGATTGACGAATAGATCAGCTGATCCGCCACCGCATTGGCGAGATCCTCGCCATGATCCCCGGCGATGAATTTGAGCATCAAATCGATTGACGCTGTGCCGCCCGCCGTCGTGACCCTGCTCCCATCAATCACAAAGACCGATTTGGTCAGCTCGACCTCTTCAAACTCCTCGGTGAAGCTATCCTGGTTTTCCCAATGGATCGTCGCTTTCTTTCCGTCGAGAAGGCCCGCGCGCGCGAGCGTATACCCCGCGGTGCAAAGCCCGCCGATCATCGCGCCCCGCCTGGCTTCGCGGCGCAGCCAGTTGAGAACCTTCTTCGTCGTCGCCGATTGCACATTAATGCCGCCGCAAATGAGCACCGTGTCATCGCGGCTGACCTCATCGAGATCGCGGTCAACGGCGAAGGCCGGGCCCGCTGAGGAGGCGACCGTCTCGCCGCCTTCGCCCATCAACTGCCATGTATAGAGCTCTTTCCCGGCCATCCGATTGGCGATGCGCAAGCTTTCAAGGGCACCGGCAAATGAGAGCATGGTGAAATTGTTCAAAAGCACGAACACGAAGCGCCTGGGGCGCGCGCCGTCATTCTCAATGGTGATTTTGGGAGGCTGAGTGAGCATGGCGCTTTCTGGCACGACGATATCCGCCAAAACCCTTGGCCGGGCGACTTGCCTGCGTCAAGAGAGGAAAGCCCGGATTTTAGGCGCGCGGCGAATTCCCCTGTTTTCACCTCGCAGGAGCCACGCTATAGGGCGCTTCGCCACCACGCCGACAGGCGTTTTGGCAAGCTTGTGGATGAGGATCAGAGCGATGACCGATTGGCAGAAATCAAACTGGCGCCAAAAGCCCCGGGTGCAAATGCCCGATTATCTGGACGCTCCCGCATTGGAAGCCGCAGAGGGCCAGCTTCGCCAATATCCGCCGCTCGTCTTCGCGGGCGAAGCGCGGGCGCTCAAATCGCAGCTTGCGCAGGTTGCGCGCGGCGAGGCATTTCTGCTGCAAGGCGGCGATTGCGCTGAAAGCTTCGGTGAATTCTCCGCCGATCTCATTCGCGATACCTTCAAGGTCATGCTGCAAATGGCCGTCGTCTTGACCTATGCGGCCAAGGTGCCGGTGGTGAAGGTGGGCCGCATGGCGGGCCAATTCGCAAAGCCGCGCAGCGCGCCCATGGAAGTGAAAGACGGGATCGAGCTGCCGAGCTATCGGGGCGATATCATCAACGAGCTTGATTTCACATCCCAAGCGCGCCAGCCCAACCCGCAAAAGATGTTGCAGGCCTATACGCAGGCTTCCGCGACGCTCAATCTGCTGCGCGCTTTCTCCAAGGGTGGCTTTGCCGATATCCATGAGGTGCATGCCTGGACGCTCGGGTTCACCGACGGGCCCGAAGCAGAGCGGTATCGCGAATTGGCAGGCCATATCTCGAGCGCGCTCGATTTCATGAAAGCGGCGGGCTTCACCTCTGAAAAGAACGAAGAAATCCGCGCAGTTGATTTCTACACGTCCCATGAAGCGCTGCTTTTGGAATATGAAGAAGCGCTCACCCGGGTCGATAGCACTTCCGGCAAGTGGCTGGCGGGCTCGGGCCATATGATCTGGATCGGCGATCGGACACGCCAGCCCGACGGCGCGCATGTCGAATTCTGCCGAGGGGTGCAAAACCCCATCGGCCTCAAATGCGGGCCGAGCACGACTGAGGAGGATCTCAAGGTCTTGATGTCGAAGCTCAACCCGGAGAATGAAGCAGGGCGGCTGACGCTTATCGCGCGGTTCGGGGCGGGCAAGGTCGCCGATAATCTGCCCCGTCTGATCCGGACTGTGCAGGCCGAAGGGGCCAATGTGGTGTGGTCGTGCGACCCGATGCATGGCAACACGATCAAAAGCGCATCGGGCTTCAAGACACGGCCTTTCGAGAGCGTGTTGCGCGAGGTGCAGGAGTTCTTCGCGATCCATCGCGCGGAGGGGACTGTGCCGGGCGGCGTCCATTTCGAGATGACGGGCAAGGATGTAACCGAATGCACGGGCGGCGTGCGCGCTGTGACCGACGAGGATCTCTCAAGCCGGTATCACACGGCCTGCGACCCGCGTTTGAATGCATCGCAAGCTCTCGAATTGGCATTCCTCGTGGCAGAAGAGCTCGGGCAAACCGCGCAGACCCGGCGGGCCGAAGCCGTCTGATCAGCCCGGCGCATAGTTTCAGAGGAACTGCCCTGTGATGCTACCGCGCGCGGCAGCGTCTGACGGGTGTGTGCCACGCGCGGGATATGTTGGCCGCGCCTGGCTCGTTTATGCTGGGTTGATCCGCGCTTTTAAGCGCTTGATCCCGCTGCGCATGATCATTCGTCATCGCGCACGAGCTTGAGATAGGGGCGCTCTGACTTGCTTTTGGGCGCACCCTCAAAAGGCTGTTCAGGCTCGGCGAAGCCGAGCTCTGTTGGTTGGCTCGCGGGGCGTGGGGCAGGGCGGCGCGTCACATCGGGGAACTCGGCCACATCCCTCAAGGACCGCCGCGAAATGACGCCCGAAAGCTCGAAACGCCGGGGCGCGCGCCCCATTTCGCCGCGCGTCGGAAAGCAGCCGATCGCCCGGCTCACATCGCCCAAATCGCTTTTGAGCGGGAGGATGATCATCTGGCCTGGGAGCGCGGGCTTGCCGGGGCCGGCGGCGCTTTCAAGCCCGAATTCGATGGCCTCGGGCCCATCGAAGACGCATTCCATGGCATCGAGCAGCTCGGCGCGCGAGGCGCTCCCGAAAAACGAGGTGATCGGCATCCCGCGCACATCCATCCCCATGAGCTCGTTGAGTTGCGAGCCCGCGAGACGAAAGCGAATGACGCCAGCGGTCACGCGCTCCACGATGAATGCGAAATCAAGCGCGCTTTCGAGACCGCGGGGATCGATATCGGAGCGCAGAGGCACGGTGCGGTTCCCGCGCACGCTCTGCCAATAGGCCTCCAATGCAGCGATGCCTTCAAAGCGTTGGCTCTTCGTGAAATTCACCATCGTGACCTGCGCTGTTTCATCGACCATCTACCTAACCCTCACCTGAAATTGTGCAATCTCACCTAGCCTCGATGTGATCATGCCAAGGACCCGCTCAAATTGGCAGCGATTTTCACTAAAAGAGTAAATACTCGCTCCGCGCGATGCTTGAGGCCGGTTGCGCGCTTCGCTAGGGAGACGCCAAAAGCGCGCGAGATCCAGATGCCCCATTCAATGACAGCCTACGCCACGCGCTCCGGGGCCTCTCAGACCCATAGCTGGCAATGGGAAATGCGCGGCGTCAACGGCAGGGGGCTCGATATTCGCTTGCGCTTGCCGGATTGGATCGACGGGCTCGAAGCGGAGGTGCGCCGCGCCCTCACGGCGAAGCTCGGGCGCGGCAACATCCAGGTTTCGCTCAAACTTCAGCGCGTTGAAACCGGCGCCTCGCAGATAAACGAGGCGGCTGTGGCGCAGATTCTCGCGGCGCTCAAAGCGATCGAAGCCATGGCCGCAAGCGCCAGTGTGCCGCTCGCGCCCACAAAGGCCGCTGATATTCTTTCGATGCGCGCGGTCGGCGAAGGCGATGGCGACGCGGGCAAGGCTGACCTTGTGACAGCGCTCAAAGAAGATATCCCCGAGCTCATCGCAGCCTTCAGCGCCATGCGCGCTGAAGAGGGTGCATCGCTCGCGCAAATTCTCGGTGCGCAGATCGATGAGATCGAAGAGCTTGTGCATGAGGCCAAGGCGCTCTTGCCAGATCGGCGCGCGGCACAAGAGGCAACCTTTCGCGCGGCCCTTGCCCGGGTCATGGCAGAGACACCGCTCGATGAGGCAAAATTCGCCCAGGAAATAGCTCAGATCGCCATAAAATCCGATGTTACGGAAGAGATTGACCGGCTCGTGACGCATATCGCAGCGGCACGCGCGCTTTTGAGCGCCAAAGAGCCCATTGGGCGCAAGCTTGATTTCCTGACCCAGGAATTCAATCGTGAGGCCAACACGCTTTGTGCCAAATCCGCCGATAGCGCGCTCACCAAGATCGGGCTCGCGCTCAAGATCGGGATCGACCGGATGCGCGAGCAGGTTCAGAATTTGGAGTAAGCGATGGCGCGGCGCGGTCTTCTGATCATTCTCTCCTCGCCCTCCGGGGCAGGCAAAAGCACGTTGGCCAAGCGCTTGCGCGGCTGGGATGAATCGATCCGCTTTTCAGTATCAGCGACAACGCGCGCGCGCCGCGACGGCGAGGTCGACGGCCAGGATTATCATTTCACGAGCGAAGACCGCTTCCGCCAAATGGTGCGCGACAACCAAATGCTCGAACATGCCCATGTCTTCGGGAACTTTTACGGCTCGCCGCTCGCGCCGGTGCAATCTGCCGTTGAGGCGGGCTGCGACGTTCTTTTTGATATCGATTGGCAGGGCGCGCAACAGATCCGCAACTCTGCTCTGCGCGACAATGTTCTCTCGATCTTTCTATTGCCGCCCTCCATCGCGGAGTTGCGCGCGCGGCTCCTGGCGCGCGGGCAAGACGGCATCGATGTCATCAACAAGCGGATGCAAAAAAGCTGGGATGAAATCAGCCATTGGGACGCCTACGATTATGTGCTCGTCAATGAGGATCTCGACGCGACAGAAGCGCGGCTGATAAAGATCGTCGAGGCTGAGCGGCTGAGACGAGAGCGACAGCCCGACTTGCTTGAACATGTGCGCGCGCTTCAGAGCGAATTTGGAGGCCTTGATGATTTATGAACTGGGCGGGATCGCCCCGCGCTTGCCCGACGACGGGGATTTCTGGATCGCGCCGGATGCCAATGTGATCGGGCACATCATCTTGGAGACAGCGACATCGATCTGGTTCGGCGCGACGCTGCGCGGCGATAACGAGCCCATCACAATTGGCGCAGGCAGCAATGTGCAGGAAAACGCTGTGCTGCATACGGATATCGGCTTTCCCCTGACTGTGGGCGCGGGATGCACGATCGGCCATAAGGCGATGCTGCATGGCTGCCAGATTGGCGAAAACTCTCTGATTGGGATGGGCGCGACAGTGCTCAATGGGGCGAGGATCGGCAAGAATTGCCTCATTGGGGCCTGCGCCCTGATTACCGAGGGCAAGGAGATCCCCGACAATTCTTTGGTGATGGGGGCACCGGGCAAGATTATCAGAAGCCTTGATGAGGCGGCGATTGACGGCCTCAAGGCGTCCGCGCTCGGCTATCAGGCCAACATGCGCCGCTTTCGGTCAGATATGGTGGCGCTATGAGCGGTCGTTACCCCAGACAGCCCTTCGAGGGGTCGCCCCTTGTCAGCCCACTTCAGCAATCGGTCGTTTACACGGCCGAGAGCCCAACGGCGCTCGATGCTATCTATGCCCAGAACTCCGGTTTCACCTATTCGCGCGAAGGTCACCCGAATGCGGTCACAACGGCCGCCATGATCGATGCGCTCGAAGGGGCAAGCGGCGGTGTGATGGCGGGCTCTGGCATGGGGGCCGTTTCGCTGGCGGTGCTTTGCGCGGTTTCTGCGGGCGATCACATTTTGGGCTCCACACAGCTTTACGGGCGGTCATTGCGGCTTTTGAGCGAAGAGATGCCGCGCCTGGGTGTGTCGTCAGATTTCTTTGATCCCACCGATGCAGCGGCCGCTGAGGCCGCTTTAAAACCCAACACAAAGGCGATGCTCGTCGAGGTGGTCGCAAACCCGACGCTGCGCATCGCCGATATGGAGGGCCTCGCTGAGCTTTGCGCGGCGCGCGGCATCACGCTCATTCTCGATAACACGTTCACAACGCCCTTGGGCTTCCGCGCTTTTGAGCGCGGCGTTGATATCGTTTTGCATTCTGTGACCAAGTTCCTAGCGGGGCATTCAGATGCCATGCTGGGCTGGGTGGCCGCCAAGGATGAAGCCATGCGCGATCGGCTCACCGTGCTGTCGCACACCTGGGGGATGACAGCGGCCCCTTTCGATTGCTGGCTCGCGGAGCGGGGGCTTTTATCTTTTCAACTCAGATATGAACGCGCCCAGGCCAATGCGGCCGCGTTGGCGGATGCGCTGGCCGATATGCCGGGCATCGCGCGTGTCGTCTATCCGGGGCGCAAGGACCACCCGGAGGCGGATCGGGCAAAAACGCTTCTCGGCGAGAATTTCGGCGCGATGGTCTCGTTTGAGCTTGAAGGCGGGCGGGCGGCAGCCGATGCATTTGCCTTGGCCAAAACGATCCCCCTCGCGCCGACGCTCGGGGATATCACCACCACGGTGTCGCACCCGGTGACGTCGAGCCACAGGAATGTGGCGCCGGAAACCCTGGCATCGCTCGGCATCAATGAGGGGTTCTTTCGCGTGTCCGTGGGCGTTGAGGCAGCGGACGACATCATCGCCGCGTTTGCGGCAGCAACGGATCGCGCGCGCCGCGCCTAAACGTTAGTGCAGCCGGGTCAGGCCGATCTCAGTCATCAGAAGATCGTAATTCACCGCCGGAGCCATGCGCCTCACTTCATCTTTGATGATATGGGGCAGGGGAACGCTTTTGACGACCGCGCAGTAATGCCCTTTGAAGCCGAGGGTCTGAAGCTTGAGCGCGAGGTCGGCTGTGTCAAAGCGCGCGGTCAAAAGGGGGCTATAGATAACATCGGGCTGGAGCGCGTCGAGGAGCGCATGGGTCACATCATCATAGCCCACAAGCGCCACCGAAGCTTGCGCGCCGCTAGATACGCAAGACACTGCTTCAAACTCTTCGGGATGGCCGACGTAAAGAATTTTTGTGCTGCATCGGCGTGACGTACACAGACTGTCATGTAGCTTACAGGGATCGTGTGGCATAGCCTCACCTAACCGCAAAAATGAGTTTTTGAATTACATCGATGTAAGGAGTGTAGTGTTGCGTCGCGCCATTGCGAATTTTCGTTTTTATCAATTATCTGTTGCCAGGTAAACAATGGATCGCATCGAGGCTTTTACGACCGTTATTTCAAGCATGCCGATGCCAGCTTTGATCATCGGCAGAAGCAGGCGTGTTTTGTCAATGAATGCCGATGCTTGTGCCCTTCTTGGCCATGATGGCACGGGGTTGCATTTCACCGCGATTATCCGCCAACCAGGGCCGATTGCCGCAATTGAGGCGACGCTTGCGGATGCAGAGCATCGACGCAGTGTTTACGCCGCAAGAGATGTTGATCGTGATTTTCGCCATGAGATGGAGGTCACCCCTCTTAGAAAGGATGCTGCGGCGGGCGTTCTCATCGTATTTCAGGATGTTTCAGATGCCGAGGGGCTAGGCCAGATGCGGCGCGATTTTGTGGCGAATGTGAGCCACGAGTTGCGCACCCCGCTGACGGCCCTGCTGGGGTTCATCGAAACGCTGG
>JBCCTH010000135.1:0-7762 GCA_039198835.1 Pseudomonadota bacterium | reverse complement strand
CCGCCGGGCCCGCGGGGGCCCGCCCGCCTCCCTTCTGCGCCAGCTTTGCTGGCTTGAACCACTGGTGGGCGCGCTGCGCGCGAGGCCACCACAGCCTTACACGGGCGCGCTGCGCGCGCGGCCACCACAGCATTACACGGGCGTGCTGCGCGCGCGGGCACCACAGCATTACACGGGCGCGCTGCGCGCGCGGGCATCTATGCACCCCGCGAGCGCGCTGCGCGCGCGGGGCGCAACGGGTTGGCCGCATTGGAGGAATCTCGCAGGGGCGCCCGGCGCCGGGTTAGCCGATCTTGCCCTGGTTTTCTCCGATCTGGCCGCGGTGGAGGAGAAGATGGTCAAGAAGGACGCAGGCCATCATTGCTTCGCCCACGGGCACGGCCCGGATACCGACGCAAGGGTCATGGCGGCCCTTGGTGATGATCTCGGTTTCCTCGCCCGCGCGCGTGATGGTCTTGCGCGGTGTGAGGATCGAACTTGTGGGCTTCACAGCAAAGCGCAGCACGATATCTTGGCCCGTCGTGATGCCCCCAAGGATGCCACCGGCATGGTTGGACCCGTAAAGCGGTCCGTCGGGGCCCATTGTTATCTCGTCTGCATTGGCATCGCCGGTTAGCGCGGCGGCGGCCATGCCTTCGCCGATTTCGACGCCCTTGACAGCGTTGATTGACAGCATCGCCGCGCCGAGATCGGTATCGATCTTTCCATAGATCGGCGCGCCGAGCCCGGCGGGCGGACCTTTCGCGCAGACCTCGATAATGGCCCCGCAGCTATTGCCTGATTTGCGCAACCCGTCGAGATAGGCGGCCCAGTCTTCGGCGGCTTTCGCATCAGGGACCCAGAACGGGTTCTGATCGATCTGATCCCAATCGAAGGCCGCCCGGTCGATGGCATGGGGCCCCATCTGGACCATATAGCCCTTGATCTCCATTGTCGGGGCGAGGTGTTCCAGAGCCGCGCGGGCCAGCCCTCCCGCAGCCACGCGTGCGGCCGTCTCACGCGCCGAGGATCGCCCGCCGCCGCGATAATCCCTTATCCCATATTTTTGGTAATACGCGATGTCAGCATGGCCCGGCCGGAACTTTTCGGCGATATCACCATAATCCTTTGAGCGCTGATCCTGATTTTCGATCATCAACTGAATCGGCGTTCCTGTCGTTTTGCCCTCAAAGGTGCCCGAGAGGATGCGCACCTGATCGGGCTCGCGGCGTTGGGTCGTGTAGCGGCTTTGGCCGGGCTTGCGCTTGTCCAGCCAGACCTGAAGCGCCTCTTCGGAGACGGCGATGCCGGGCGGGCAGCCATCCACTGTGGCCCCCAGCGCGGGGCCGTGGCTTTCGCCCCAGGTGGTGACGCGGAAAAGGTGGCCAAACGTGTTCATGCTCATGCCGGGCGTTTAGCTATGGGCGTGCGGTTGGGCAAGATGGCCTTGATAGCCGTGGCCTTGCGCGCGCGCCCTTCAGCGCAGCGCCTGCGCCGCTTCCCTGATCGCCTGCGCGGATTGCTCGAGATCTGCGGGCGTGATCGCCAGAGAAGGATAGAGCTTTCCCGGTGATTTGAAGATGCCATGGGCGCGCAAGACCACGTTGAAGCGTGCGTTGCGCTTTTGGTCATCGTGGCGGGCGGTGCGGTAATCGCGGCAACTCTCTTGGGTGAAAAGAACGTCGAAAAGGGTTTCATCGCCGCAAATGCGATGCGGAACGCCGACATCCTCAAGCGCGGTCGTGATCAGCTTTTGAAGATGCGCGCCGGTTGCGCGCAGCGTGTCGTAGGCGCCTTCACGGCGCAGGATCTCCATCGTTTTGATCCCGGCTGCCGCGGCGACGGGGTTGCCCGAGAGGGTCCCCAGCTGCATGAGCCAGTTCTCGGCTCCAACGATGGATCTATCGAAATGGTGCATGATCTCGGCGCGCGCGCCCAGAGCGGCCAGGGGAAAGCCACCGCCGATGATTTTCCCCAGCGTGCAGATATCGGGTGTGACACCGTAATGTGCTTGCGCGCCGCCATAGGCGAGGCGGAACCCTGTCACAATCTCGTCGAAAATCAGCAAAACGCCGAAACGGTCGCAAAGCGCGCGCAAGCCCTCAAGGAAGCCGGGCTCGGGCGGGATGATCCTTTGCAAGGGTTCGGCGATAATCGCCGCGATATCTCGCTGTTCCAAAAGCAGGGCCTCAACGGCGGCAAGATCATTGAAGGGGGCGATGAGCATCTCATCGGCGACCCCTGCGGGAATGCCCGCGCTATCGGGCACAGGTTGCGGGAAGTTGACACGCTTTTTCAGGCGCGAGGCTCATTTGCGCTTCGGCGCTCATGCCGTGATAGCCCCCCTCGAACTTCAAGATCTTGTCGCGGCCCGTGAACGCCCGCGCGAGGCGGATGGCATACATATCAGCCTCGCCGCCCGAAGCGACAAACCGGACCTGCTCGCAACAGGGCACGGCATCGACAATCGCCTCGGCGAGTTCGACGCCTTTTGCATTGTTGGCAAAAAAGGTCATGCCCTTGGGCAGTTGCTCGAGCACGGCTTCCATGACCTCCGGGTGGCCATGGCCAAGGAGCATCGGGCCCGACCCGATCAGGTAATCGACATATTCGTTGCCGTCTTCATCCCAGACGCGCGCGCCGTCGCCCCGTGCGATGATGATACCTGGGTCGAAGTTCCCGAAACCGCCAGCGGGCAAGACTTCGCGCGCGCGCGCGATCCATTCAGATTGGGAGGTGAGCTTTTGCATTAGGAGAGCTCCAGGATAGGAGAGCCGAGAACAGCTGTGTCGGGCGTGACGCCGAGGCCCGGTTTTTCAGGCGGGGAGATGCGCCCGCCATCGCGCATCGGGCAATCGGGCGCGATCCTGGGCGCGACATAGCTCGAGAGATCGCATGTGTTCAGGAGCGCGCCGCGCGGTGTCGAAGCTGCGAAATGCAGGCTCGCGGCGGTGACGATATCCGAGCCCCAGGTGCATTCAGCGCAGATTTCCGCCCCGAGATGAATTGTAAGATCGCGCGCGCGGCGCATCGCGGTGAGGCCGCCGAATTTCGAAAGCTTGAGCGCAACGGCATCAAGGCAGCCCAAGCGGCGCGCTTCGAGAAGCGAGGCGAGATCAAAGGCCCCTTCGTCAATCTTCATCGGCAGCCCCGTGGCCTGGCGCACGGCCGCGCAATCTTCGAGCGTCTTGCAAGGCTGTTCGAGCATCACGTCGAGATGCGCGACAGCGCGGCCCGTGCGGGTGGCGTGGAGCTTGGTGGCACCGCAATTCCAATCGCCGTAAACGAGCGCGCCCGCGCTTACCGCTTCGCGCACCTTCACAAGGCGCGCGGCATCGGCTTCCCAATTCGCATCAGCGCCGAGTTTGACCTGGAACTGGCGGATCCCGGTGCCGTGGGCCTCTTGGGCGATGCGCGCCATCTCCTCGGGTTCGATGCATGTGATCGAATGGTAGAGCGGCATGTTGCGGTGCATGCGGCCTCCGAGAAGCGTGAAAAGCGGCTGACCCAGCGCCTTGCCGAAAAGATCCCAAAGGGACATATCGACGAGCGATTTGGCCGCCTGATGGCCGAGAAGAAAAGCATCGAGCGCGTGCATGGCCGCCTCAACGCCCAGCCGATCTAGGCGAAAGAGCTCGGGGGCCATCTCTTCAACCGCACTGGGGATACCGCCCGCGAAAGCGGGCAGATAATGCGGGATCGGGCAAACCTCGCCCCACCCGTTGAGGCCAGTCTCGGTTTCAAGGCAGAGCACATGGCTCTGCACGGTCGCACATTGCTTGCCCTCGGCCATGTAATACGTCTGGTGGCTGGTGAGATCGACCGACCAGAGAGTGAGCTTTTCGATCTTCATGGATAGAGTGCCACCGGCGCGCCCAGCGCCGCCTCGTCAGGATGAACGCCAAGGCCCGGCGCCTCGGGCAAGTGCAGATGCCCCGCCTCATTGCGGGGGCCTCTGCCGCCCGCGATATCGACCGTGATCATATCCTGACAGGCCCAGACCGCATGGCAATTGGCATCGGGGATCGTGGCGGCGAGATGCAGCGCTTCCGTATCGGCGAGCACGCTGCCGCCCGTGGCCATGACGAACATGTCGATCCCATGGGCGAGTGCTATGTCGCGCATGCGGGCGGCCTTGGTCAGGCCGCCGACGCGATTGAGCTTTATGCCGAAGATCTCGGCGATCCCGTCGCGGGCGATCCGCGTTGCGTCTCGCAGTGTCACGAGGCTTTCATCGACAGAGATCGGGGCGGCATGTTTGCCAGAAATCGCTGCGATGTCATCGAGCGTCTCGCAGGGTTGCTCGACCATGACATTGAGTTCTTCGGTGGCAGACAAGACACGCAGCGCTTGCTGGCGCGTCCAGCCGCGATTGACATCGTAGAGGAGGATCTCGCCCGCGCGCCGATTGCTCTCGACATCGCGGATGCGCGCAATATCGCGCGCAACATCGCCTCCGATCTTGACGGAATGGGCGATATAGCCGCGCTTTCGATAGCGCTCGATCACGTCGCGGGTTTCCGAAACGCTTTTTGCTCCCACGGATGAGGCGATGGGGCGCGGCGTGCGCGAGCCGCCGCCCATCAGATCGGCGATGGGCAAGCCCGCCGCTTGCCCGGCAATGTCCCAACAGGCCATGTCGATGGGGCTTTTGGCGTAGAGATGGCCGGGGAGCGCCAGGTCCATCGCCCGTTCGACCTCGAGCAACCGACGCGGATCAAGGCCCATCACGAAAGGCGCCAGTGTCTCGATGCCGGCCCGGATACCCGGCCCATGGGCGGGGACATAGGTATGCCCCCAGGGGGTGCCTTCGCCCCAGCCGGTCAGGCCTTCATCGGTTTCAAGTTTCACGAAAGTCGCGTCGAGTGTCTCGAACTTGAGCCGCCCGCCGGAGAGCCAATAGGGATGTTCAAGCGGCAAATCGACCTGATAGACAGTGACGCGCGTGATCTTCACGGCGTGACCTCCAAAACAGGGGCTCCGAGGCTCTCAAAGTCGGGTGTCGCTCCGAGGCCCGGTGTGTCGGGGGCGTAAAGCTTGCCGTTTTCGGCCCAAGCCCCCCCTTTGCCGGTGCTTCTGGTATTGTAGTTCATCAGGTCCGTGGTGTTGTGGAGATACTCAGCCGGGGTGGACGCGGCGAAATGCGCCACAAGCGTCGATGTGATCTCGCCGCCCCAGGTATCTTCACAGACGACCGGCAGGCGGTTCTCGACAAGATAGTCACGCACACGCCGTGCTTTTGAAAGCCCCCCCAGATTGGAAATCTTGAGGCAGCAGAGCTCAGCGCCGCGATCCGCGACGATGCGTTGCGCAACGAGCATCCCGGTGATGCATTCATCAAGCTTTATGGGTTGCTGAGCCACCCGGCGGACCTGCTGACATTCCGCATAGGTGCGGCAAGGCTGTTCGAGGATGAAATCAAGGCCGGCCGTCGCGCGCGCCACTCTGATGGCATTATCAACGCGCCAGCCCTGATTTGCATCGGCCATCGCCGTCTCACCCGGCTTCAGAAGCGCGACACAGGCTTTGATGCGGTCGATATCGCTGGCCCAATCATTGCCGACCTTGATTTGAAATTGGCGGTAGCCTTCGTGACGGTAGCGCTCGATCTCGGCGCGCGTGTCATCTGTGGGGTTTTGCGGGGCGACGCGGTACATCGGTGCGCCCTCGGTGAGCTTGCCGCCCAGAAGCATCCAAAGCGGCTGATCGCAGGCTTGGGCCAGGATGTCCCAACAGGCGGCGTCGATGGGTGCCTTGGCATAGCCATGGCCCTGGACGGCATGATCCATGATCTGCTCGATCCGGCCCACTTGCCGTGGATCCTCTCCCAAAAGGGCCGGGGCCACGAGACGCAAGAGCGCATCGACCCCTTGCGAATGCGCGACCATGTAATTCTCGCCGCAGGGTGTGAACTCGCCGCACCCCTGGAGCCCGGCATCGGTATCGATCACAACAACGCTCGCTTGAGCAACGTCAATGGCGTTGCCCGCGCCCCACCCATAGGTGCCGCCGATATAGGGCAGTTCCGTTTTGTAGAGCCGGATGCGGGTGATCTTCATTGCGCGGCGATGGGGATCGCGTCGGCCCGCGGCAGGAGGCTCTCGGGGTCATAGACCGGTGCGCTGAGCACCCGCGCCGCCCTCGGCGCGCCGTGAATGACGACCTCAAGCTCGGTCCCCGGCTTTGCCGCATGGGGCGCGAGATAGGCGAAGGCCAGAATTTTGCCGATGGTCGGGCCATAGGCCACTGAGGACGTCGCGCCGACGACTGCACCATCCATCAGCACCGCCTCGCCGCAATGGCCATCGATCTCGCCATCTGGGTCAATGGAAAGATAAGCGCAAAGCCATTTCGGCTCTGCGAAGGTCTTAGCCGCGCCGAGGAAGTCTTTGTCGCGGCGCGCGAAGCGCAGGACATCAGCCTCTGTGAGCGTGACCTCATTGGTCAGTTCGCCCGCGCCCTTAAAGCCCTTTTCCATGCGCATGGCATTCATGGCAAAGGAGCCGTAATCCACCAAACCATGGGCCTTGCCGGCCTCCCAAAGCGCGTCATAGACCGCAAGCGCGCTTGCGCGAGGCATGTGAAGCTCCCAGCCCAACTCGCCAGCATAAGACATCCGAAAGGCCCAGACCCGGTGACCCACCACGTCGATCTGGCGCGCGGCCATCCAGGGGAAGGCTGCATTGTGAAGCGGCACCTGGGTACAGGCGCTCAGGATATCGCGCGCCCGTGGCCCGTTGAGCGAAAGCGCGGCCCAGTCGCTGGAGAGGTTTTCGACCCCCTCGACCCCGTGCTTGGCCAGGTGATCGAGCAAGCGCTGCTCGAAAAACGCGGCGCAGACCAGATAAAAGGCCGCGCCCGCCTCGTCTGACATGTTGATGATCGTGGTCTCAAGCTCGATACGGCCCGCCTCATTGAGCATGTGGGTGAGCCCCACGCGCCCGGGCCTGGGGAGACGGTTCGCAATCAGTCGATCCAGGGAAGCCGCTGCGTCAGGCCCGGAAACCCGGATTTTGGTGAACCCGGTGATGTCCATGATCCCCGCGCAGTCGCGCACGGCTTTGACCTCTTGTGCGATCATCGCGTCCACCGCCGTGCGGCGAAATGAGTAATGATCCTTCTGCGGGATACCGCGCGCGAAAAAGCGCGGGCGCTCATGGCCGAAGACTTCTTCATGCACTGCGCCCTTTGCCTTCAGGCGCTCATGGAGCGGCGAGGGTTTGACAGGGCGGCCCGCGAGGCGATTGAAATGCGGGAAAGGGATCTCATGGCGCAGGCAATAATCTTCATGGGCTTTCACCACCTGCCATTCCTTGGTGGCATAGCCGCCGAAGCGCCGCGGATCATAGTCGCGCATTGAGATATCGGCGGCTCCATGGACCATCCAGCGCGCCAGTTCCCGGGTGAGCCCGGGGCCCCATCCGATCCCGATCTGGGTGCCGCAGCAGCACCAGTAATTGCGTTGTCCGGGGGCCGGGCCGATGAGCGGGTTGCCATCGGGCGGGTGGCTGATGGCGCCGTGAACTTCGCGCTGGATGCCCAGATCAGCAAAGATCGGCATGCGCTCCAGGGCCTCTTCGAGATAGGGCATGACGCGGTCGTAATCGGCATCAAAAAGCCAATTCTCATAATCCCACGGGCAATGATCATGCCAAACCGAGTTAGGGTTTTCTTTCTCGTAGATCCCGATCAGCCCGCGCTTTTGCTCCATGCGGATGTAGCCGGAGACTTTCCTGTCATCGCGGATCACGGGAAGCTCGGCTTCCAGCGCCTCGAATTGGGG
>JBCCTH010000134.1:0-7833 GCA_039198835.1 Pseudomonadota bacterium | reverse complement strand
TCGCCGAGATTACCGAAGCGATCCGCGGCTCGCCTGTCTCAAAGGTGAAGACCGGCGAGCCCCACGATCCGAAATCGACATCGCAGCTCAAAACGAGCATGCCGAATTGGCGCGCCATGACCCGGCACGCTTCTTGGAGGCTCGGGGCCTCGGAGCGATCCGCGGCATAGCTGACCACACCGACGCGCTCCCCCTTCGAAGGGCGCGCCGCGATCTTGAATGGCGTGATGCGGCCATTGCGGATCGGCTGCGCCAATTCGAGAAGGGCCACATCATTTTTGACACGCTGGGTATTGGCTTCGCCGAGATACTCATAGTCGGGGTGCTCAACAGCGCGCTTGACCATGCGATACGCTTCGGCCCGCCCGTTGCGCCATCCGGCGCGAAACTCGATCGATGCGGGATTGATGCGTTGGCCCGTGGCTTTGGAATAGAGGCAATGCGCGGCCGTCAACACGACCGTGTCGGTGATGAGCGCGCCTGTGCAAAAGCCCGTCCCGCCGATGTCGAGGCGGCCCACGGCCTCCCACGGGCGCACGGCGTCGCCTGTCGTGAGCGCTTCGAGGGGGGTGTCCTTCGCCCCGGCGGCGCTCGCCAAGAAAATCGCTATCCACAGCACAAAGATGCGCATCGAACCCTCCGCTCACCTCTTGGCTAGTGTCGGGCTGTGGCAAGATTGGGGCAGATTTGCGGCAGCGCGGGGCCACCGCGGACGATGCGCCTACCAATCTGGCGCAAGAAACTGCTACATCTGCGCCATGCGCGCCTTTCTGATCCCGCTGATCCTGAGCCCCCTTGCAGCCGCCGCCGACCCGGCGCTCATCGTTGACGCCAAAGCGCGCTTCGAAGGCACGTCCTGGCGTTTTGACGTGAGCGTCTCTCACGCCGATACCGGTTGGGAGGATTATGCAGATGCCTGGGAGGTGCGACTTGAGGACGGGCGCGTCGTTGGCACGCGTATCCTGGCGCACCCGCATGTCAACGAGCAGCCCTTCACGCGCTCTTTGAGCGGTGTGGTTCTCCCTCACGGCACCGATGAGGTCTTGCTCTTTGTTCGCGAAACCCGGGGTGGCTGGGCCTCAGAGCCCTTTCGCCTGAGCCTGGAGAGCCCCTAACGCCGCCCCTCGCGCAGCCAGGCCCCCAGGATAAGCCCGGCCGCGAGAAGCAGGAACGCCCAAGCAGGAATCAGCGTGTCGACCCGCACATCGGTGGTCACATAGGCCGCGCGCGGCGTCAGACCGATCCAGCCGCGGCCAGCGGCGGGCCGCCCCTCTCGCACATTTCGGAGCGCGGGCATGCCCTCCTCAAGCGCGACGATCCCGCCCCTTCCGGCATCGACCACAGGTGCAAGGATATCGCCGGTGGCCAGGGTATCTATGAATTCGCGCGGGGCCGCGGGCCCCAACGCAATGACTGCCTCGGCATCGCCTTCGGTGAGGCGATAAAGACCAAGGAGCGGCCCTTCAAACACAGCTTCCCAGCGCCCCGGGCTCACTTCTTGAAGTTCAACGATGGTCGTGGTGCCGTCAGGCGCGGTGATCGTGACCGGCCCGACCTCGTCGCCCAATGTGCGGCGAAGGATCGTCATTGTTTGCCCGTCCGCCGTCGCGGTCAGTTGCTCTTCTTCGAGCTCGGGCTCTTTCATCATCCAATGCGCCAGGCGACGCAGCAACTCGAGCTGGGGCCCGCCGCCTTCATAGCCGCGATCCCAAAGCCAGGCCTGATCTGAGGCAAGAAGCGCCACCCGGCCCTCACCGACACGATCCAGCACAAGCAGCGGGCGATCATCGAGGCCAGACATCAAGACCTGCCCGCGCTTGGGCAAAAGATCGACAAGGCGAAACCATCTGCCCCAGCCGCCCTCGGGCGCAAGCGCTGTGAGCCCCTCCGTCACCGGGTGTTTCTGGCCCAGATCGGTCACTTCCGGCACAAAC
The DNA here is from genome assembly GCA_039198835.1 of Pseudomonadota bacterium. Classification (GTDB taxonomy): domain Bacteria; phylum Pseudomonadota; class Alphaproteobacteria; order Rhodobacterales; family Rhodobacteraceae; genus Shimia_B. The sequence goes on along the minus strand of JBCCTH010000134.1, from coordinate 5,899 downwards.
CCTTCTTCGATCACCCGCGCCGAAGGCGTCGCGGGGATCGCTTCAGCGAGTTGCGACCGATAAAGCGAATCCGCAGAGGCGAAATCGGGCCCCGCCGCGAAGAGAACCGCGCCGCCGTCTTCGACATAGAGGCGGATATTGTCGAGATAGATGCCCGGCAGAATGCCGCGCCGCTTATAGCGATCAAAAATGATGAGATCGAATTCATCGATCTTTTCCTGAAAGAGTTCGCGGGTCGGGAAAGCAATGAGCGAAAGCTCAGTGACCGGCACGCCATCCTGCTTTTCAGGCGGGCGAAGAATGGTGAAATGCACGAGATCAACGCTGGCATCCGACTTCAAAAGATTGCGCCATGTCCGTTGACCTGGATGCGGCTCGCCGGACACCAGCAGCACGCGGAGCCTGTCGCGCACGCCGTTCACCTGCACGATGGCCGCGTTGTTGCGATCCGTGAGTTCGCCGTCGACTGCGGGGGTGGAGAACTGAATGACGTTCATGCCTCCATGGGGCAGCGTCAGCGGGATCTCGATGTCGTCCCCCGTGGCGACCTGAAAGGTCTGGGGTGGCCCGCCATCCACGCTCACAATGAGCGGCACGATAGGCGCTGGCGGCGCTGCGCCCAGGTCATCTATCCGCAGCGTAAGCAGAACCGGTTCGCCCAGGATCGCAAAGCCGGGCGCATTCTTGATATTGAGCCGCCTGTCCCAATCCTCTGCGCGACCGGTGCGCAAAAGATGGAGCGGCGCGGGCAGGTCAGGCGCGGCTTCGATATCATGGGCTTGCCCATCGGAGATGACGACAACCCCCGAGACCCGCCCTTGCGGCAGCTCTGCCATGGTTTCAGCCAAGGCCGCCATGAGCGCCGTGCCGCTATCGCCTTCGCCATCGGAAACGCGCGTCACGCGAAGCTCGGTATTACCGCGCGCCGCGACGTCGCGTTCAAGATCTTGCAACGCCGCGAGGGTCTGCGCGCGACGGTCGGAGAGCCCCTGAGAAGCGGTATCATCGACGATGGCGACCACGATATCGCTCAACGGGGCGCGCTCTTCGCGCTGGAGCGCGGGATTTGCAATCGCGGCGACAATCGCCAGAACCGCGAGCCCCCTGAGCCACCAGCCCGCCAGACCTCGATATGCGCCGAAAGCGACAAGGGCCGCCGCGATGCCAAGCGCCACCCAGATCACACTCCACGGCAGCAAGGGATCAAAGATGACCGAGCCGCTCATTGGCCCAACCGATCAAGAAGGGCAGGCACATGGACCTGGTCTGATTTGTAGTTCCCGCTGAGGACATGCATGATCAGGTTGACGCCAAACCGCAGCGCGATCTCGCGTTGCCGCTCTCCGGCGAAACCCGACCCAACGCGAAAGCGCCACGCCCCGCGCTGATCAATCGCCCAGGCCGCCGCCCAATCATTGCCGCCAACGACAACCGGCGTCACCCCGTCATTGAGATTTCGGAACGGCATGCCCTCGGCGCGCTGGGCATCGGCGGGCGCCGCCTCAACCCAAACTGGGGCGCCGATGGAGCGGCCGGGAAAATCCTGAAGCAGGTAAAACGACCGCGTCAAAACGTGATCATCGGGGATAGGCTCAAGCGGCGGAATATCGAGCGGAGCGGCGAGCTCTTGGAGCCTGCGCGCCTCCGGCGAGCTCGCCCCAAAGCGCGCGGTATCGCCATCGCGCGTATCAAAAAGGATCATCCCGCCACCGCGCAGATAGCGGTTGAGGCGGGCATAGGCCTCGGCGCTGGGCGAAGGCTGGCTTGTCGTGATGGGCCAGTAAAGAAACGGGAAAAAGGCCAGTTCATCGGTTTCGATGTTCACAGGGAGCGGGTCCACCGGCTCCACCGATGTGCGCTGAAAGAGCGTTTGGCTGATGCCGCGCAACCCGTCAGACGACGTCTGATCGACCTGGAGATCCCCGGTTATCACATATCCAAGCACGACCTCGCCCGTTGCATCGAGCGCAAAGCCATCTTGCGCCTCAACGGGCGCGGACAGCATGGCAAAGGCCAGAAAAAGCGCCGCTGTCTGAGCGGCGGCTTTCGCGGGGGCCTGTGCCCTCGCGCCTCTCAGACGCCCCGAAAGCCAGAGCGAGGCAATCAGATCAACCATCAAAAGCGCGAGACCCGCTGCAAGGACATACCCTTTCAAAGGCGTCTCCCGCACAACTGAGAGTCCCTCCACGGCGATCCGCGCGGGCCAGGCTTGGGGTTGATAATCAGCCTCGCGTGGCACCGCATTCAGCGCTATCGTGCGATCCTCGCCCGCGTAAAGCCCGGGCGGCACTTGCGCCCCGATCTCGCCCCCCGCAAGCACCTCGCCCGCCACGCCCGCCGCGAGCCCCGCTGGCTCGATCTCGCCAAACCCCGTGAGCAGCAAACGCGGCTGCCAGGTCGTTCCCGCGAGGTCTTCGGCCGTGGCGACGGGCGGGCGCGACGAGATCGCGAGGCGCTCGAGCATTTCCACGAAAAGGCCCGAGAGAGGCAGCGTCGACCATTCCGCGTTGGCGGTCACGTGAAAAAGGATGATGTATCCATCGCCAACGGGCTTTCGGGTCACGAGCGGTGTCCCGTCGGCGAGAGAGGCGATTGTGCGCGTCGAAAGCTCGGGGTCGGGCTCAGCGAGGACCTGCGCGTTGACAGTTACCTCACCGGGAACATCAAGCCCAAAAAACGGCGATGCCGGGCCGAACTCACGCAGGGACTTGGGCTCGCCCCAGGACATCGCGCCGCCGATATTTCGGCCGCCCGCCCGCAGACGCACCGGCAAGAGCGGGTCGGCGGTTGCTCTGCCCAGATCGGCGGATGCCAGCCGCGGCCCGGCAAACCTGAGCAAGACCCCGCCTGCCTCAACCCACGCCAGCACATCAGCGGCGTCCGACATCTGCGCGACATCGGCAAGCACGATCACATCGGGATTGGCCAAAAGGATGTCCGACATCTCACCCTCGACGAGATCAGCTGTCGGCACGAGCGCCTGATTGAGGTAATGGAGCGGCGATAAAAGCTCGAGCCCCTCGCTATCCTGCTGACCCGCCAAAAGAGCAACTTCCCGACGGCGCAGGCCATCATCTGTCAATGTGACAGCCCCAGCCGAGCGCGCGCCCGCGATGGCAAGCCGGGTGATCCGATTGCGCAATTCGGGCGGCAAGGTCAGCGCGGTCGCCGCCTGCGACGCGCCGCTTTCGAAGGCCAGGTCAGCTTGCGCCAGAACCCTCTCCGCCCCCGCCGGATCGCGCCCGAAGGCCTGAACCCTTGCCAAAGCCTCTCCCGATCCTTTGAGCCTGTGACCCGTCACACGGATTTCTCCGTCTTCATAGCGCACGGGCTCAAGCGCGAAAACAGCGCGCGGGCTCTCAAATGCGCGAAGTGTGCCTTTGGCCTCGAGCGCCGCCAAAAGGGCGTCGCGCGCGGGGCGTGCGACACCATCGGACAGCCAGAACGTTTCAAAATCCTCGCTTTCGGCAATCCGCGCGATCATCGCTTGATGCTCGGATAGCGACGGCAGCCAAGGCTTCGGCTCAAAGCCGGCAAGGCGCGGTTGCCAGCTTTCAGCGGTCTGGAAGCTGAGCGGCCCGGATTGCGGATCGGTGAGCTGTGCGATGGCAACTGCGCGCCCGTCACGCGCGGCATCGGCCAAAAGAGCTTCGACCCGCTCCTGACGCGCGGCCCATGTGGGCGCTTCGGCCCAGCCGCCATCGAAAAGCACGAGGATCGGCCCTGTCCCGGCATCTTCGGTTTCCGGGTTCAGAACCGGCCCGGCAAAGGCGATTATGGCGGCAGCGACCGCCAACATCCGCAGCAAGAGAAGCCACCAGGGCGTTCGGTCTGTCTGGGTTTCCTCTTCGACAAGACCCAGAAGCAGGGCAACGCCGGGGAAGCGACGCCGGATTGGCGCGGGCGGCACGGCGCGCAGCAAAACCCACAGCAAGGGAAGCGCCAGTAGCGCCGCCAAGAGCCAGGGCACGGCAAAACCCAAGGGACCAACGGACCACATCAAAGACGCTCCATGGCGCCGTAAAGCCACAAAAGCGCGGGTTGGGCGGGCTCATCTGTATGGTGAACATAGAATTGCCAGCCCGCGGCGCGTGCCCATCCAGAGAGCAAATCTTTGCGCTCGGCAAGACGCGCCAGATAGCGCGCCTTCAGATCGCCTGCCTTGAGCGTTTCATGCAAGACGCCGCCACCCATGCTTTCAAAGATCGTGCGGCCATCGTAGGGAAAGGCCTCTTCTTCAGGGTCAAGCACCATCAAAAGCGCGCCGCCCACGCCGCGTTCGGCCGCTTTTACGAGCGCCGCCTCGACCGGCGCCGGATCGCCCATGAAATCAGAGATGAAGAGCGCGCGCGAATGAGGCAGCATACCCCGCGCTTCGGGTTCACCGAAATCGGGGCCATCGTCGGGCAAACTGAGCGCCGTCGCAAGACGCTCGATCTGGTGCTCGCCCGCGCGGGGCGGCAGGGTAAAGCCCGTGAGGCCCACGCGCTCACCCCCGCGCAGAAGCAGGATAGAGATAGCCAGCGCGAGAAGCCGCGCGCGCGCGGCTTTCGGCTCTTGCCCGCGCGAGGCGAAGCTCATCGAAGCCGCATTGTCGACCCACAGAATGATTGACTGCGCGATCTGCCATTCCCGCTCGCGGACAAACTCCATATCCGCCATCGCGGAGCGCCGCCAATCGATGCGCCGAGCAGGGTCTCCGGGCTGCGCCGGGCGGTATTGCCAGAAATCATCGCCCGAGCCCGCGCGCCGCCGTCCATGGTCGCCCAAAAGAACCGTAGCCGCCAAATGCTCCGCGGCCGCTAAAAGCCTTGGAAAGGGCGCGGCAAGCTCTTCGGCTTGAGCGCGGAGCGCGAGTTGCTCGGTCACGCAGCCGCCTCGATGCGGGTGCGATCCGCCACAACGGTGTCAATGATATCGCCCAAGCTTTCACCGCGTGCGCGCGCCGAAAAGCTCAGCGCCATCCTGTGGCTCAAGACCGGCCGCGCCATCGACATCACATCTTCCATGGATGGCGCGAGGCGGCCTTTGAGAAGCGCCTCCGCGCGCACCGTAAGCATGAGCGCTTGCGCCGCCCGTGGCCCCGGCCCCCAAGAGATGTTATCGCGCACGATCTGCGGCGCGCCCGGCTCACCGGGGCGAAACGCGCGCACGAGGTCAACGATGGCCTCGACGACGGCATCGCCCACGGGCATGCGGCGCACAAGCGTCTGTGCGGCCATCAGCGCTTCGGTTGAAAACACCTCCACGGATTTGGCATCGCTCACACCCGTCGTTGCGATCAGAATGTCTTTTTCGGTTTGCCGGTCTGGATAAGGCACGTTGATCTCAACCAGAAAGCGATCAAGCTGCGCTTCGGGGAGAGGGTATGTCCCCTCTTGTTCAATCGGGTTTTGCGTCGCCAAGACATGAAAGGGCTTGCCGAGAGGCCGGCTGACCCCGCCCACCGTGACCGATTTCTCCTGCATCGCCTGGAGCAGCGCGGATTGGGTGCGCGGGCTGGCGCGGTTGATCTCATCGGCCATCAGAAGCTGGCAAAAGACCGGGCCTTCGATGAAGCGAAACGAACGCTTTCCGTCGGCGGCCGTCTCAAGAACTTCGGATCCGAGAATATCAGCGGGCATGAGATCGGGCGTGAACTGAACGCGGTTATCATCAAGGCCCATCACCGTGCCCAGCGTATCAACGAGGCGGGTCTTTCCGAGCCCCGGCAACCCGATCAGCAGAGCATGACCGCCCGAGACCAGCGCCGACAAGACAAGCTCAACGACGCGTTCCTGGCCGATAAAGCGCGCCGCGATAGAGGCGCGCGCTTCCGAGAGCTTTTCGCCCAAGGTTTCGATTTCGGCGATCAGGTCTGTTTCTTGGGTCATGGCTTCTCTCCTCCCGCCGCTATATG
>JBCCTH010000133.1:0-7838 GCA_039198835.1 Pseudomonadota bacterium | reverse complement strand
CGTGGCTTCGCCTGCGGGCAGTGTGAGGGCGCTGTGCTCGACGCCCGCCGAGGTCAGCGCCTGTTCAAGACGGGCCAGATGCGCTTGAGCGACATGTTCATCGGTGACGATGGCGACTTTGGGGCGCGTCAGGAGGGGCGCGATGAACGCGCCTGCCTGAGCGATAAGCCCCTCGCCAATAACGACATCATAGGCGCGCGTGCCCAGATCAACATGAACGCTCTCATGCATCGGCCATCTCCAGAACATCGGGCCGCGCCGCCAGGGCCGCGATCACCGCCGAGGTCATATCTTCAACCGAAAAGCCGGGCTCCGCTTTCACGGCAAGGGGCGCCTGGGCATAAGACGGCACACGCTCCTCAAGGAGCTTTGCGAGTGTCGCGCGGGGATTTTGCGTCCGAAGAAGCGGCCGTGTATCCTTATGGCGCACCCGCTGCCACAGGATTTCAAGATCGGCTTTGAGCCAGACAGCAAAGCCGCGCGCCGCAATCACCTCGCGCGTTTGGCTTTGCAGAAAGGCCCCGCCCCCTGTTGAGAGAATGCCGGGTTCTAGTTCAAGAAGCCGCGCGATGATCTGCGCTTCCTTTTCGCGAAAGAATGCCTCGCCATCGCGCTCGAAAATCTCGGGGATCGTCATATTGGCGGCATCTTCGAGCGCCTGATCGCTGTCGCGGAAGGCCACGCCGATGCGCGCGGCAAGCGCTTTTCCGATAGCCGTTTTGCCGCGCCCATCATCCCGATGAGGACGACATTGCGCTTGAGGCGGACCATGTTCTCTCCCTTTTTCTGGCGCTTGGCGGGGGCGATCGGCTAAGCCATGCCGACGCGGCGCTGCGATCTTTTGAATGGCGTGATTGTCGCCAAAAGACCATATATAAAAACGGTAAGGGCAAACGAGCAGAACCGCCGGAGAGCGTGGCATGTGGCGCATCATCAAACTTCTGATTTACGCGACGATCCTGGCCGCGTTCGGGCTCGTGGCCTATGCCTATGTGGGCCCGTTTCTGGGGGCTGATTTTATCCCACCGCAAGAAACGGTGACGATCCCGGTCGAGCTTGATCTTGACTAGGGCGGGCCTTTGTCTTTCGGCGCTGGCGCTTTGCGTCTGTCCCGCCCTCGCGGGCGCGCAAGCTGCTGACGGCGCGCTTGAGGTGCCGCGGTCGGCCATCGATTGGCTCAATGAGGTTACCCCTGAAGAGGCGCTCGGCGAAGACGCGCTTTCGCTTGAGACACCGATCACGCAAAGCGCGGCAACACCCGCCGTCGAGGCAAAACCGCTGGCCGGTGACGATGGCGCAGGTCTCGGCCTCCTTGGCGCGGCGGCAAGCGGCCTCCCGCCGACCCTCTGGCAAGGCGCGACGGCAGAGGCGCTGACGCGGGCGCTTGCAGCTTTGCCAGATGAAGCGTTGCAACCCGTGGCCTCTTTGCGCAACCGGCTTCTCCTGGCAGCGGCGGCCGCTCCATTTGGGTTTAGCGAAAACGGGTTTGCCGTTTACCGCGCCCAGAGGCTGGTGCAGCTCGGTTTTGTCTCTGAGGCTGGCGCGCTTCTAGAGACACTCGATCCGATGACTGAAGAGGGTTTCGCCGTCTTTTTCGATCTCGCGCTCGTCAACAGTTCCGAAGATCGCGCCTGCGCGATGCTGCGCGCGGACGCGTCTTTGATGCAAGGCCTTGAAGCGCGCATTTTTTGCCTGGCGCGCACGGGCGACTGGAACGCGGCGGCGCTCTCGCTTCAAACCGCGACGCTCCTGGGCGACATACCGCCGGGGATGTCTGAACTTCTCGCGCAGTTTTTAGAGCCGGAACTCGCAGATGCTGGTGCGCCCGATCTGGGCGATGCGCCGGTCACGCCGCTTGCCTTGAGGCTGCGAGAAGCCATCGGCGAGCCGCTTTCGACGCAGGGTTTGCCGCGCCTTTTCGCCCATAATGATCTGCGCGCCGAGATGGGCTGGAAAGCGCAGCTTGAGGCCGCCGAGCGCCTGGCACGCACCGGTGCCGTTTCACCCAATCTTCTTTTGGGGCTCTATACTCAGCGCAGGCCCGCCGCATCCGGCGGCGTCTGGGATCGCGCGTCCGCCATCCAGGCGCTTGATGAAGCGCTGACAGCGGGCGATGCGCGCGAGCTCGGCGAAGCCTTGCCGCAAGCCTGGGAGGCGATGGCCCCCTTGGGCCTGGCGCCCGTGCTCGCGGCAATCGCCGCCCCCGCGCTTGATGGGGAGATGAAGCTTCCCGGCCGCGCCGCCGAGATCCGCGACAAGCTTCTTTTTTTGTCGGACCGATTTGAGATGACAGGCGCACAGGCCCCTGCCTTTTGGCGCGCAGTGTCTTTTGGCGATGTCTCGGACATCTCAGTAAGTGGCGCGCTCGAGGCAGCCATCGCGCGCGGGTTTGGCGCGGACGAGCCAGCGCCCGCCACAGATAACGCAGCGGCACCGCTCGGTCTGCGCATTCTCAAGGCCCTGGGCGAGATTGAAGCCGCCGCGCAAGGCGATCTTTCGAGCCTGGCCCCTGCCCTGGCTTCGCTGCGCGCCATGGGGCTTGAAAGCACCGCGCGGCAAGCTGCGCTCCACCTCTTGATCGCGCCATGACATACGACGCGCGGATGATCCAGAGCTTCATCGAAGCGCACGCGGCAGAGCTTGATGCCGCCGAGAACACGCAACTCGCCTATGCGCGCGATCTGAGTGACGCAAGCGCCTGGCTTGGCACGCGCGGCCTCGGTTTCGCGCAGGCGACAAAGGCCGATATCGAGGGCTATCTCATCCATTGCGACGCGCAGGGCCTTTCGAAAGCCACCCGCGCCCGGCGGCTTTCAGCGCTCAAACAGCTCTATCGCTTCGCTTTCGAGGAAGGCTTGCGCGGCGATAACCCCGCGATCCAGATCAAGGGGCCCGGCAGAGCCGCGCGCCTGCCCAAGACGCTGCGGTTGGAAGATGTGGAAGCGCTTTTGAGCGCCGCGCGCGCCCATGGCAAAACTGAAGCCAAGCGCCTGCGCGCGACCTGTTTGATGGAGCTGCTTTACGCGACAGGCATGCGCGTGAGCGAGCTTGTCTCGCTTCCCCTGAATACCGCCCGCGGAGACCCAAGGATGCTTCTTGTGAGCGGCAAGGGCGGTAAGGAAAGGCTGGTGCCGCTTTCAGCGCCCGCGCGCGACGCGCTCACCGCCTGGATCGCCCATATCGATGCGCAAGATGGCCCGAGCCCGCGCTTTCTGTTCGCCTCTCGCGGCAAAACAGGCCACCTGACCCGCCATGCATTCTACATGATGATCAAGGACATTGCGGTCGCTGCGGGCGTTTCAGCGGCAGATGTGACGCCTCACACCCTGCGCCATGCCTTCGCGACCCACCTGCTCGAAAACGGGGCCGATCTGCGCGCGATCCAAACCCTGCTTGGCCATGCCGATGTTGCGACGACAGAGATTTACACGCATGTCCTTGAAGAGCGCCTGCGCGACCTTGTGCTCGATCACCACCCTCTCGCAAGGTAGCCCACCCGGCCATGGTCCGCGCCTATGGGGCAGACGGGTAAGCGGAGCCTCATGCGCCCAAGCCCCTTGCCAGGCCTCTCAACCCGGCGCATATGCGCGCCATGGCTGATCCGGCATCCACCTTCGACACCGCCTTTTGGATAACCGCGGGCGCTATCCTCTTCTTACTTGTGTTATCAGGCTTCTTTTCGGGGTCTGAGACCGCGCTCACAGCCGCCTCGCGCGGCAAGCTCAGATCGCAGGCCGATAAAGGCTCACGCGGGGCAGCGCAGGCGCTCAAGATCACCGATGATAGCGAGCGGCTCATCGGATCGGTTCTTTTGGGCAATAACCTCGTCAATATTCTCGCCACATCGCTGGCGACCGCTCTTTTCACGCGCGCGTTCGGGGAAAGCGGCGTCGCGCTTGCGACGCTCGTGATGACGCTCCTTGTTTTGATTTTCGCCGAAGTCTTGCCGAAGACCTATGCCATCACGAACGCTGAAACGGCGGCCTCCGCCGTTGCGCGGCCGATCTCGGTCATTGTCACGGTCTTCTCGCCCATCGTGCGCGCGGTGCGCCTTCTCGTGCGCGGGGTTCTCAGGCTCTTTGGCGTTCAAATCGATCCCGGGGCCAATGTGCTGGCTGTGCGCGAAGAGATCGCGGGCGCTCTGTCTCTTGGTCAGCAGGAAGGCATCGTCGAAAAAGAAGATCGCGACAGGATTTTAGGCGCGCTCGATCTCGCGGAGCGGACCGTGGAAGAGATCATGCTCCATCGCTCGTCCATTGAGATGATCGATGTCGCGCTCGCGCCCGGAGAGATCCTTTCAGCGGCGCTTCAAAGCCGCCATACCCGCCTGCCCCTCTTCCGCGAGGATCCTGAGAACATCGTGGGGATCATCCACGCCAAAGACCTCGCGCGTGCGATGGACAAGCTCGTGCGCAAGGATATCGAAGAATTTGACGTGCTCGATGTCGCCATGGAGCCGTATTTTGTGCCTGAAACGACGACACTCGATGATCAGATGCGCGAGTTTCTGCGCCGCCGCGCGCATTTCGCGCTCGTCGTCGATGAATATGGCTCGTTGCAGGGCCTTCTGACGCTCGAAGATATCCTCGAAGAGATCGTGGGCGAAATCACCGATGAGTTCGACCAGGCCGAAGAAGAAGTCGCCGCGACAGATGATGGCCAGTATCTGGTCGATGGCTCCATGACCATCCGTGATCTCAACCGCGCCCATGACTGGAGCCTCCCCGATGAAGAGGCCAACACGGTCGCGGGCCTGGTTATCCATGAGGCTCAAATGATCCCCGTTGTTGGTCAAGTTTTCAGCTTCCATGGCTTTCGCTTCGAGGTGATCGAGAAAGAAGCCAACCGGATCACGAAATTGAAGGTGCGACTGCTCTGAACGTCTTGCCTTTCTTGGAATGATTCTAATTATACCTGTGTGAAACGCACGGGATTATCCCTTGCGCCTTTGCCACGACACGAACGCAGCGAGAGGTCAGTTTTATGGACGGAAACTCCCCTTCCTTCACCGGCGGGTGCCCCGTCGCCCATGGCGGCAACACCGCGCTCACCAAGCCCTCCGTTACCAAATGGTGGCCCAAATCGCTCAATCTCGATATTTTGCATCAGAAAGGCGCGCGCGTTGATCCCATGGATCGCGATTTCTCTTATCGCGATGCCGTCAAGACGCTCGATTTCACTGCGCTCAAAGCTGATCTTGAGGCGCTCATGACCGAAAGTCAGCCTTGGTGGCCGGCCGATTGGGGCCATTACGGCGGCCTGTTCATTCGCCTCGCTTGGCATTCCGCGGGCTCCTACCGGGTCTCCGATGGCCGTGGCGGCGGCGCGGGCGGCAATATCCGCTTCGCTCCGCTCAACTCTTGGCCCGACAATGCCAGCCTCGACAAGGCGCGCCGTCTCCTTTGGCCGATCAAGAAGAAGTATGGCAATAAGCTGAGCTGGGCTGATCTGATCCTGCTTTCGGGGACCGTGGCGTATGAAAGCATGGGCCTCAAAACCTTTGGCTTCGGGTTTGGCCGCGAAGATATCTGGGGCCCTGAAACAGATGTTTATTGGGGCGAAGAGAATGAATGGCTCGCGCCGTCCGAGAACCGCTATGATGACATCGACGATGCCGCCACGCTCGAGAACCCGCTCGCAGCGGTGCATATGGGGCTGATTTACGTCAATCCTGAGGGCATCAACGGCCAGCCCAACCCGGCCCACACCGCGATGCATGTGCGCGAGACTTTCGCGCGCATGGCGATGAATGATGAAGAGACAGCCGCGCTCACCTGCGGCGGCCATACTGTCGGCAAGGCCCATGGCAATGGCTCGGGCGAGAGTATCGGCGTCGAGCCCGAGAGCGGCGGCCTTGAGGCGCAAGGCTTCGGTTGGGCCAATCCGGCCCAGGAGGGAAAAGCGTCAAACGCCTTCACCTCGGGCATTGAGGGCGCCTGGACGCGCGAACCCACCAAATGGGACATGGGATATTTCGACTATCTCTTTGATTACGAGTGGGAATTGCGCAAATCTCCGGCCGGCGCGTGGCAATGGGAACCGGTGGACATGCCCGAAGATGTCATGCCGGTTGATGCCAGCGACCCAACCAAGCGCACCCGCGTGATCATGACAGATGCCGACATGGCGATGCGGGTTGACCCTGTCTATAATGAAATCTGCCAGCGCTTCCGCGCTGATCCCGATTACTTCGCCGATACATTCGCCCGTGCCTGGTTCAAACTCTGCCACCGCGATATGGGCCCACGCGTCAATTATCTGGGGCCCGATGCACCCCAGGAGGATCTGATCTGGCAAGATCCCGTTCCGGCGGGTTCTAAAGAGTATGATGTGGAGGCCCTCAAAACGGCCATCATGGCCACGGGGCTGCCCGCGCATGAGCTCATCGCCACGGCTTGGGACGCCGCGCGCACATATCGGGGCTCTGACAAGCGCGGCGGTGCAAATGGCGCGCGCATTCGCCTTGAGCCGCAACGCTCCTGGCTTGGAAACGAGCCAGAGCGCCTGAACCGCGTGCTCGATGCGCTCGAATTGCTCGCCGAAGAGCATGGCGCTTCTGTTGCCGATACGATTGTACTGGCTGGCAATGTTGGCCTTGAACAAGCGATTTCAGCGGCAGGATTGTCGGTTGAGGTGCCTTTCGCGCCCGGGCGCGGTGATGCCACAGCCGAGATGACCGATGCCGAGAGCTTCGATGTGCTCGAACCGCTGGCCGACGGCTTCCGGAATTGGGCAAAAGAGGATTACGCGGTATCGCCCGAAGAGATGATGCTCGATCGCGCGCAGCTCATGGGCCTGACGGGGGCGGAAATGACGGCGCTGATCGGCGGCATGCGTGTCCTGGGCACGAACCATGGCGGCGGCAAGCACGGGGTCTTCAGCGACCGTGTCGGAGCGTTGACGAATGATTTCTTCGTCAACCTCACCGACATGGCCAATAGCTGGCACCCCGTTGATGACGGCAGCTATGAGATCCGCGACCGCGCCACCGGTGCCGTCAAATGGACAGCCACGCGCGCCGACCTCGTCTTCGGCTCGAACTCGATCCTGCGCAGCTACGCGGAGGTCTACGCCCAAGACGACAACGCCGAAAAGTTCGCCCGCGACTTCGTCGCCGCCTGGGACAAGGTGATGATGGCAGATCGCTTCGATCTGGCGGCTTGAGCCTTTTGGTGGCCATGGTACCTGCCATGGCCACCACTTTCAGCCTCCGTTGGATGATTTTAGCCGAGCGCTGGACTTTGAATAATGTCCAGTTTCCGGTCCGGATTTAAGACCGCAACTTTCTGGCTAACGATGTACAATGTGCTTGGGCAACGCACCGGGCGGACATTCGTGGAAATAGGCATCAGAGTTGCCTTGCTAAACGATAGCGCAGTCCTTTGACCGTCATTCTAGGGCCGGTTTCAAAGAGGTTATCGATACCTGCGTCGGTGATCCCTCTTCAAAATCGATGAGCAATTCCGTTTCGCCCATCACCGGCGCCATGCTTGTCACATTACATGATTTAGCGCCGGGGGATCTGAAGCCCCAAAAGGACTTTGGCCCAATATACGCAGTCACGGCATGCTGTCTTACTGGTGGTGACTGGTAGACTATAAGGCGGCATGTTGTGTTATTAACGATAGCGAAAAGATCGTCAGACAGAGCCGCGACTGCCGTTGCGTTTAGCCTTCCTCCGATCTTCAACGGCTCATCTGGCCTTTGCAGATCAACCACTCAAATAGGGTTCTCGTCATCGACCATCAGGTAAATCCGGTCTTCGTCAGGCGATACAGCAACATCCAACACCAGCCGCGACCCGGTATAAATGCTTTTTGGGAAATCGAAAATGTTTT
>JBCCTH010000132.1:0-7906 GCA_039198835.1 Pseudomonadota bacterium | reverse complement strand
TTACAAGCCGCTCGACATCATCACGCTTTTCTCGCGCACGGGCGGCACGGCCCCGAAGGATCGCCATCCGGCGCGCCAAGACTACCGCGCGCAAGAGCTTGTGCGCCAGGCTGCCGCGCTTGGCATGCCTTTCAATCTGAAACCCGCGCATTGGCCCACAAACCCGGCGCCTTCGTCTTACGCTTTCATCGCTGCTGCCAAGGAAGGGGGCGACCTTGGCGCGCTCGTGGCGGCCTTCACCCGGGCATGCTGGGCAGATGAAAAAGACATCGCGCAAGATGATGTCATCCGTGACTGCCTTTCAGGGGCCGGGTTTGACCCGTCGCTTGCCGATCGCGGCCTTTTGGCGGGGGCAGAGACCTATGCGCAGAACCTGGAAGACGCTGTGAATGCGGGTGCGTTCGGCGCGCCCTTTTACATCACAGATGATGGCGCGCGGTTTTGGGGCCAGGATCGGATCGCTGATCTGGACCGCCATCTTTCGCGTTGAGCGCCTACACTCAGACCTGGGGCGCGGGCGCGTTTTTGATGATCCATTGCGCGCTTGCGCATTCGGGTGTCTTGCGCCCTTTGTCGGAGGCCTTGCCAGGCGGAGCGCGGGCGTTTGATCTCCCCGGCCATGGCCGCAGCCCGGCTTGGGATCCATCCAGTGATTATTCCGAAACATCGGTGCGTTGGGCACGCGCGGCGATGGGCGGGCGCGCGGGGCCGGTGATCGGCCATTCCTATGGCGCGACGGTGGCTTTGAGGCTCGCCGTTGAAGCGCCTGAATTGATCACCGAACTCTATCTCATCGAGCCTGTCTTTTTCGCGGCGATCCGGCTCCATGATCGGCCGGCCTATGTCGCCTATCTGGCGCGCTTTGAGCCGGTGCAGGCTGCGTTCGTGCAAAACGATCTTGCGCGCATGGCCGAGCTCTTCACAGCGATGTGGGATGGCGCGCCCCTGGCCGAGTTGCCGCCGCGCTTTCAGAAGCAGGTCACCAGGCAAATGCCGTTGATCGCCGCCCAGTTCGACGGCATTGATCGCGATAATGGGGGCGTCTTCGCGCCTGGAAAGCTCTCCCGGATGGATTGCCCGGTCACTCTCATCCGAGGAAGCGAGGCCGAGCCGTCGATCCCCGCGATCCATGACGTTCTCTTATCGCTTATCCCTGGCGCGCGGGCGCATGTCATCGAAGGCGCCGGGCATATGTTGCCGATCACGCACCCCCGGGAGGTGGCCGCGCTTATCCGGCCTTGAGCAGGGTGGCGAAGCGCTCGGTGTTTTCTGGCGTGGCGGACCAATCGCAGACAAGCCGGGCGAGGAGCGGGGCGTCATCGGGGCCTTCCTCCGCGTTCCCGAAGCTGTAAAATTGTGCGCCTGCCGCGCGCAATTTGCGGTGCAGCGCCCGGGGGAATGTCACAAAGAGCATGTTGGCTTCGGGCTGGTTCGCGAATTCCACATGGTTGCCCAGGGCAGAGGCGAGATCAGCGGCGGCGGCGTTCGCACGCCCAGCAAGATCGAGCCAGAGGCCATCTTTCAGATAGGCGGACATCTGCGCCGAAAGAAGCCTGTGCTTTGAAAAGAGATGTCCTGATCGCATGCGGATGCGTTCGAAATTCCGCGCGAGATCGCGATCAAAGAAGATCGCCGCTTCTACGCTCATACAGCCGTTCTTCGTGCCCCCGAAGCTCACGGCGGCCACGCCACGCTTCCAGCTCATTTCGGCGGCGCTGCACCCGAGCGCGGCGCAAGCGTTCCCGAAACGCGCGCCATCAAGATGCAGCGCTAGCGATTTTTCGGCGGCAATGGTTGAGATCGCGTCGATTTCTGGGAGCTTATAGACTGTGCCCGCTTCGGTCACATTGGTGATCGAAACTGGCCCTTGCGCGGGGGTATGGATGTCACCCGGGGCATAGCGGCTCAGCATCGCGTCAAGTTGCTTCGGGTCCATCTTGCCTGCCGCGCCACCCACCGGCGCGATGCGCGCGCCATTGGTGAAGAATTCGGGCGCATTGGATTCGTCGATCAGGATATGTGCGCGCTCATGGCAGAATATCGCTGACCAAGGGGCCGCCAGCGCGCCGAGGATCATGGAGTTTGTCGCCGTGCCAGTGGCGATGAAGAATATTTCGGCCTCCGGCGCTTCAAAGGTCTCGCGGATTTCGGCCTTTGCTGCCTCGGCCCAGCGATCAGCGCCATAGGGCATGGCATAGCCCGAGGAGGCCTCGATAACCGCTTCAAGGATCTTAGGGTGCGTGGGGCCCGCATTGTCTGAGGCGAAATGCATTACGCCTCGGCCACGATGTAATCTTCCCACTCATCTTCGGGCACTTCGAATTCGGGCAATGTCCATCCGCGCACGGAGGCACCGGCATCGTGAACGCTGTTTGCATCGCCGGTCAGGAGCGGGTGCCAGTTTGGCAGCGCCTTCCCTTCATGGAGCCTTTTGTAAGCGCAGCTCGAAGGGAGCCAATAGGCATGCATCGCGATGCTCGCCGGGGTCATGCGGATGCATTCAGGGACAAAATGATGGCGAATATCGTATTGCCCGCAGGCGCAGGTGTCATTGTCGAGCAAGCGGCAGGCGATGCGCGTTAGGGCGACCTCGCCGGTTTCGGGGTCTTCGAGCTTGTTGAGGCAGCATTTTCCGCAGCCATCGCAGAGCGCCTCCCATTCGCGATCGGTCATCTGACCGAGCGGCACAGTCTCCCAGTAGCGCGCGCGCAGGCCGGTGCGGTCGATAGGGGAAGGCGGGGTGTCAAAGCTCATAACGCAGACAGGGTAGCACGAGCGCGGTCGCAGTCTTGGCCCATTTGCGCGATAAGCGCATCAAGCGCGTCGAATTTCTGTTCGGGGCGCAAATAATCGACGAGGGCGACAGAGAGGGTCGCCCCGTAAAGATCACCGCTGAAATCGAAGAGGAAGGTTTCGCAATTCGCGGCGTTCTCGCCAAACATGGGGCGCACACCGATTGAAGACGCGCCGTGATAACTGCCCGCATGTGGGCCATCGAGGACATCAACGAGCACCGCGTAGACGCCGTAAGCCGGGTGATGCAGATCACCGAGCGACATATTGGCCGTGGGATAGCCCAGATCGCGCCCGCGCGCATCGCCGTGGATCACAGGGCCTTCGAGGCGGTGCCAATGCCCGAGCATTTCAGCGGCGCGGCGCGGCGCGCCTTCCGTGAGGGCGCGGCGAATATTCGTTGAGCTGATCTCGGTTTTGTCGGTGGTGATCATCTGGGCGATGGTCACGCCGATACCGGCGCGCTCGGCGAGCTCTTTGAGGGTCTCGGCGGTGCCCTTGCGATCTTTGCCGAAACAAAAATCCTCGCCCACGACGATATGCCGGGCCCCGAGCATGCTCTGCAAGATATCGGTGACAAAGGCGTCTGGCGATTGCTCCGCCAAGACAGCGTCGAAGGGAATCTCATAGGCGAAATCAACGCCGAGCTTTTCAAGGCGGTTGGCCTTGGCCTCGGCGCTCATGAGCCTGAAATGCTCCGCGGGCTTGCCGCGCAGGCGGCTGAAATACGTGCGCGGATGGGGCTCGAAAGTCATCACTGCGAGCGGCATTCCCTTGCCACGGGCCAAATCGATCACCGATTGATGGCCGCGATGGACGCCATCGAAATTGCCGATGGCGACAGAGGCACCCCGGACAGATTGAGAGACGTCGGACAGATCGGTGATGCGCTCCATGGCGCGGGAGGTAACGCGCCTTTGAGGGCGCGGCAAGGCGCTCTTGCTCAGTCGAATTTGCGAGAGGGCGCGAGGACAGTCGCCTCACCCTTAAGGACCTTTTTGCCATCCACTTCGCAATGCGTGTCCATCGTGACGCGCCGCTTTGCATAATCGATCGCGGTGACCTCAACTTCGGCGCGCACAAGGTCGCCTGGGCGTACTGGGGCGAGAAACTTGAGTGATTGCCCAAGATACACCGTTCCATGGCCGGGGAGCTGCTCACCAATCACCGCGCTGATGAGACCGGCGGTGAGCATGCCATGGGCGATGCGCCCTTCGAAAATCGTGTCTTGCGCATACTCATCGTCGAGATGAACGGGGTTATGATCGGTCGAGACTTGCGCAAACATCTCGATATCGAGCTCGCTTACAACCTTCTGCACATGGCGCTTCATGCCGATTTCGAGGTCTTCGATGACAATGGTGCCGCGCGGCTGATTATCGAGCATGGCGATTCTCGCGAGTAATGATCTTCCTTCATGCGGCGTATAGAAGAAATATTATTACTTTGCAAACGCAGAATTAGCGCAGAAAACCGATGCTGTAGGTCGGTGTGATTTGCGATTTCGTGAGAAAGGCGTCAAGTTTCTCAGCATCGGGGGTGTCACGCGTCTGGGTCTCCGCCGCAGCAAGGCCGCCCGTTATGAAGAGACTGTCAATGTCTTCGCCATTTGCCCCTTCGACATCGGTATGAATGCCGTCGCCCACGGCTAAAATGCGAGAATTAGGGATGTCATGGCCCAGTGCGCTTAAGCGGCGTCGCGCCAGATCATAGATCGGCGGATGTGGTTTTCCGAAATAAAGGCTCGTGCCGCCCATCTCGGTGTACATTTCAGCGAGCTTTCCCGCGCACCATTCGCGCTTGTCGCCGCGATCTACGACAATGTCGGGATTGGCGCAAAGGAGCGGCAGTCGTTTTTGCTTCGCAAAGAGAAGGTCCGCGCGGCTTTCTTCGGGGTCATTGAGCGGCTCAAACGGGCCGCAACAGACGATCCCTTCCGCTTCAGCGAGGGGAACCTGAGTTATCTTGACCGGGTTTTCGATCAATCGCAGCGGGTCGAAGAAGGCCTGGTCGTGAGGCTGACCAATGAAGTAAACGCGCGCGCCCACCGCGCCAGTAAACATCGCCGCGCGCGCGCTGTCGCCTGATGATGCGATATCATCCCAACAATCCTCGGGCACGCCGAGATGGCCGAGTTGCTCGGCGACAGAGGCCCTGTGGCGGGGCGCGTTTGTGACAAGAAGAACGATCTTTCCCGCCGCGCGCCACGCGCGGAGCGCCTCTATCGCCGCCGGAAAGGGCCGCACACCATCATGCACACACCCCCATAAGTCACAAAAGAGCGCATCGTAATCGGCCGAGACCTCGGCCAGTGAATGAATGATCCGCATGGGCGCGCGCTCGTCTTTGGGCCTAGACGGCCAGGTTGGGAATAATCTGCTTCTTGCGGCTCATTACGCCGGGCAAGATGACAGTGTCGCCTGCGGCGACGGCCCCAAAGCTCTTTTCAGCGACTGTTTTTGTCAGCGCGTTGGGGATCAGCATCGTGGCTTCCTCGTTCAAGATATCGACGACAAAGAGCAAGACCTGATCCACCCCGTCCTCAGAGGCCACTTTCGCCATGCTTTCCATCAGCGACGCTTTACGATCGAGCACGATCTGGGGTGCCGTCGTTTCCAGCACAGAGACCCTGAACTTTGTGCCGTCGACCTCGTATTCCTTTGAATCCATGCGCAGCAATTCGGCATCGGAGAACGCGCTAACATCAGATTTCGCGGCGAACATCTCACCGGCATAATCCGCGATCTCGATGCCGAGATCTTTGGCCAGATCGTGCGCGATTGCTTTGTCTTCCTGGGTGGTCGTCGGCGAGCGGAATTCGAGCGTGTCCGACAGGATGCACGAGAGCATCGCACCTTTGATCGCGGCGGGGGCCTGGGCCATATCCTTGCCGATCATCTTCCACATGATCGTGGCGGCGCAGGCGAGCGGCTCGATGCGGATGTCGATTGGTCCTTTCGTCTCGAGGCCACCGACAAGCTTGTGATGATCAATGATCGCGCGGATATCGGCGTTGTTGATATTGGCGGGAAGCTCGGCGGGGTTGTTTGTATCGACAATGACGACCGGCTCATCATCGGCCACGTCCTCGATGATCTGCGGTTTTTCAAAACCCCAACGCTTGAGCACAAAGGCGGCCTCGGTGTTTGGCTCGCCCAGGAGGATAGGCTCTGCGGCCTCGCCTTTGATCTGAGTGAGATACCACGCCCAGATGATCGCGCTCCCGGTGGAGTCGGTATCGGGGGATTTGTGGCCAAAGACTTTGATCATTGCGCGCTTCCTTGATCGGGCAGAGATTTCGCGCGCGTTATAGGAGCCGCCCTGGTGCGTGTCACGGGCGCATTGCGCGCTGAATCAGCGCGTTGTTAAACTCACGCCATGGAACGCGAAGCTGATCTTTATCCGCCGGTGAAAGCCTACCTTCAGCGTCTCGGCTATGAGGTCAAAGGCGAGGTGGGCGCGGCGGATGTAGTGGCTTTGCGCGGCGATGACGCGCCGGTCATCGTGGAACTCAAGCTTGGGTTTTCGCTGGCGCTGTTTCACCAGGGTGTCGAGCGGCTCAAGGTGAGCGATGCCGTTTATCTCTGCGTGGCGCGGCCCAAGGGGCGGCGCGCACTCCGCGATAATCTCGGGCTGTGTCGCCGGCTCGGTCTTGGGCTCATGACCGTGCGCGATGACGGGTTATTAGAAGTGCATGCCGATCCCGGCCCTTATCGCCCGCGCAAGGCCGCCAAGAAGAAAGAGCGGCTTTTGCGCGCGTTCGAACGGCTTGATGGCGATCCCAATTCAGGCGGCGCCACAAGACACGGGATCGTCACCGGCTACCGCCAAGACGCGCTCAAATGCGCGGCATATCTGGCAAGCGCGGGCGCAGAGAAAGGCGCGATCATCGCCAAGGCCACGGGCGTGCCCAAAGCGACGACGATCATGCGCGACAATCATTATGGCTGGTTTCACAAGGTCGAAAAAGGCGTTTACGATCTCACTGAGCGCGGTCGCACGGGCCTTGCCGACTGGGGCGATGTTGTGAGCTAGTCGGCGGCGGCCACGCTCCGCGTCGCAGATGATCCGCTGGCGGCGGGGCTATAATTGCGCATCCAGTGGGTCATGCTTGTGCGGATGAGGGCATCATCGGAGATGCGCTCGAATTCAACACCCACGGCGCGCGCGGCGGTGCGAATGCGCGTCTCCCAGCGCCCCACCTTGCCGTCCCGATCGATGATGATGATCTTGGGCTGCTTGCCCGTGTGAACAGAAGCAAAGATGGCCTGTTGCAGCGAGTCGAGCGAGGAGCGTTTGTCGAGGCCGACTTCGATGACATGCGTGTCGGTTTCACAATCTATATAAGCGTGGTTGCTTTGAGCCTCGCCCAGAAGATCGTAGCTCCCAACATAATCCAGCCGAGGCTCATCTGCGCCGCCGAGAAGCATGCCGCAAAGGATGGCGATGAACCCCGCTTCATTCATATGATAGACGCCTGCGCATAACCTTAAGATAGGTTAAGACTTTATTAATGCCAGAGCGGTCTGAGACCTTCGTCAATAAGTGGGGCCGGCGCGCTTTGGAAAATTCGCAAGAAATCTCTCCCAGACTTCGTTGACACGTCCGGAAGCTTTGCCTATCTGCCCGGCGTTGGCACTCATTTGATGTGAGTGCTAAAGGGAGAAACTTTGAGCCAGATAGGAGCATCAAAGATGGCATTTACCCCGCTTCATGATCGCGTTCTCGTGGAACGCGTTGAGAGCGAAGAGAAGACCGCTGGCGGTCTTATCATCCCCGACAGCGCCAAGGAAAAGCCCGCTGAAGGGCTTGTCGTTGCCGTAGGCGCAGGCGCCAAGGATGACGACGGTGATCGCATCGCCATGGACGTCAAAGAAGGCGACAAGATTCTCTTCGGGAAGTGGTCAGGCACGGAAGTAACCGTCGACGGCAAGGAGCTGCTCATCATGAAAGAGAGCGACATCCTTGGCGTGATGGCCTGAAACTCGTGAACGATGCGCGCCGCGCATTGCACCAAAACACACATGATAGGAGCTAAGAATGGCTGCTAAAGACGTTAAATTCGACACGTCCGCCCGCGATAAGATGCTCAAGGGCGTCAACATCCTCGCCG
>JBCCTH010000131.1:0-7946 GCA_039198835.1 Pseudomonadota bacterium | reverse complement strand
TGCTGTGCGGCGCGGTTTGTGTCGTTTTGCGCTAAATTCGGCGGGTTTAAGGGCCTTTGAAGCTGTCGCTGGCGCTGAGTTGGCAAAAAAGGTATCGTGGTAAAAAACAGAGGCAGAGCAGGACCTCAACGAGATGAAGATGATCGCGGCTGTGTTGGCGGCCGGTCTTTTTACGGCGCAAGCGCTTATCGCGCAAGAGGCGCAGCCCGCGCCGCCGCCTTTCAAGGATTTTACCTTCAAGCGCGTGAAGCCGCCCTCTTCGAGCGCGACGCGCCGGATCACCGTGCAGATCGCCCCAGCCGGGGCGCAGGAGGCGGCTGAGCCGGCTGCCGCCCCCGGCTCGGCCGCTGAGAAAGCGCGGGTCACATCCTTCCCCTGGTTTTGGGAAAAGCTCTCGCCGAAAGCGAGCGCGGCTGAGGCGGGGCGCCTCTTTGCCGCGCTTGAGGCCATCGAAGGGGCCGCGGGCGCAGCACCAAGCCCGCGTTTGGCCGCGCTTCAGGCAATCTCAAACGCCCATGGCCGCGATATGCTGCGCGCCACCGTGGGCACGCGCGTGTCTCCCGCGCTGGCGCTGGCGGTTATCTCGGTGGAAAGCGCGGGCGATAGCCGCGCTGTAAGTCGGGCGGGGGCGCAAGGCCTGATGCAACTGATGCCCGCGACCGCCGCGCGCTTTGGCGTCACCGATGCCTTTGATCCGGCGGCCAACATTCAGGGGGGCGTGGCGCTTCTTGATCATCTGATGGAGAGATACGGCGATGACCCGCTCCTTGTGCTCGCGGCCTATAATGCGGGCGAGGGGGCGGTGAGCGCGCATGGCGGTGTTCCGCCTTTCCCGGAAACCCGCGATTACATCCCAAAAGTTCTGTCGGCTTACCGCGTGGCGCGCGGGCTGTGTATTACACCGCCCCTGATGCTCTCGGATGGCTGTGTTTTTGCCGCGAGCGGGGGGTGAGCATGGCCGATGACCGCAAAGCGCCGCTCATTCTCGATGTGGATGGGACGCTTCTGAGAACCGATCTTTTGCTCGAGGCGCTCTGGGCCGGGCTCGGGCAAGCCCCGCGCGCAACGCTCGCCGCCTGCCTGCGCCATTTCCGGGATCCTGCGGCGCTCAAAGCCGAGCTGGCCGGGATCGTCTCGCTCCGGCTTGAACTGATGCCCGTGCGTGACGAGGTGCTCAGCCTGGCGCGGGAGGCAAGCGAGGAGGGGCACCCGGTTGCCCTCGCATCGGGCTCGCCTGAGACATGGGTCCGCGAGCTGGGCGCGCTGCATGGCATTGAAGGGCCCAATCTGGGCTCAACAGTCACGCGCAACCTCAAGGGCAGAGAAAAGGCGGCGGCGCTCGTCGCGGCCCATGGGGCGGGCGGCTATATCTATGCCGGTGATGCCCGCGCCGATCTTCCGGTTTGGGAAACGGCGCAAGCGGCGATTATCGTGGGCAACCCGCCCGGCGCATCGCGCATCGCAGCCAAGCTTCCCACGACGCGGATCGCGGGCGGCTGGGCCTGGCGCGATCTTCTTCGCGCGATAAGGCCGCACCAATGGGTCAAGAACGCGCTGCTCATTCTGCCGATCATCGCGGCCCATGAATTCGCGCTGTCGGCTTTCGCGCTCGTGGCGTTGGGCATTGCGGCGTTTTCGGCGGCCGCGAGCGCGATCTACGTGGTCAATGACCTCCTTGATCTCGAAGCGGATCGTCTTCACGTCAAAAAGCGGCATCGGCCGTTTGCCTCGGGGAAGGTGCCCATTGAGGCGGGGATGGGCGCGTTTCTCGCGCTTCTGGCGCTGGCATTGGCGCTCGGCGCGCTGCTCGGCGCGGCCTTTCTCGGCGTGATCGTGCTCTATATGGCGCTTTCGCTTGCCTATTCGCTCAAGCTCAAGCGCATGCGCTGGATCGACATCGTCACCTTGGCGAGCCTTTACACTTTGCGCGTGGTGGCGGGCGCGGCGGCGACCCAGGTCGATGCCTCGGCGATGATGCTCATCTTCATCTTCCCGATCTTTCTGGCGCTCGGGTGCGTCAAACGGCTCACCGAGCTCACCTTGGCCACGTCAGATGACCGGCTTCCGGGGCGGGGTTATGGCAGGCCTGATCGGGGCGATCTCTTGAATGTGGCCTCCATTGGCGTGGTCGGCGCGCTCTTGGTTTTCTTTCTCTATTCGCTCTCCGATCAAGCCCAGGCGCTTTACCCCACGCGGTGGATCCTCTGGCTCGCGCTTCTTCCCATCGCGGCCTGGCTCATTCGGATGGTTGTGCTGGGCTATCGCGGCAAGCAGGATTATGACCCGATTGTCTTTGCGATGCGCGACAAGATGGGCATCGGCATTTTGCTTATCACCTTGTCGATGATGTTTTACGCCGCTGGCCTTTGGGCGCAGTGGTTCGGGTTTTGAGGCGCCCTCAGATCGAGAGCTTTTTGAAGATCGGTTCTGGCACGAAGCGAATGATCGTCATGATCAGCCACCAGAAACCGGGCGTGTAGATCACGTTCTTTTTGCGGTCGACCGCGCGCAGGATATCGTGCGCGACCTTTTCAGGGGGCGCGACGAGGAACATGCCTTCGACGGTCCAGGTCATGGCGGTATCGACAAAGCCAGGCTTGACGGTGACCACATGGCCGCCGGCCCGCGTGAGCCTGTTGCGCAAGCCGCTCAGATAGGTGTGAAAGCCGGCCTTGGCGGCACCATAGACATAGTTCCCGATCCGCCCGCGATCGCCCGCCACAGACCCCACGCCGACGATTGTGCCCGCGCCGCGCGCCTCGAGCGCGGGGGCAAGGGATTGGAGGAGCGCGGCAGGCCCGGTGAAGCTGTCGGCGACCGTGCCCGCGATAAGCGCGGGATCGGCATCGATGGCGGATTGCGGGGGCATCGAGCCCACGAAGACCGCCGCGTTCAGCACCCCTTCGCGCGCCTCCATGGCTTCGATAATGGCAGCGAAGCTGCTTTCATCGCGCGCATCAAAGGCCAGGGTGAGCGCCTCGGGCGCGCCGCGCGCGCGAGCGTCGGCGGCGCTTGCCTCCATATCAGCGATATCGCGCCCCGCGAGGATCACCGATGCGCCGCGCTCTGCCACCGCGCGGGCAAAAGCGCGCGCCATCGAAGAGGTCGCGCCGAGGATCAACCATGTTTCCGTCATGGGACTCTCCGCAATTCGAGCCTGCGTGTCAGATCTGTCTCAAGGGCACCTGCGGGATCGGCTTTGGCGACCGTGGCCGCCCATGCCGCCCTTTCGGGATACATCGCATCGATGGTCGCCGCGCTCGAGAGCGCGTCCTTGGCGAGATAGATGCGCCCGCCTGCTTCGAGCGTCATGTCTTCAAGGCGCGCGATGATCTCTTCGGTGGCCTGGCTGGCGGGCATATCGACCGCGAGCGTGAGCCCTTCCATGGGGAACGACATCGCACCGCCCCGCCCGGGCCCCAGCCTTTTGAGAACAGCGAGCGGAGAGGCGCGCCCCGCGCCCGCGATCAGCGCGAGCATATCCTTGAGCGCGCCCTCCGAGGCCATGGGCACAACGCATTGAAACTGATGAAATCCGCGCTTGCCGTAGAGCCTGTTCCAATCGTGGATGCGGTCGAGCGGGAAGAAGAAATCGTCGAACGCGCGCATGACGGTGCGCCCGCTCGCGGGCACGCGGCGCAGATAGGCGGCATTGAAGGCCCGTACGATGGGCGGCGCGAGCGCGATGCTTGGCGCGTTAAACGGGATCTTCTTCGCCTTTTTTGCCTTTTTGGCTCCGGGCGCGCTGGCCTGCGCGATCTCCCCCTCTTCGAGAATACCCCGGCCAAGGGCCGCGCCCCGCGCTGTGGCGTCGATCCAGCCCACGCTATAGGGGGCGAGCGAGCTCGAGAGCTCAGCGACGAACTCTTCCCAGCCGGCCATGCGCCGCTCGCGGACCTGCATCGCCTGGCCCGCGATGGCTGTCATCTTCAGCTTGGCGGCAACGATCGTGCCGGTTTGGCCGAGGCCTCCGATGGTTGCCTTGAAAAGCGGGTTTTCGGGGCGCAGGCGCTTTGTCTTGCCTTGAAAGCGAAGTGTGATCTCGCTGACATGCTGGCCGAATGTGCCTGCATGGTGGTGGTTTTTGCCGTGGACATCATTCGCGATTGCGCCGCCCACCGTGGCAAAGCCCGTGCCGGGCATGACCGGTGGCAGCCAGCCCTGAGGCGCGAAAATGCGGGCGATCTCGCCCAGCCGCGCGCCAGCCTCCACATGCAAGAGACCGCCTTCAAAGCCCAGGATACGATCAAGGCGCGACATATCGATGATACGGCCCGCATCGTTGAGGCAGGCATCGCCGTAGCTGCGGCCCTGCCCCCGAGCTGGGGCGGCGGGAAGGGTCTCTAGCGCTGAGGCGCGTTCGGGCCGCGCGACATCGCCAGTGGCGCTCAGAGCACGGCCCCAGCCGCTATAGATCTCAGTGCGCCAGGCCATCGCGCGCCTGCGTTGCTGCCCGTTCTGCGAAGGGGAAAAGGATGAGCCCGATGCCGATGGCGAACCAGAGCGTTGTCAGGCGAATGATCGCTGTCGCGGGGATCGAGATCTCAAGCGGCACTCCCTCAAGCGTCAGGAGCGCAACCATCGTGGCCTCGGCCCCGCCAAGCCCGCCGGGCGCCCCCGTGAGCCCGCCCACGAGCGTCGCGAACAGAAAGATCGCCACGGCCGACCAAAACGGGATCGGCGCGCCCATCCAGACGAGCAGCAGATGAAAGGCCCAGCCTTCGGCGATCCAGCCCAGAAGCGATAAGAGCCCGGCGATGAGGATCACGCGCGGTGTCGAAAAAAGCGCAAGCGAGCGCGCCGCGCTGCGGATGCGCGCCATCAGGCGGGGAAAGAGACCCGTCAAGCGGAACGCGCCACCGACGATGGCGCTTAAAAGGGCAGGGCGCGTGGCGATCACCGCGAGCGACACCGCCATCAGCGCCACGGGCAAGCCGAGCGCGATCCCGCCCGCCGAGAGTGCAACAGCCACTGCGAGCATGAGCCCCATCGCCGCGAGGTCAGCGGCGCGATCGACAAGCGCGAGCGGGGCTGTGCGCTCAAAGCTCCAACCCGTCTCGCAGCGGAGCCAGCGCATCCGGATAAGCTCGCCCACACGGCCCGGTGTCACGGTCATCGCGAAACCGCCGAGATAGTGCCGCGCATTGGCGCTGAACGGCGTGTTGAGCCCGATTTCGCGGGCGAAAAGGTGCCAGCGAAGGGCGCGCATCCCGTAATTGGCAAGGCTCAAGAGCAAGAGAAACAACAGCGCGCCAAGAGAGAGCTTTGCGACCTGCGCGCGCGTCTCTTCCCAGCCTGTCGCGGAGATGAGGCCGATGAGCCCCACGGCCACGATCGCGATGAGCCCGCCCACGATCAAGCGGTCCATCGTGGCTTTGCGGCTTGCCCCTGTCTCAACGCTGCTCATTATCATTGCTCCTTCCGCTAAGCAGCAAATAGGGCAGAATTTTGTTACAAGGGCTCTAATCCGATGAATTGGCCGTGACCTCGGGCCGATTTCGCCCCGCAGCCGCGCTCAGACCTGGAAAACATCGCCCCATTCGGGGTGTTTGGCGCGTTGCGCGTTCACGAAGGGGCACAGTGGCACGATCTTGAACCCTTTCGCGCGGGCATCGGCGACGAGGTGCTCGACGAGCTTTTTGCCCGCGCCCGTGCCGCGCATCGCGTCGGGCACGCCGGTATGATCGACGATGCGCAACGCATCGGAGACGACCGAATAGGTCATCTCCGCCTCATGGCCGCCTTCTTCAAAGACGTACCTGCCCTTGGAGCCGCTCTGCTCTTCGCGGATCATCGTCGGGTCGCTCAGACGATGGTCGCGTCAGTGGCCGCGCGCATGTCATCTTCGCTGACGCCATTGGCCAATTCGACGATCTTGAGCCCGCCTTGGGCCACATCGAGCACGCCGAGATTTGTGATGATGCGGTCAACGACGCCCTTGCCGGTGAGCGGGAGCGTACATTGCTTGAGCACCTTCGAGACGCCTGCCTTGTTCTGATGATCCATCACAACGATCACGCGGCCCACACCGGCGACGAGATCCATCGCGCCGCCCATGCCTTTGACGAGCTTGCCGGGGATCATCCAATTCGCCAGATCGCCATTTTCGGCGACTTCCATCGCGCCGAGGATCGCGGCGGCGATTTTGCCGCCCCGGATCATCCCGAACGATGTCGCGCTGTCGAAATAGGCGGTGCGCTCAAGCTCGGTGATTGTCTGCTTGCCGGCATTGATGAGATCGGGGTCTTCCTCGCCCTCGAAGGGGAACGGGCCCATTCCGAGCATCCCGTTTTCGGATTGCAGCGTGATATCCTTGTCGCCCACGTAATTGGCCACGAGCGTGGGAATGCCGATCCCGAGATTAACATACATCCCGTCTTCGAGCTCTTCGGCGGCCCGCGCCGCCATCTGATTTCTGTCCCAGGGCATTATGCGCTCTCCTTTTGGCGCACGGTGCGCTGTTCGATCCGCTTTTCGTGGGTGCCCTGGATCATGCGATGCACATAAATTCCTGGCAGGTGAATGTTATCGGGGTCGAGCGAGCCTGTGGGCACGATCTCTTCGACCTCCATGACACAGACCTTGCCGCACATGGCAGCAGGCGGGTTAAAGTTCCGCGCGGTTTTGCGGAAGATCGCGTTGCCGGTTTCGTCGGCTTTCCAGGCTTTGACGATGGCGAGATCGGCGAAAATGCCGCGCTCGAGGATATAGGTTTGGCCGTCGAAGTCTTTTTCTTCCTTGCCTTCGGCGATGACAGTGCCGACGCCGGTCTTGGTGTAAAACCCGGGGATCCCGCAGCCGCCCGCGCGCATGCGCTCGGCGAGCGTGCCTTGCGGGTTAAACTCCAGCTCCAGCTCGCCAGAAAGATATTGGCGCATGAACTCGGCGTTCTCGCCCACATAGGAAGAGATCATCTTTTTGACCTGCCGGGTTCGCAGCAGGATGCCGATGCCGAAATCATCCACGCCCGCGTTGTTTGAGGCGAAGGTCAGGTCTTTCGTGCCTGCCTCCTTGATCGCGTCGAGCAGTAATTCGGGGATGCCGCAGAGCCCGAAGCCGCCCGCGGCGATGAACATTCCGTCATGCAAAAGCCCGTCCAGGGCCTCGGCGGCGGAACCATAGATTTTCTTCATGGATGTTCCCTCTCGGATATGCGGCGGTTTTGGGCGCAGGGCCCGTGAGAGTCAACTTGTCGCAGGCTCGGGGCGTATCTGCGATCTGCCTTTCAGGCCTTGATATCCTGGATGGCGGTGAACCCTTCGAATTGCGGATGGCCGTCATAGAGCGCCTTGCGTGCGCCCGCGCCTTTATGGGCGTCGCGGAAGCTTTGCGAGCGGGTCCAAGCGAGGAAGTCGTCTTCGCTTTGCCAGACAGTATGCGAGGCATAGAGCGTGATGCCATCCGATGCGGGGCCTTTGAGCATCTGAAACTCCATGAAACCGGGCTCTTTGGTGAGATAGACCTCTCGGTTGAGCCAGATGGCCTCGAATTCTTCTTCATTGCCCTGGGTGACGCGGAACCGGTTCATGGCGATGTACATGAGACAGACCTTTCCTTGAGAGATTCGCTTGATGGAGCGTAAGCCGCCCCTCCGTGAAAGGCACCAGCCCCGGGCCTGACCTGGGGCTTATTTATAATTCTGTCTACGAACGTCCCTCCGAGACGTGGAGAGTAAGCAACGTCGATAATCGTCATTACCGAGGGGAGGCTCAGACTTCGAATGATCTACACTGCGTAACGCAACGAAGATAGCGCCTAGTGGAGCAGCTATGCTAGTTTGAAAATCTCCCTGCTGCCCCTTATGCAGTAAGGACAGTAGAGTGGAGGAGCCTTTAATTGTTATTCAGGAAATTGCCGCCGGAGACGTACGGGGTCGTGAAATCTCGATTCCACATTTTTTAGGCAATTAGAGCATTGCCGGAGATTACTGGACTTGACGGTGTAAC
>JBCCTH010000130.1:0-7946 GCA_039198835.1 Pseudomonadota bacterium | reverse complement strand
GCGAAATCGAGGTTCACCTGCACCGTGCAGGTGCGCCGCATCATCCAGGTGCCGGTGGTGCCCACGCGGCCCATATAGCTGTCCATGAGCTTGTAGCGGCCCTTGGGCATCATGGGCGTCTGCTCGTGGGTCCAGACGGGCGCGGCGCCGAGGCCAATGAAGCCCGCGCCGATGCGGTCGGCCACATCGCGGACCTCCGCAAGATGGGCATTCACCTCGTCACAGGTCTCGTGGATCGACGTGAGCGGCGCGCCTGAAAGCTCAAGCTGCCCGCCGGGCTCAAGGCTGATATTGGCGCCATCCTTTTCGAGCCCGATGAGATGGCCCGCTTCTTCAATCGCGCGCCATCCATAGCTATCGCGCAAGCCCTCGAGCATCGCCTTGATCGAGACTGGCCCGTCATAGGGGAGCGGCGCGAAGGTTTGAGCGTCATAGCCGAACTTCTCGTGCTCGGTGCCGATGCGCCAGGCGTCTTTGGGCTTGCAACCAGCCGCGAGATACCCTGCAAGATCGTCGAAACTCTCGATAGGGCCGCCGCCAGATTGTGGTATGGACATGGGACCCCGGTCTTTCGTTTCGTCGTGAGCGAGAGGTGCCGCTCGCGGGGCGGGAAGTCAATGCGCAGCATCTGTGCTCGCAGGCATCGCGCGATCACGATTGCGCTGCCGCTCCGCCCATAAACAGGTTAAATTCCATGAATGATCTGGCTTGCAGCCCTTGTTTTACTGGCCCTCGGCTATGCCGTGTTTCGCGTGCGAAACGCCCGAAAAGCGCGCGAGACGCTGCTTTCCTCAACGCTCACAGACGCCGAGCGCGCGATAATTGCAGAGAATGTCGCGCTCTATAATCGCATGCCCCTCAAGTTGCGCGCCGGGCTTGAAGGCAAGATCAGACTCTTTCTCGATCAGGTCGATTTTTACGGCGCGGGGGGGCTCGATGTTGATGATGACATGGCGCTCTGCATCGCTGCCCAGGCCTGTATCCTCGTGGCTGCCAATGATGCCTGGTTTCCCACCTTGCGCAGCGTGATCCTTTATCCCGGCGCGTTCAAATCAAAGCGCGCCGAGCAGGATGGATTTGTTGTCACCGAGCGCGAAACCGTGCGGATCGGCGAGAGCTGGGCGCGGGGGCCGGTGATCCTGTCCTGGGCCGATAGCGCGCGCGGCGCGTTCATCGACGATGACGGTCACAATGTCGTCTTTCATGAATTCGCGCATCAGCTTGATGACCTTTCGGGGGCAACCAACGGCTTGCCGCAGATGGCATCATCGGCGGAGGCGCGCGCTTGGGCGGAGGCTTTCAACGAGGCGTTCGAACGGGCCAACAGGCTTCTCGAGATCGGCAAGCGCCCGTTCCTCGACGCTTATGGCGCAACCGCCCCGGAAGAGCTCTTTGCCGTGGCCGTGGAGGCGTTTTTTGAAACGCCAATCGAGCTATTGCGCGAAGAACCGGCGCTCTACCGCGCGCTCTCAAAGTACTTCCAGCAAGACCCGGCGTCCTGGGGGGGTTAGAGCCGCAGGCGACAGGCAAGGCTGCCGGCGTGTTGATGCACCTTCTCCCCCCGTGTCGCGCCGCGAACTGGGGGTTTCACACCCCCAGACCCCCGTGGAGTTTTTTTGGAAAAATGAAGGGGCTGGAATGTGACCCTTATTGAGCGTCAAGGCCGTGCGATGAAGGGGGAGGAGTGGGTGACCGAGTAAGATAAAGCTTCGTCCTTGCTGGATCGGCTGACGCCCGGCGCCGCGAGGAGAGAGCCCTGTCTTCATTTTTCCATAAAAACTCCCGCCGGAGGCAGCGCAGGCTTGGCTTAAAGCGCGGTGCTCGCAGTGAAGCGTTGGGCCATGCGGCCAGACGTTGGCGGCGTTCAGAGCTACCTTGCCCAGGTTAGGTTAACAGAACTCAGTGGAGCGCTTTGCGATCCCGCTGCCAGATCAGGAAAGTCTCTGCCCCATGCCTGGCGAGCGACGGGGAGCGCGCCGCGCGCACGGCTTCTTCGTGATTGATGCCTGGGAGCGAGACGAGCGCGTCAAAGAGCGCCTCAGCCCCCCGCGCATTGCCGGGGATCGCCAGCACCTCGCCGCTGCGCGCGGTGAAGAGCCAGGTGATGCCTGCCGTGTCGGCGCGCACCTCGACGCGCTCAAGGCCGTCAATGGCCACCGCCCCGCCGCCCGCGCCCGTCAGATAAGCGATCTGGCGTTCGGTCACCTCCACGAGCCCGGTGCCGCCCGCACCCGTGGGAAACCGCACGCGGCGGAACCCCAAAACGATCAACGCGATCCCCAAAAGCCCAAGGAGCGCCCCCACAACCGGCAAGAGCGCGCGGCCATTGAGCAGAAAATGGCTGCCCAGTAGGGTCATCGCGACGCCGGCGATCACTTCCTGCCACTCGCGGATGGCCTCCTTTGCCTCGGGCCGGATCATCGCCAATCGCCCAAATGCGCCTGCCAGAGCGTTATGGCGGCGATGGCTGCGGTATCGGCGCGCAAGATGCGCGGCCCCAGACTGATCACTTGGCCCATGGCGCGGAGCCTTTCGCGCTCTTTCGGAGAAAAGCCCCCTTCCGGCCCGATGATGATCGCCCAGGGGCCGGGCGCATCGGGCAAGGACCCGGCCTTAGCTGTCTCGTCACAAAACATGATCTGGCGTTCGCTTGGCCATGTCTCGAGCAGGGCGCCAAGCGCTGTGAGCTCCCCGATCTCGGGGAGACTTGTCGCGCCGCATTGCTCCACAGCGGCGATGGCATGGGCCATGAGCTTATCGTGCCGCAAGCGGTCAGATTGCGTGTAATCGGTGCGCACCGGCAAGATCCGCGCAACGCCGAGCTCGGTGGCCTTTTCGACGATAAACTCCGTGCGGTCGCGCTTGATCGGGGCGAAGAGCAGCCAGAGATCAGCGGGCGGGCGCAAAGGCGCGGTCTGTTCCTCGACCCAAAGGCGGCCCGCGCGCTTCCCCGCCTCGGCGATGCGCGCGCGCCATTCGCCGTCTCGCCCGTTGATGAGCCTGAGCTCTGCCCCCACGGCGAGCCGCATCACATTGAAGAGACGATTGGCCTCGTCGCGCCCCAAGGGAACCGATTGCCCGGCCCCGAGTGGATGATCTACAAAGAGCCGTGTGATATGGGCCATGGAGCGCAATCTATGAAAGCTGAGAGCGATGGCCAAGTGGCCGATGCTGTGCGCGGCAACTGGGTTGATACGCTGGCCCCTGCCTGGTCGCGCCCCTATTTGCGTCTGTCGCGGGCCGACAGGCCCATTGGCACATGGCTCCTTTTCATCCCTTGCCTGTGGGGGTGTCTTTTGGCTGCCGCCGCCACGGGATTTCGGCTTTGGGATCTCTGGATCATCGCCGGTTGCGCGGCGGGCGCGTTCTTGATGCGCGGGGCCGGCTGCACGTGGAACGACATCACGGACCGCGACATCGATGCTCAAGTCGCGCGGACCCGCTCGCGGCCCCTGCCCTCGGGCCAGGTCAGCGTTTGGCAAGCCGGGGTTTGGATGATCGCCCAGGCGATTTTGGCCTGCGCCATTCTGTTCAGCTATTCGGACGCGACGGTTCTCGTCGGCATCGCTTCGCTGGTTCTGGTCGCGATCTACCCGTTCGCGAAGCGCTTTACCTGGTGGCCCCAGGCTTTTCTGGGCATCGCCTATAATTGGGGCGCGCTCCTCGCCTGGACAGCCCATACCGGCAGCCTCGGCTGGCCTGCTTTTGGTCTTTACCTTGCAGGCGTCGCCTGGACGCTCTTTTACGATACGATCTATGCCCATCAGGATACCGAGGATGATGCGCTCATCGGGGTGAAATCAACCGCTCGGCTCTTTGGCGAAGAGACGCCGCGCTGGCTCAGGATCTTTCTGGTGGCGACCGTCACGATGATGGCGGGGGCGATCATCGCGGCTCTGATCGATGGCTCACCCCTGGCCCTGGCGATAGCTCTGGGCGGGCCCTGGGCGATGGGCTGGCACATGACATGGCAATTGCGCCAGCTTGATATGGAAGACCCCGCGCGCTGCATGATCCTCTTCCGGTCAAACCGCGATGCTGGGCTGCTGGCTGCGCTGTTTTTCGCCCTCGCGCTCCTTGTCTGATTGATCCTCGCGGGACGGCGACTTAGACCCGTCCGCGAGGAGCCCAGTCATTCATGCGCCTATCGAGCTTTGTCCCCCTTTTGATCGCGTTCTCCACGGCAGCGGTCGGTGCGTATTTTGCGGCGAGCGCGGCCGTTGGTGCGCTTGAAACAAACAGCCGCGACGAGGTCGATTTTCAGTTGCGCGTCGCAGGCCATGACTGGACCGAGGTCCAGGCGGATGGCCTTCAGGTTATCATTTCCGGCGAAGCGCCCAGCGAGGCGGATCGTTTCAAGGCGCAATCGGTGGCGGCGACGGTCGTTGATGCGGCGCGGGTGATCGACAATATGAGCGTCTTCGAAGCACAGACCCTCGCCGCGCCGGACTTTACCGTGGAGATGCTGCGCAATGAGGCGGGCATCTCGCTCATTGGGCTTGTGCCCGTCTCCACCGACAGGTCAGCCATTGTCCGCCGTCTGGAGCGCCTCGCGCCCGGATTGCCGATCACCGATCTGATGGAAGACGCGGCCTATGACGCGCCCGAAGCTTGGGAAGACGGGCTCTTTTATGCGGTGGGCGCTTTAAGCGAGCTCCCGCGCTCAAAGGTATCGGTTTCGGCGGGGCGTGTTGCGATCACGGCGGCGGCTGAAACAGCGCAAGCCCAATCGCGCCTGCAAGCCGACCTTTCGCGCCGCGCGCCCGAGGGGGTCGTGGCGGCTGTGCGCATCAGCGCGCCGCGCCCTGTTATCACGCCGTTCACGCTCCGCTTTCTCATCGACGACGATGGCGCGCGCTTCGATAGCTGCGCGGCTGATACAGAAGCCGCGCTTGACGCGATCCTTGGAGCGGCTGTTGCCTCTGGCCTTGATGGCAAGTCAGACTGTAGGCTCGGTCTCGGCGCGCCCTCGCGCGATTGGGGCGAAGCGGCGAGCAAGAGCATTTCAGCGCTCAGCGTGCTCGGTGGCGGGACAGTGACGCTCTCTGATTTCGATATCTCGCTTGTTGCCACTATGGGAACCGACGCCGCGGCCTTCAAAACCATCACCGAAGGGCTCGAAACAGCGCTTCCCGCTCCTTTTTCGCTGACGGCTGTCTTGCCGGTGCCGGAGGTCGAAACCGAAGAGGGGCCGCCCGCTTTCACGGCCACACTGAGCCCGGAAGGCCAGGTCCAGATGCGCGGGCATCTGGGCGATGATCTGGCCGTCGCGGCTGTGAAGACTTACGCGCAATCGCGCTTTGGCGCGGGCGTCACATCGCTGAGCCATGAGCCGCATTCAGCGCTCCCGCAGGGCTGGTCGCTGAGGGCATTGGCTGGCCTCTCGGCACTCGCGGCACTCGAACACGGCACGATTGAAGTCGCCACCGATACGCTGAGCGTGCGGGGCGATACTGGAAATCAGGAGGCGCGCACGAGGATCGCTCAAATCCTTTCGGAGGAATTGGGCGAGGGCCAAGCCTTTTCGATCAACGTGACATATCTTGAGCGGCTCGACCCGACGGCGAACATCCCCACGCCCGATGAATGTCTCGCCGATATCAAGGCGCTCACCGATGCGCGCAAACTCACCTTCGAGCCCGGCTCAACGGATCTCGACGCAAATAGCCGGGATACGATCACCGGGATCGCCGCTGTCATGCGCGAATGCCCGGAATTCGACATCGTCATCGAAGGGCATACCGACAGCCAGGGCGGCGAAGCGATGAACCTTTCGCTCAGCCAGCAAAGGGCGGAAGCCGTCGTCACCGCTTTGCGCGCCGAGCGGATCGCCTGGGCGGGCCTCGTGCCGCGCGGCTATGGCGAAACCAATCCGATTTCGTCCAATGATACCGAGGAAGGGCGCGAAGCGAACCGGCGTATTGATTTCAAGTTCCTTGAACCCGTAGAAGCCGAGCCAGGCGCACAGAGCCAGGCCGGTGAGGAGACCGAAAGTGAATAGGGGCGAGCTTATCCTGGCGACGGCGATCATCCTGTTCGTCGTCTTTGCCCTTGGCTGGTTCGCCTGCTGGCTCGTCAATCGTTTTACACGGGTTTCGAAGGCGGATGTCGGCGAGCTCGACAGGATGGCGCAACAGCTCCATGAAGCCGAAGAAGCCCGCGATCAGGCGATCACTTACCTCCAGCAGCGTGAAGCTGAAATCACCAACCAGCTCACCCAGACCGAGGCGGAGCTGCGCGCCGCCATGGACGGCCTTCGCGATGCCCGCCAGGAGGCGGAGGAGCTGAGATCATACATCGAGCGGCAGAGCGCCTGACGGCGCCGCGCGATCTGGGCTAGTCAGACCAGCTTTCGAGCGCCGCCTCATCTTCGGCTTTCGCTGAAACCCAAGCCGCGCCTTTTTGAGTGACTTCCTTCTTCCAGAAGGGCGCGCGCGATTTCAGATAATCCATCAGAAAATCGGCCGCTTCAAAGGCGGCCTTGCGATGGGCTGATGCTGTGGCGACCATCATGATCGGCTCACCGGGCGCGAGGCTTCCATGGCGGTGGAGGATCAGGGCATCTGCGAGGGGCCAGCGCGCGGCGGCCTTTTCGGCGATGCGCGCCAGGGCGGTCTCTGTCATGCCCGGATAATGCTCTATCAGCATGTGATCGAGCGCCCCCCCGAGATCGCGCACGAGGCCCGTGAAACTCACGACAGCGCCCGCGCCGTTTTGGCGGGCCGTGAACTCGCTGAGAAGCGCACCGGGATCAAAAGGCCCGGTCTGAAGGCGGATATCCAAGCTCAGCCGCCCGTCATGGGCGGGAAAAACGCGATCTCGCGCGCATCGCCCAGCGGCGTGTCAAAATCAACGAGCTCTTGATCGACCGCGACGCGAAGCGCGGTCAGATCGTTGAACGCGGCGGCATGGCGCGGCCCCTGGCGGCGGAGCTCGGCGATGAGCTCGCCGGGCGTGCGCGCCTCTGAGGTTATGGTTTCACCGCTCTCGCCAATGCGCTCGCGGACCCAGGCAAAATATCTGACATCTCTTCTCATTTCGGACCTGCCAAAAGTGGGAGCGCCTTGCGGAAATAATCCCACCCGCTCAGCACTGTCAGAATAGCCGCGATCCACAGGAGCGCCAATCCTCCCAATCGCAGCCCGTCAATGAGCGTGGTGCGGAGCCGGATGCCCAGCGGGTCATCCTCCGCGCCGCTCAGGATCGCGTCATAAAGCGCAGTGTCGAGCCCGACGATGCGTTCAAAGAGACTTTGCTCGACAATGCCTTTGGCAAAAAGCACGCAGATCGCGACCATCTGAGCGGTGGTTTTCCATTTGCCCAGCCGCGTCACCTTAAGCCTGCCCGCCGCCTCGCCGAGGAACTCGCGCAGGCCGCTCACAAAGACCTCGCGAAAAACGATGAGCGCTGCGGGAAGCACGATGAGATAGGCCGGTTGCCAAAAGGCCGCGAGCGTCAGGAGCGCGCAGAGCACCACCGCTTTATCGGCGATGGGATCGAGCATCGCGCCGAGCTTGGTTTCCTGCTTCCAGGCGCGCGCGAGAAAACCGTCGAACCAATCGGTTGCCGAGGCGGCGATGAAAAGCGAAAGCGCGGTCCAATCGGCGTAAGGATGCGGCAAGACCAGAAAAGCGACAGCGATCCCCGGAGCCGAAAGCAGCCGAAGCACCGTGAGAAAGGTGGGAAGGTTGAGCGCCATGGCTTTGCATATCATCCGGTTGGCGGCGGGCAAGGGGAGCGATCATCAACGACCGGCAGCGCACGCATTTGTGCCTGACACTCCGATTTCACTGGGCAAAAACGCGGGAAATCTACCATATTCAGCGAGATTGTTTGGGACTTTGGATTATGGCTAATCAAGCAGCTTGGATTGGCGCAGCCGGGGCGATTGCGGGCGCTTTGATTTCCGGGGGTGTGACCCTCTATCTTTCCGGCGGCTCTGACCG
>JBCCTH010000129.1:0-8064 GCA_039198835.1 Pseudomonadota bacterium | reverse complement strand
CTCATCGCCGCGCTGATCGGGCCCGAGGGCGAAGCAGAGATGCGGCTGACGCGGATGACCGGCGGCGAGCTGCGCAAGGAAAAGACGCGCCTTCTAGATGCGATCAAAGCGGTCGGGTTTTTCCCTGGTTTGCGTGTCGCTTTCGTTGAAGACGCCAATGAGAGCGTCGCGGCGCAGATCATTGCCGCTTTGGAAGAGTGGCGCGAGGGCGACGCGCAGATCGTCGTAACCGCAGGCCAGCTTGCCGCCAAATCAGGCTTGCGGAAGGCCTTTGAGGCGGGCCGCGCGACCTATGCCATAGGGATCTATGATGATCCGCCGTCGCGGGCTGAAATCGAGGCGACGCTCCGCAAATCGGGCCTCAGGGATATCTCATCAGACGCGATGGAGGCGCTGACTTCGCTCTCTCGCGCGCTTGATCCGGGGGATTTCTCGCAAACCGTCGAGAAGGTCGCGCTCTATAAAGCGTCCGATGCCACGCCGCTCACCGCCGAGGAGATCGCTCTGTGCAGCCCCGCCTCCATCGAGGCGGATGTCGATGATCTTTTGCACATTGTCGCTGAAGGACGGGCAACGGAGCTCGGTCCGATGCTGCGCCGTCTACAGGCCCAGGGGGTGACGCCGGTGGCGCTCTGCATCCAGGCCTCGCGCCACTTTCGGGCGCTCCATGCCGCTGCCGCCAATCCCGCCGGGCCTGCCCAGGGGATCGCCCGCGCGCGCCCGCCGATCTTTGGACCCAGACGCGACCGCATGCTACGCCAGGCACAGGCTTGGGGGATGTATAAACTCGAAGGCGCGTTGGCTGATCTGGTGGAAACCGATATGAAGTTACGCAGCGCGGCCCAGACCGCTCCGGCAATGGCGCTCATGGAGCGCACATTGATCCGGGTCGCCATGCGTGGGAGGAGGCAAAGATGAGCATGTATGAACTCCACGGCAGCCCGCGCAGCCGCGCCTTTCGCGCGATCTGGATGCTCGAAGAACTCGGCGTTGACTACACTCATCATAACACGCCGCCGCGCTCCCCCGAGATCTATGCGCTCAACCCGTTGGGCAAGGTGCCCGTGCTGAAAGTGGGCGAGACGGTCATCACCGACAGCACCGCGATATTGACCTATCTGGCGGATAAACACGGGGCGCTGACCTTCCCTGCGGGGACAACGGAGCGCGCGCTTCAGGATGGCCATACCCAATTCATTCTCGATGAGATCGACGCGCTCCTTTGGCTCGTCGCGCGCCATTCCTTTGGTCTTCCCGAGGATTTGCGTGTCCCCGCGATCAAGGAGAGCGCGCGGGCCGAATTCAAGATCTCCGCGGATCGCCTCTCCGCGCGGATCGCGGCCTCGGGCGGCCCGTTTCTCATGGGGGCGCGCATGACCATCGCCGATATCATCGCGGTGCATTGCCTTGGTTGGGCGCTCGTTGCCAAATTCCCCATGGAGCGAGACGATCTGAAGGCCTATTCAAAGACCATGCGCGAGCGCGCCGCATACAAACGCGCGCAATCCGCTTAAACCTGTTTGGCCTCTAACCAATCGGCTGCTGCGGCCCCGGCCCAACGCCCCGTCGCCACCGAGGCCGTGATCAGGTAGCCGCCGGTGGGCGCTTCCCAATCGAGCATCTCCCCGGCGCAAAACATCCCCGGCCTTAATGTGAGCATGAGCCTTTCATCGAGAGCGCCCCAAGAGACACCGCCTGCGACCGAAATCGCCTCATCCATCGGGCGCGGCCCCCCGTGGCGCAGCGGCAGGCGCTTGATCTTTGTTGCCGTGGCCTGGCCTAAAGGCTCCCCGAATTCGCGCAGGAGCGCCGCAAGCGGCCCGGCAATGCCCAGCGCCTTTCGCAGCCGATTGGCGAGGCTTTCCTTGGCGGGGCGCTTCGCGAGACGTTCACCGATGGTATCGGCGCTCAGATCAGGCTTGGCGTCCAAGAAGAGCGGCGCGTTTCGGCGCAATTCTCGCGACAAGGCATAGATCAAACCGCCCTCAAGGCCGGATCGCGAGATCACGAACTCGCCGGTCATGCGCCGCCCTGCGCATTCCAGCGCGACATTCTTGATAGGCGCGCCGAAATAGCGCGCCATATATGGCGACCAGGCGACGTTGAGCCCCATATTCGCGGGCTGAAACGGGGTGACGCCAATCGACGCGGCGCGGAAGCGATCGGCCCACAGGCCATCTGCGCCGAGCCGCGCCCAACTTGCCCCGCCAAGAGCGAAGATGGTGGCATCGGGGGTGATCTCTCGCGGCCCGTTTGGTGTCATGAAGGCGTGGCCTTCGGCGCAAAAGCCTGTCCAGGTCCATCCGGTGGCGACGTTCATGGCGCTGAGCCTCTCGCGCCAGGCGCGCAAAAGCGGGGAGGCTTTCATGGCCACGGGAAAAACGCGCCCGGACGTACCGGTGAAAATCTTCTGCCCGAGCCCTTCCGCCCAGGCCTTCATCTCTTGCGCATCAAAAGCGCTGAGCATGGGGTTGAGCGGCGCGCAGTCGATGGTGTCTTGCAAAAGAGAGAGGGGTTCATCCTTGGCGATGTTGAGCCCGCTTTTGCCCGCCATCAAAAGCTTGCGCCCGAGCGAAGGCTTTTGCTCCGCCAGCGTAACCCTGTGGCCACGCGACAAGAGGATTTCAGCGGCGGCAAGGCCTGCGGGGCCACCGCCAATAACGAGCGCGCCCGCGCTCACTTGACCCGCGCGCGCACTTCGCCCTTCAGCTCGACCACGCGCTGAGGATAGGGGATCTCAATCTCGTTATCCCGCAAGCAATTCCAGATCAGGAACAGGACATCGGAGGTGTATTTGTTGTCTCCGTCATCGATCCCATTGACCCAGAACTCGACCGCGAAATCGATGCCGCTTTCGCCAAATCCGCGCAATTCACAATCGGGCGGATAAGGGTCGGACAGGACATCGGGGTGGGTGGCGACAGCCGCCTCGATGAGCGCCGGCACTGCGTTGATATCGGTGTCATAGCTGACCGAGAAAGGCGCTTCATAGCGATTGGCCGAGCCGCTATCTGAGTAATTCACAACGCGGGTCGTGATGAAGTCTTCGTTGGGAACAACGATCCATCGCCCGTCGAATGTCTCCAGGATCGCCGCGCGGGCTGTCATTTTTACGATCGTGCCCGCTTCGCCGCCGTCAAGCTCGACGTAATCGCCCACCGTCGCTTGCCCCTCGACCAAGAGGATCACGCCTGAAATGAAGTTCGAGGCGATCTTTTGCAGTCCAAAGCCCAACCCCACGCCGATTGCACCGCCCAGCACGGCCAGCGCGCTCAGATTGATGCCCATGATGTTCATCAACAAAAGGAACGCGATCGCGAAGATGAGGAACTCCACCGTCTTTGTCGTAAGCTCCCGGATCGAGGGCCGCATCTCTTCCTGGCGCTTGATGTAATCGGCCGATTGCCGGTTTGACCAAGAGCCCAGCCAAAAGAGGATCGACCCCGCGATCACACCGCGCAGGATATCCATCACCGTGAAACTGATATTGCCGAGCGTGACGCGCGCGCCGCTCAGAAAAGCCTCTGCGACCCCAAGCAGACCGACGGCATAGAGCACCATGACCGGCAACAGCACATACTTGCCCAACAGCTTGAGAAAACCATCGCTGATGATCTCGCGCACGAGGATGCGCGCGGCCAGAAAAAGAAAAACCCGCTTGCCGAAAGCAATGACCGCGCCACTGTCAAAGATGGTCCGCGTGATCTGTTCGCCCGCAGCCGTGAAGATATAGGCAAAGAGGGGCAAAAGAAGGGGCACAAAGAGAAGAAGGAAGCGGCGCGCTGGCGCGAGAAAGCCGGTTGAGCCTTCGGTGGGTGTTAAGATGCGCAGAACGACGGGGTTGACCCGCTTCGTCACAACGCGCGCCATGAGATAGGCCG
Organism: Pseudomonadota bacterium; assembly: GCA_039198835.1. Taxonomy (GTDB): domain Bacteria; phylum Pseudomonadota; class Alphaproteobacteria; order Rhodobacterales; family Rhodobacteraceae; genus Shimia_B. The sequence goes on along the minus strand of JBCCTH010000129.1, from coordinate 4,183 downwards.
CCAGAAGCAGCCCGAATTGCGACCAGGCGGCAGGGCTCAAGAGCCACTGCGCGGCGAGCTCCCAGATCTGGAGCGCGAAGCTAAGGCCTTGTTGCGCGATATCGGGGAGCGGCTCCGCCCAGCCCGGAAGCGGCGGCGCAGGCGGCAATTCGAGCCCGAGATCCGGTTCTTCTTCCATGGCTGCTCTTGCCCTCTATGGTGCCGCGCACCATGCTTTGCAAAGTGATGGCGCATGAACAAGGCGAGAGTGATCCGATATGTCCGCTCTGCGGTAGGCCTATACCGCAAGGTGTGCCGCAAAGCCTGCATCACCTCATCCCGAAGCTAAAAGGCGGCAAAGGCGGGCCGACCGTTTTGCTGCACCATATCTGCCACAAGGAAATTCATGCGACGCTGAGCGAAGCTGAACTCGCGCGAGATTATGCGACGGCGGAGGCCTTGCGCGCGCATCCGAGGCTTCAGACGTTCGTGCGCTGGGTCGCCAAACGCTCTCCTGCATTTAACAGCCGCGTGCCCAAGGCCAAGGGGCGGCGCGCTCGGTAGTGCCCGCGCCCTCTGGTGAAAGGGGCCCGCCCACCTCCCCCTCACCCTGCCGGGTTCGGCCAAAGGTGGCGCGCGCTGCGCGTGCGGGGTCTTCGCATAGAGTTCGGGCGCGCGTTCCGCGGGCTTTGGCGCGTGCCGGGATATCTCCCCGAAAGCATGTCTTGCGGCGAGACGCGAAGGATTGCATTTCTGCCGCCGGCAAGCGCAGAACAGGGCAAAGTGCTGCGAAAGGAAGAGCCGATGACAAGCGCGCTCATCACACATCCGGACTGCCTCGATCATGTGACGCCGCCCGGCCACCCCGAGCAGGTCGCGCGCCTTGATGCGGTGCTTGGCGCGTTGGATGATCTCGATCTCCTGCGCCTTTCCGCGCCCTATGCGGCCGAAGATGACATCCTGCGCGCCCATCCCGCCGCCCATCTCGCCGAGCTTCGGCGCGCAGCCCCAAAGGACGGCTGGGTCTCGCTTGACGCAGACACGCATATGTCGCCGGGCACGCTCGGGGCAGCGTTGCGCGCGGCGGGCGGGGCTGTGAAAGCCGTTGACGTGGTGATGGCCGCAGAGGCGCGAAACGCCTTCGTGGCAACGCGCCCGCCCGGCCACCACGCCGAGCGCGAAACCGCCATGGGTTTTTGCTTTTTCGGCAATGTCGCCATCGCGGCCAAGCATGCGCTCAATCACCATGGCTTGAGCCGCGTCGCGATCGTTGATTTTGACGTCCACCATGGAAACGGTACGCAGGATCTCGTGGAGGACGACGCGCGCATCCTCTTCGCATCGACCCACCAGATGCCGCTTTATCCGGGGACAGGCTACCCGGAAGAGACCGGGGCCCATGGCAATGTGCTCAACCTGCCGATGGCCGATGGGGCCGGTGGCGCGACGTTCCGCGATCTGTTCGACGCCCATATCGCCCCCGCCGTTGAGCGCCATCGCCCCGAACTGATCTTCGTTTCAGCGGGCTTTGACGCCCATGCGCGCGATCCGCTGGCGGGGATTTTGCTGGAGACCGATGATTTTACCTGGGTCACGGGGCGCATCTGCGATCTCGCCGATGCCCATTGCGGCGGGAAGGTGGTTTCCTGTCTGGAAGGCGGCTATGACCTCGAGGCATTGGCGTCTGCCAGCGCGGCCCATATGCGTGTTTTGAAGGAGAGAGGCGATGGATAAACCTGTCAAAGAGATGAGCTTTGAAGAAGCCATGGCCGAACTCGAGACCGTTGTCGGCCAACTCGAGCGTGGCGATGTGGCGCTTGAGCAATCCATCGGGCTCTATGAGCGCGGCGCTGAGCTCAAAGCGCATTGCGAGGCAAAGCTCAAAGCCGCCGAAGAAAAGGTCGCCGCGATTCAGCTCAATGCAGAAGGCGAACCGACCGGCGTTAAAGCTGTCGATGGGCTTTGATGTTTCGCGATGAACTCTCGGTGTCAGCCAAGCGCATCGGGGCTTATCTTCACGCGCATCTGAGCGATTGGGGCGATTTGCCCGTCATCGAAGGCATGCGCTACGCGCTCGCGGGGGGGAAGGGGCTCAGGGGCTTTCTGGTCATCGAAGGGGCGCGTCTGCACGGGATCGACGCGCTGGGTGCTCTGCCCGCTGCGGCCGCGATCGAAGCGCTCCACGCCTATTCGCTCGTTCACGATGATCTCCCCTGCATGGATGATGACGATCTGCGCCGCGGGCAGCCGACGGTGCATGTCAAATGGAATGAGGCAACCGGTGTCCTCGTGGGAGACGCGCTTCAGGCCCTCGCGTTCGAACTCGTGGCGGACCATGCTTCGCCGAAGGGGGATGTTCGGGCGGCTTTGGCGGCCTCGCTTGCCAAAGCCTCGGGCGCGCAGGGGATGGTCCTGGGTCAAGCTCAGGATATCGCCGCTGAAACCGCGCCAGGGCCGCTGACGCTTGATGAGATAACCGCATTGCAACGCAATAAGACAGGCGCGCTGATTGAATGGGCGAGCATGGCCGGGCCAATGCTCGCCGAGGCCGATCCCTCCGCGCTTGCTGATTATGCGCGCTATCTCGGGCTCGCCTTCCAGATCGCCGATGACATCCTCGATGTCGAAGGCGATGCGGCGGCGCTTGGCAAGGCGGCTCAGAAAGATGCCGAGGCCGGAAAGGCCACTTTCGTCTCACTGCTCGGGCTCGATGGGGCAAAGACCTGCGCCGCAGAGCTCGTAGTGGCCGCATGCGACGCGCTCGCGCCCTATGGCGGGCAAGCGGACACCCTAAAAGAGGCCGCGCATTTCACGGTTTCGCGCCAGAACTGACACGCCATGCCCGCGCAAGAGACACCCTATCTGGATCAAGTCGCAACGCCCGCTGACCTGCGCGCCTTCTCCGATGCCGAGCTTTGCGCGCTTGCCGCGGAATTGCGCGATGAGACGATCCGCGCGGTGAGCGCGACAGGCGGGCATTTGGGCGCGGGGCTCGGTGTTGTTGAGCTGACAGTTGCGCTCCACGCTGTCTTCGAGACACCGCGCGACAAGCTGATCTGGGATGTCTCCCACCAATCCTACCCTCACAAGATCATTACCGGGCGGCGCGGGCGCATGGCCAGCTTACGCAAGAAAGGCGGTCTTTCGGGTTTCACACGCCGCGATGAAAGCCCGTTTGACCCGTTCGGAGCGGCGCATTCCTCCACGTCTTTGAGCGCCGCGCTCGGATTTGCACGGGCGCGTGACATGGGGGCCGATATCGGCGATTGCCTGGCGGTCATCGGGGATGGGGCCTTGAGCGCGGGCATGGCGTTTGAGGCGCTCAACAATGCCGGAGCCTGGGGCGGGCGGATATTTGTTATCCTCAATGACAACGCGATGAGCATCGCGGAACCCACCGGCGCGCTGGCAAGCCTCCTCGAGAAGGCAGGCGAAACGGCTGAGCGTTTTTTCACGGGTCTGGGCTTTGCGTATGAAGGGCCGTTCGATGGCCATGATCTGGTGGCGTTGCTGCCTCGGCTTCGCGCCCTGCGCGCCAGCGCGGATCGGCCCACGCTCATCCATCTCAAGACGAAGAAGGGCCACGGTTTCCCGCCAGCGGAGACCGCGAAGGACAAATGGCACGGCGTGCCGCAATTTGACGTGGCCACCGGGCAAAAGCGTCAGAGCCGCGCGGGGTCCAAGACGTATACGAGTGTTTTTGCCGAGACCCTCATTGATCTCGCCGCGGATGATCCGCGCATTTGCGCCATTACGGCGGCGATGCCCGATGGCACAGGCCTTGATCGTTTTGCCGCCGCCCATCCTTCGCGAATGCACGATGTGGGGATCGCCGAGCAGCATGCTGTCACCTTCGCTGCGGGCCTTGCAGCGGGCGGCATGCGCCCGTTTTGCGCACTCTACTCTACATTCTTGCAGCGCGCTTACGATCAGGTCGTGCATGATGTCGCGCTTCAGGGCCTTCCGGTGCGGTTCGCCATTGATCGCGCGGGGCTTGTGGGCGCGGACGGGCCTTCGCATGCCGGTGCCTATGATCTGGCGATGTTGTGCCCGTTGCCGGGGATGGTTTTCATGGCCGCCGCCGATGAGAGCAAGCACCGCGGCGGAAGCGCCGTGACCATCGCCGAGGTGATGACCGCTGCCGCTCCCACCGTGCACGACGGCGTCGTCCTCGACGCCGCTTACCCCGGGGGCAATGTTGTCG
>JBCCTH010000128.1:0-8177 GCA_039198835.1 Pseudomonadota bacterium | reverse complement strand
GTTTCTATTACAAGATGTTCATCCATCCGCGCCCGTTCTGGAAGCACATCTACGAGCCCTTCATTCGCCAATCGGCGGGGTTGGGCAAAGCGCCCAAGGCCCGCGACCAGGATCGCTATGAACATTTCTATGCGTTTTGTGATCTTTTGATCGTGGGCGGCGGCATCGCCGGGCTCGCGGCGGCAAAGGCCGCGGGAGAGGCGGGAAAGGATGTTATCTTGCTAGAGCAAACCGCCCATTGGGGCGGGCGTGCGCCGGTCGATGGCACCGAGATCGATGGAAAAAGCGCCGCTGACTGGATCGATGAGACACTTGCCGCGCTCGATAAGATGCCCAATGTGACATGCCGCGCCCGAACGATGGGCGCGGGCGTCTATGATCATGGCTATGCGCTGGGCTATGAGCGTCTCACCGACCATGCGCCAGAAGCGCCCGGGCCGCGCCACAGGCTTTGGCGCATCCGCGCGGGCCATATCATCGCGGCCACGGGCGCGATCGAGCGGCCCTTGAGCTTTGCGGGCAATGACATCCCTGGCGTGGTGCTCGCCTCGGCTGCGCGCGATTATCTGGCAAATTGGGGCGTGTCGCTGGGCGACCGCACGGTCATTGCCACCAACAACGATGATGCCTATCGCACGGCGCTGATGATCAAAGCCGCTGGCCTCGAAGTCGCCGCGATCATCGATGCGCGCGCCTCGGGCGGTGGGGCTTTGGCCGATGAGGCGCAAGCGCTCGGTATCCGCGTCGAGACTGGCAAGGGCATCGCCAAGGTCAAGGGCGGCAAACGCGTCACCGGCGTGGCGATCTGCGCCCAGGCGGGCGAGGGGGCTGTGCTCGAAGAGATCGAGTGCGATGTCGTGGCGATGTCGGGCGGATGGTCTCCGGTTGTGCATCTCTGGAGCCATTGCGGCGGCAAGCTCATCTGGGATGCCGCGCACGCGATGTTCAAACCCGATCGGGATCGCGGGCCAGTGGGAGCGGATGGCAAGCCTTTCGTGAGCACGGCGGGCGCGGCCTCTGGCGCGCTGCTGAGCGGTGATGTTTTGGCCGATGCCTTGCGCGCGGCGGGCTCTCAGGCGGCTCCGCCAGAGGCGAAAGACGCGGGCGAAGCCGCGCTTGAGCCTGTCTGGATGATGCCGCAGGGCGCATCCTATGCGCTGCGCTCGAAGGCCTGGCTCGATTTTCAGAACGATGTGAAGGTCTCTGATGTGCAGTTGGCCGCGCAGGAAGGCTTTGAAAGCGTCGAACACGCCAAGCGCTATACCACGCTCGGGATGGCGACAGACCAGGGCAAGCTCAGCAATATCAATGGCTTGGCTGTCTTGGCCAACGAGCTTGGCACGGATATCCCAAGCGTGGGAACAACCACATTCCGCCCGCCCTACACGCCTATTTCGATGGGCTCAATCGCGGGTGAGGCGCGCGACGCCATCTTCCAGCCGCTGCGCAAGACCCCGATGCATGATTGGCACGAGGTCAATGGCGCGCATTGGGAGCCGGTTGGCCATTGGCGGCGGCCCTATTGCTTCTTGCGGGCTGAGGAAACGGTTGAACAGGCGGTGTCGCGCGAAGTGAAGAACACGCGCCAGGCGCTCGGGCTCCTTGATGCCTCAACGCTGGGCAAGATCGTGGTGACAGGCCCCGATGCGGGCAAGTTTCTCGATCTGATGTATACCAATATGATGTCGTCGCTGAAAATCGGGCGCTGCCGCTACGGGCTGATGTGTTCGGAGAACGGATTTTTGAGCGATGACGGCGTCGTCGCGCGCCTCGACGAAGAGACCTGGCTTTGCCACACGACAACCGGGGGCGCGGACCGCATCCATGCCCATATGGAGGAATGGCTCCAAACCGAATGGTGGGATTTGCAGGTCTTCACCGCCAATGTGACAGAGCAATACGCGCAAGTGGCCGTTGTCGGGCCAAATGCGCGCAAGCTCCTTGAAAAAATCGGCGGCATGGATGTCAGCGCGGAGGCCCTGCCTTTCATGGCCTGGGCGGATGGCACTCTGGGCGGGGTGTCTTGCCGGGCTTACCGCATCTCTTTCTCGGGCGAACTGAGCTATGAGATTGCTGTTCCCGCGAGCGAGGGCCGCGCGTTTTGGGATCTCCTTCTGGAGGCGGGCGACGCGTTCGGCGCGATGCCCTACGGCACCGAGGCGCTCCACATCATGCGCGCCGAAAAGGGCTTTATCATGATCGGCGATGAAACCGACGGCACGGTGATCCCCCAGGATCTCGGCCTCGATTGGGCTATTTCGAAGAAGAAGACCGATTTTCTGGGCAAGCGCGCCCAGGAGCGCCCGCATATGACCAGCGCGGATCGCTGGAAGCTCGTGGGGCTCGAGACGCTCGACGGCTCGGTGATCCCCGACGGGGCCTATGCGATCGGGCAAGGCACCAATGCCAACGGCCAAAAGAACGTGCAGGGGCGGGTGACCTCGACATATCATTCACCGACGCTCAACAAGGGCATCGCGATGGGGCTCGTCCACCGCGGGCCCGACAGGATGGGCGAGGTGATCGAGTTTCCGAAAGTGGGGGGCGGGTCGGTCAAGGCCAAGATCGTGAGCCCGGTCTTCTATGACCCGGAAGGAAAGAAGCAAAATGTCTGAGCGCGTATTTGAAGGCGCTGTGACGCTGCGCCAAATGCCCCTGCGCGGGATGATCACGCTCAAAGGCGATCTCAAAAGCGCGCAGGTGAAAGAGGCGGCCGTTGTCGCAACCGATGTCGCTTTTCCCAAGCGGGGCACGGCGAATTGTTCGCGCGAGCACGGCGTGGCCTGGATGGCGCCCGATGAGCTTTTGATCCTGTGCCCCCATGGCGAGGTCGATAAAGAGCTCGCGCGCATGCGCGCGGCGCTCAGCGGCGTTCATCATTTGCTTCAGGATGTCTCAGATGCGCGGGTGATCTTTCGCCTTGAAGGCTCTGAGATGCGCGATGTTTTAGCCAAGGTCTGCCCGGTGGATTTGCGGCCCGCTGCTTTCGATGTCGGAAAGTTTCGCCGCACCCGGATCGCCCAGGTGCCCTGCGCGTTCTGGTTCCGGGGCGCGGACTGGGCCGAACTGATCGCGTTCCGATCCGTTCAGGATTACGTTTGGTCGGTGCTTGCGAATGCCGCGTCAAGCGATGCGCGGGTCGGCCATTTCAGCTAGAAACGCCGCGCGCATCTATGCGGCGGCGTCTGCGCCTTCATCATCTGATCCCCACATCCGACGATGCGTGCGCACGCACCGCATGAAAAGCTTGTGGGCGTCTTCATCCTTGCGCAGGCGTCCGATCCATTTCTGGTGATACTTGAGCGCCGCCCGGTGCAGATGGCCCAGCTCTGGGTCTTTGCACCATTCCTCTTTCTGGGCTTCGACCTCATCGGCAAAGCGCAAAATCTCGCGATTTTCCTGCTGATTGACGTCGTATTTCATCCAATACTTCATGTCAGCGGTGCGGTCGGCGTGGTTTGCATTGCCGCGGTCGCGCATTATGAGAAAGTTTTCCGCCGAGCGCACGGCGTAGTGATTGAGCTGCACGAGATCATAAGAGAAATGCGGCGCGCCCAGTGATTTGATCTGGCTCCCATCGGCGACCTCGGCGATGCTCTCTCCGGCGCCATTGACCCAGGTCACATCACGCTTGCCCCATTTGTCGAAGATCGGCGAGTGGTTGCCAAAGGTTTTGGGGTTGGCGCGCTTGCTGGTGAGCGATTTGACACCGCGGCGCGGGGTCCGCGTGCGGTGGGTCCCATCATAGGCTTGGGCTTGCGTGTAGTGCCGCATCTGGAGCCCTTCGGCGATCTTGTTGCGCCCCGCCGAGCCGAAATTGAGCTGGTTGAAGGAAATGACATCGGCACCCGGCATCGCGTTCATGAGGTCTTCGAAGCGCCCGTTGCCCGCGCGAATGCAAAGATATTCATCGGCATCCATCGAGAGCACCCAATCGGAGCGCCGCATGCGCGGGAAGGTGTTCATGTAATTGATGACTTGCCAGTGATGATGGGTGTTTCCGGTGAACATCGATGGGTTGGGGAGATGCCGGATGATGCCCATGTCATCGAGCCGCTCGAGCATCTGATCGGTGCCATCGCGGCAATCATTGGAAAAGACGATGATATCGTTGATCCCGATGAGCCGGTGATAGGCCACCCATTCGAGAATGTAGGGGCCTTCATCTTTCATTGGAGTGACGGAGGTGATGCGCATCAGGCGAGCTCCTTGGGGGTTTCGCCAACCCAGCTATCGTCATCGGCATATCCCAGCGCCTTGAGCGCGGGCCCGTATCGCTCAGCGTAAATCTCGGCGATGGCGCGGGGCATTTTCTGCCGCCATTGCGCGACCTTGCCACCCCCCGCCTGCGAGATGTGGCCTTTGGGAACATCGCCGCGCGCCTCTTTCTCTGCGAGGCCGCCAAATAGGCTGAGCTCCCAATAGAGCTTTACCATCAATTCGATATCGAGATCATCAACGCCCATATTCGTGATCGCATCCCGGAAGAGATCGCAGCTTGGGTCTTGCATGAGGTCTTCATAGCGAAGCTCGGCCGCGCGGGCATGCCCCCAGCGCCAGGCGAGCATCTCGGCGACTGTCTTGTCATGCTTCTCGCCCATCTCGAAGAGCAGGCGGTCATGGTCACTGGGCAGCGCTTTGAGATGGTCCTGATAAGTCAGCCCGCCCCAGTCCTCGCGCGTTTCCTGGAGAAACTTCTCTTTCCCGAGCTTGGCGATTTGGTGATAGCGCATCCCCGAAAGCAAGACATCGCGCGGGTCTCGGATGACATGGATGAACCGGGCTTCTTCGCGGGTCCACAGACGGCGCGGAAAGCTGCCTGACCAATTCACGACCATGACCATCCCGCGCTCGGGCAGCAGATCGACTTTCTTTCTGCTATAGCAGCCATGGACCGGCACATCGGTCGCTTCCATGTAGGCATGCAAGACCTTGCGCATCCAGACCGTGCCGGTTTTGTGGTGGGTGGCCAGACAAAAGAGCCGCCCGCCCGTGCCCATCTCGGGCAACTCTTCGGGGATAAACGCCGACGCCGTCATGCCGCTTTTTCTTCCGGCCGGGCTTCTTCGCCTTTGGCGCGCTTCTTTTGTTTCTCCTCGCGCTCTTTTTCGCGCTGGGCTTTGCGGCGCGCGCGGCGCTCTTGCTTTTCGATCTCTTCGCGGTCGGCCTGCGAAAGCTCGCCTGTTTCGATGAAATGGCGCACGCCTTCATTCTCTTTTTGCGCCGCGAGTGTTCGATGCGCGCTATCGAGGGCGGCGCGATGGAGCGCGGCCAGATCAGGATCACTTAGCAACTTGTCGAGCTCGGCGCGTATGCCGGCTGTCCAGATCGTGGCATCCTCGGTGGCGTTGATGTCGTATTTTTCCCAATACTCGTGGTTGATGCGGCCTTTGTTGTTGCCTGCATTGGCCGTGCCGCGCAGGCGCTTAAGGATAAAATCTTCGCGCGATTTGATCGCATAGTGATTGATCTGCGCGAGATCATAGCCATAGCATTCCGCGTTGCAGCGCCAGCCATTCTCATACCAACGCGTGCCCTGGTCGATCCCCGATCCATTGTACCACCGAACATGGCCTTCTTCTGGCAGCGGCTTTGATTTGTGAAAGCGCGGGCGGTGAACGCCGAGATAATCGAACTTGTCGGGCCGCAGGAGTGTCTTGAAGCCCCAGATCAAGCCGTTTTCGGGGGTGTCGTTCGTTGAGCCGCGCGTGAAGCGCTCGGTGACAAGCCGTTCGGGAGCAAATTCGATCTCGCCGGCTGATCCCATCATCTTCCAGCACGGTGAAATCGCGCCGGCATCCGGGCAGGCCTTGATCAGCGCTTGCACGCTGTGATCGCCGGTTTTGACGTTCAAGAATTCATCCGCATCGATCACCAGGACCCACTCAGCCGATTTATAGGCCTCATGATGGCGGATCTTGGAATAGGCGGAGCGCTGCGGATCCATGTTGGGCCCTTGCGGGTTATCCATGTGAATGACGATGCCCATGGCATCGAGCCGGTTGAGCATCAGATTGGTGCCGTCGCTGCAATCGTTTGAGCAGATCAGAAATCCATCAAAGCCGATGGAGCGATGATAGGCGATCCATTCGAGGAGGTAGGGGCCCTCGTTTTTCATTGTGCAGGCGACAAAATGGCTTGCCATGGTCTCAGCCCTTTCCGGCGGCGAGCTTGGTGGCTTCGAGCGCCTCTCGATGGCGGCGCGCGGCATCTGAGACGGTATCGCCGCCATGGGTTGTGACGGTGACATCTTCGGCCCCGGTCTGCGCCGCCGCTTCGGCCATCGCCGCGCGCCTGGCTGTTTTGCGCGCCGTCTTCGAGCCGTGGATATAGTTCGCGATTTCTTTGTTGGGGACGCCCTGCGCCTGCATTTCCTTGACCTTGACCTGCCATTCCTTGGGCAGATGGTGGGTAAAAAGGACATCGTCGAGCTGATCGATGGGGGTGCGGCCCGCATCGCGCAATTCACTGACCCATTCTTCATATTCGCCGCTGTCGCGCAGCAGCTTTACGCGCTCTTTGTGAAACGCCATCGCGCGCGCCTCCAGGGTGCGGATCGTGGCATCTTCGCGGATTTTGGCCATGACGTCGCGCGTGCGCGCTCCCAGGCGCTGCGCGTTGAGTTCGACCATCTCGTTGCGGTCAAAAATCGCGAAATATTCGGCGTTGTACTTGCCGACCTTGTTGTTGACGTTGCCGCGCACCCGGCGCAGCAAATAGGCTTCATAGCTTTTGACCGCGTAGTGATTGAGTTCAACGAGATCGCGGCCGATGGTTGGCGAGGTTGAGCGCCAGCCCGAGAGGTTAAACTCTTTGGGCATCTCCTTGCCCGAGCCATTCACCCATTTGCGGCCCAGCATCGCGGCGATGTTATCGGGGTTTTTATCGCCGCCCTTCACCTTGGGGCGGTGGATGCCGAACGCGACATCGCTGGCCGGGCGGAACATGGTCTTGACGCCCCATCCCTTGCGAAATTTGGCGGGTGCGCAGCGGGTATAGGCCTCGGTCACAAGGCCGGGGTCCCAATCGAGGATGTCGCCTGACCCGAAAAATTGCCAGGTCATGGCGATGGCCCAGGCATCTTTGGGGATCTCTGCCATGAGCGCCTTGAGCGTGTGGTCGCCGGTTTTGATCGAGACAAATTCATCGGCATCCATGACCATGATCCACTCGCTATCGAGGATCTCGTCATTCTTGCGCGCCAGCCTGAGCGCGTTGGGCTGCGGGCGTCCGCCCTCGGGCACGTCGTTGCGGAAATGCTGGCAATAGCCCATTTCCTGAAGCCGGATGAGCATCTCATCGGTGCCGTCGCCGCAATCATTGGTGTAGACGCAGATGTTATCGAAGCCGATCATGTGATGATAGGCGACCCATTCGACGAGAGAGTGCCCCTCGTCCTTCATCATAGAGAACAGAGTGTATCTGTGCTTGGGTGCCATGAAGGCCTCTTGCGATGTCCTGCTCAAGGGCGCGCGGGCCGGGCCCTCACTGTGCCCTTACCTGCCTGCCCGATCTTATTTTTTCGTTAGGCGCGAGCATACGTGACAGCGGCCCGTCTGTCGAGTTTCGATCCCCGCCCTTGACCTTCCCCCGGCGGCAGCAACATAGAGGCTCACGAATTCAAGCAATAGGAGCCACCCATGGCGTTTGAGCTTCCCGACCTTCCCTATGCCCACGACGCGCTCGCAGATCTCGGCATGTCCGCGGAGACGTTAGAATATCACCATGATCTGCACCACAAAGCCTATGTCGATAACGGCAATAAGGCGATTGCGGGCACTGAATGGGAGGGGAAATCCCTCGAGGACATTATCACAGGCACCTATGCGGCGGGTGCGGTTGCTCAAAATGGCATCTTCAACAACATGTCTCAGCTTTGGAACCACAACCAGTTCTGGGAGATGATGGGCCCGGGCGAGAGCAAGATGCCCGGTGAGCTGGAAAGCGCGCTTAAAGACACCTTCGGCTCTGTCGATCAGTTCAAAACAGAGTTTTCGGCCGCGGGCGCAGGTCAGTTTGGATCAGGTTGGGCTTGGCTTGTGAAGAATGCCGATGGCTCCCTTGCGGTGACCAAGACCGAAAATGGCGTGAACCCGCTGTGCTTTGGTCAGACCGCGCTGCTGGGCTGCGACGTGTGGGAGCATTCCTATTACATCGACTACCGCAATAAGCGTCCG
>JBCCTH010000127.1:0-8230 GCA_039198835.1 Pseudomonadota bacterium | reverse complement strand
GCCCGGTCTCGGAAGGCGGGCGCATGTTTTCACCCAACCCGGGCAATCGCACGTCAGGCCAGCGCGCCGCTATCATGCCCTTTTGCGCGCCAAAGGGCCGCGAAGGGCGCCCTTTTTCGGCAAAAGTGGCATTGAACCCTTGGCTCAACCCTTGGAGGCGACGTAAGCGTCCGCAGCGGGGGGCACACGCTGCGACGCGTTGGGGCCTTTCGCGAGTTCGATGAGGTGAGGGCCGCTGACGCCCTCGGAAGGATGATGCCCAGATGTCGAAAATAGTTGGATCAATCCAGCAAAGCCTTTCAAGAAGCCGATTTATCGCAAAAATGATGATCAAGCTGCGTGATCAATGCAATTCGGTGATCGGGCTCCGATGCAAATCGAGCATCGATCAACTCGAAAACGGAGAGGGCTGGCTCGCCGCGCAGATCGGGCCGAGAGCATCTTTGATCGTTGATGTGGGCGCGAATCTGGGCAACTGGGTGTTGCTCTTTGCAGATCACATGGCAAAGGGCGGCCGCGCGATCTTGTTCGAGCCGAATCCTGATGCGTCTCGCAAGCTGGCCGAAGATGGCTGGCGCCCGCAGGAGATGACGATTGAGTTGCATGAAAAGGCGGTTTCAGATGCAGAAGGCGTTCTTGATTTCTACGCCGAGGCGGATGCGGGCGAGACCTCGAGCCTTGTCTCCCGCCACAGCCTGAAAGACGCTCAGAAAACGCAGGTCGCGGTCACAACGCTCGACCGAGAATTTGCAGAGCTTGGCGCAGACCAGATCGACATGCTCAAGATCGACGCCGAAGGCTTTGACCTTCATGTTCTACTCGGGGCGCGTCAGATTATCGAAGACCAGAAGGTTGCTGTCATCCAGTTTGAATATAACGCGCCGTGGGCCCATGCGGGCTCGACATTGAGCGCGGCCTATCAGCTTTTGGAAGGGGCGGGTTACAAAGTCTTCCTGCTGAAATCCGAAGGTCTTTTCACGCTCGATCCCGCAGCCACGGGAGAGTTCTTTCGCTACAGCAATTTCGTCGCTTTCCGCGAGGATGTCGCCCGCGAGATTTTGAGCAAGGTGACCCCGCAGCCGATTTTCTAGAGCCTGACGGCGGCGCGCGTTCTTTCGCGTGCGGCCCAAAGATTTTGCGCCTGCCCGCGCGCTCCCTTAAAGGGGGGGGCATGCAAAGTGCGCCGCCCGATCCGAGCCCCGTCGCGGGCCAGGCAAGACTGTCTGTCGCGCCGATGATGGCGTGGACCGATCGGAACTGTCGGTTTTTCCACCGCCAGCTTTCGCGCAAAACCCTGCTTTACACCGAGATGGTGACGGCTGCCGCGCTTGTGCGGGGCGGGGCGCGCCATCTTTTGGCGTTTCATGACGCCGAGCAGCCCGTCGCGCTTCAGCTCGGCGGAGAGGACGCGAAAGAGCTCGCGCAGGCCGCCCGGCTCGCAGAGGCTGAGGGCTATGGCGAAGTGAACCTGAATGTCGGCTGCCCGTCGGACCGGGTGCAATCAGGGACATTCGGGGCCGTTTTGATGAAGGACCCCGGGCGCGTTGCCGATTGTGTCGCGGCGATGAGTGCGGTTGTGAAAGTTCCTGTGACGGTGAAATGCCGGATCGGGGTCGATGATCAGGACCCCTATGAAGCCTTGCCGACATTCCTGAGCGCGGTGGCGGACGCGGGTGCAGCGCAGGTCACCATTCACGCGCGCAAGGCCTGGCTCAAAGGGCTCTCTCCGAAGGAGAACCGCGAGATCCCGCCGCTCGATTACGGGTTGGTGGGCGAGATGGTCAAAGCGTTTCCCGCGCTGCCCATCGCGCTCAATGGCGGTTTGGAAAGCCTCGATGATGTGCGCGCGGCGCGCGACCTTGGCGTGCATGGCGCGATGATCGGCCGGGCGGCTTATCACCGGCCCTTTGATATCCTGGCGGATGCCGACCGCGCGCTTTACGGCCTGCCGAACCCGGTCGCGTCGCGCGGCGAGGTCATCGCGGCCATGGAGCCTTATATCGCGGCCCATCTGGCGCGCGGTGGCAGCCTGCATCAGGTGACGCGCCACATGTTGGGCCTTTTCGCCGGTCAACCGGGTGCGCGGGCCTGGCGGCGCATCCTGTCAGAAGGCTCGACGCAGCCGGGGGCCGGGATCGATCTCCTCGCTGTCGCGCGCGACGCGGTCTTGGCGGAGGCCGAGCGGGCTGCCTGATCTGGACATTCGCGCCCCAAAGGCCAAAAGACGTGCGCAAGCTGCACCGCTCCACCTATGAGGCCATTTTTTTGGACATCTCTCTTCTTGTGCCCATCGCTGCGCTTCTTCTGATGATCGGCGGCTTCGCAGGCGTTCTGGCCGGTTTGCTGGGCGTGGGCGGCGGCATTATTCTCGTGCCCGCCTTCCTTTATGCGTTTCGCGCGACCGGGTTTGACGGACCGGAGGTCATGCAGCTTTGCGTGGCCACCTCGCTTGCCACTGTGGCAGTGACCTCGCTGCGCTCGGTCTTGGCGCACCATGCCAAGGGCGCCGTGGATTGGGAGATTTTGCGCGCCTGGGCGCCCGCGCTCGCGGTGGGCGCGGCTCTTGGTGTGGCTGTGGCCTCATCGCTGAGCACCGCTGCGCTCCAACTTATCTTTGGAGGGCTGGCGATCATCGTGGGGCTTTACATGGCGTTGGGACAGAGCAGTTGGCGCTTAGGAGACACGCTGCCGATGGGGTGGTTTGGCCGGGCGATGGCGTCTTTGATGGGGTTGCTTTCGGTCTTGATGGGGATCGGCGGGGGGTCTTTTGGCGTCCCCGTGATGACGCTCTTTGCGATCCCGATCCACAGGGCGGTTGCGACGGCGGCGGGCTTTGGGCTTGCGATCGCGCTGCCCGCAATTGTGGGCTTTCTCTTTGTCTCGGTCGAAGGGCCGCTCCCGCCGCTGACTTTTGGCGCGATCAATCTCGTGGGCTTCGCGATCATCGTGCCGATGACGATCCTCACCGCACCTTGGGGGGCCGCGTTGGCCCATGCGCTTCCCGCCCACAGGCTCAAGCGGGTTTTTGGCGCCTTCCTCACCCTCGTCGCGCTCAACATGATCCGCGAGGTCATCGCGGCGTGAGCGGTTTTGCCGAATGCGGCTGGCAGATCTTTGAAGAGGCGGGGCTTGATGCATGGCGCAAGGCGGCGCTTCCGGTGGCGCTGGCACTTGGGCGTGACCCTGAGGCGCGCGCCGCCTGGCTGCGCCATGGCGCGACCTGGTTTGCCGGGGTCAATATCTTGCCCAATGACGCGCAGGGCGCGCTCGCTGGCGGGCCGCCGCTGGCGGGCGCGGCGGTTGAGTTTTGCGCGGCCTTGCATAGCGCGCCCATAGACTGGGATCGTGGCCAGATCTCGATCGTTTATCCCGGCTATCCCAGACAGGAAGCGCAGGAAGGCGACGCCGCCCATGCCTTTCGCCGAAAGCGAGACGCGGCCCATGTTGACGGGCTTTTGCCTGTCGGCACGGCCCGCCGCCGGATGATGAAAGAGCCAGCCTCCTTCGTGCTAGGCATCCCGCTCACGGAAGCCGGGGAAGGCGCGAGCCCGATGGTCATCTGGGAGGGGAGCCACCTTATCATGGCCGAGGCCTTCTCAGAGGCGCTCAAGGCGATCCCGATGGACGTGTGGCCCGATCACGATCTCACAGAGGTCTATCAGGCCGCGCGCCGCCGCGTTTTTGAAACCTGTCGGCGGGTGCCCATTTCTGCGCGACCGGGGGCGGCTTATGTCATTGATCCCCTTGCGCTCCATGGCGTTGCCCCCTGGGAAGATGGAGCGCAAGCCGCGCCCGAGGGGCGCGTTATCGCTTATTTCCGGCCGGCTTTCCCGGGGTCTAATTCCGGAGCTAACTGGCTCAGGCGACCGCGCTAAGCGCCAGCGCGGCGCGCGCGCCGCGTGCCGCGCCTTTTGGCGAGGCGTGGCGCGCGCTCTGGCAACTCGGCGATGATCCTGCGTTGTTCGTCGGGGCTCAGCGCGGACCAAACGCCGATTTCCTCAAGCGATCTCAGACACCCCACGCAGATCCGTTCGACCGGATGGATCGAACAGAGTTTGACGCAAGGGCTTTGCGGCTCGTCGCGTTGCCAGATCGCATCGCTCATCTCCGCTCGTTCGGCATCTTGTGTCATGGTCCCGTGCCTCCAATATGCGCGATCCGATCCAGCGCTCCCTGCAAGATAAACGCAGCCGCCACATGATCAATCACCTGCGCGCGACGTTTGCGTGTCGTGTCCGCTTCAAGAAGCGCGCGCTCGGCGGCGACGGTCGACAGGCGCTCATCCCAAAAGGTGATCGGGGCTTGGGTCATGGCGCCCAGGTTGCGCGCGAAAGCGCGCGTCGCCTGGCAGCGCGGGCCTTCGCTGCCATCCATGTTGCGCGGCAGCCCGATGATGAGCCCTTGCGCCTCGCGCGCTTCCACGAGCGCCAAGAGCGCTTCGGCATCGCGGGTGAACTTTTTGCGCCGGATGGTCGAAAGCGGGGTGGCGACCGTCAAAAGCCTGTCTGACAGCGCCACGCCGATGGTCTGGGTGCCGAGATCAAGACCCATCACAGGCTGCATCGCGCGCAAGCTGGCGGAGAACTCCGCGATGTCGTCGTAAATCATCGCAGGTCTTGTTCGATGGCGGTGCGTTGAAAGAGATTGAGCGCATCCGCGCGGTCGGCGAAGACCAGACGCGCTTCTTCGAGGATCGCCTGCGCGGTCTCCTGATTGCCGAGCACCGCTTGCGCGGCGATGAGGCGTGCCCAGTCTTCTGGCGGGCCGCCTTGCGTGGCCAGACGCTGCGCGAGCCCCTCAACCATGCCCGCGATCATGTCGGCCCGATCTTCCGCGCTCATCTCGGCTGCTGCGGCGATATCGGCCTCAGAGGGGCCGCGGCCTTCGGGGAGCACATAACGCACCCCCGCCAACTCAGCGATTGTGGGCAATTGCTGACGAATAAACGGTACCCATGGCGCATTGGCCGGGCTCTCTTCAAGGAGCGGGGCCCAGAGCGCGAAGGTGCGATCAACGCGGCCGAACTGGCTGTGCATGAGGCCCAGATAATAGCGCGCGGACCCATCTGTTGGATCGGCGGTGAGCGCGCGGCGCAATGCGGCTTCGGCCTCGGGCGAAACATAACCGCCAGCCGCAAGGATCATGATCTCGGCGAGATCTCGATAGTGCGGCGCGCCGGCCGCCGCGTCCAAGACCGCGATAAGCTGCTCTTGAGCGGTGATGGCGGCCGCGTAATTGCCCAATGCCGCCTCGTTGCGCGCCAAGATGGCCAGGCCGCGCGTATCATCGGGCCGCTCGGCCATGACCGCGCGCATTTGCGCCATGAGCGCGGCGTCGCGCGGCGCGGGCTCGGCGGCGGGCGGCCGGCTGGCGAGATAGGCCGCCTGCGCCTCGGCCTGCGAGCGGCTCGTTTCGGCGCGCATCTCATAGCTTTCGAGCCGCGCCGCGAGAGGCATATCGCCATAGCCGGGGGCGCCAATTGCCAGATAGGTGCCCAGAGTGATGCCTGCGACGGTGAGCGCCGCGAGGAGCGTGGCCACTGGCGGCGTGCCGCCTTTTGCGCGCGCCTCCTGGCCTTGTGCGGCGGCATCGGCGGCCAGGAGCCTGCGCGCGATTTCAGTGCGCAACGCCTCGGCATCGGCCGCAGATACCACGCCGCGCTCGACATCTCGTTCGACCTCGCGCAACTGCGCCTTGTAAATCTCGATATCCTTCGCCGCCTCAGGCTCTGATCGGGGCGCGCTGAAGGCTGTGCGCACCAGCACCGCGACGACAAACACCGTCAAGGATATCGCTGCCGCCCAGAAAATGATCACCGCGCCACCTCAAATTCCCCTGGGGGAGAGATAGGGCACCAGCCGGGTTTGCGGAAGGGTGCCGCCATGTCGCATCCACTCCTTGAGGCGGCGTTCTTAGTCATGGTCATGCGCCCGAAAAAGCTAAATCATGCGGCGGTGACAGAGGGGACCCCATGAAGCGCTATTCCGCCTTCGCAATCGCGCGAGAAGCGTTCCGCTTTCATAGCGGATGGGAGCGCGCTTGGAGATCGCCTGAGCTGAAGAAATCTTACGACGTCATTATCGTGGGCGCTGGCGGACATGGGCTCGCGACCGCTTATTATCTCGGCAAAAATCACGGCATCAAGAATGTGGCCGTCATCGAGAAGGGCTGGCTGGGCGGCGGCAATACGGGCCGCAATACGACGATCATTCGCTCAAATTACCTTCAAGACCCTTCGGCGGCGATCTATGAAAAGGCGCGGGGGCTCTACGAGGATTTAAGCCAGGATCTCAATTACAACGTCATGTTTTCGCCGCGCGGCGTGATGATGCTGGCGCAGACAGAGCATGAGATCAGAGGGTATCAGCGCACCGCCCATGCCAACGCGCTGCAAGGCGTGGCGACCGAATATATCGGGCCGCGCCGCGTCAAGGAGCTGTGCCCGATCATCTCGCTCGATGGCCCGCGATACCCGGTGCTCGGCGCGCTCTGGCAGCCGCGCGGCGGCACAGCGCGCCATGATGCCGTCGCCTGGGGCTATGCGCGGGCCTGCTCTGACATGGGCATGGATATCATCCAGAAATGCGAGGTGACCGGGGTCACCCGCGAAGGCGGCGCTGTCACGGGAGTGGAAACGAGCAAGGGCCATGTCGGCTGTAAAAAGCTCGGGATCGTCGTGGCCGGTCATTCCGGGGTGCTGGCGGATATGGCGGGGTTCCGGCTGCCGGTTGAATCGGTGGCGCTTCAGGCTCTGGTGAGCGAGCCGATCAAGCCGTGCATGGATGTCGTTGTCATGGCCAATACAGTCCACGGCTATATGAGCCAGTCCGACAAGGGCGAGATGGTGATCGGCGGCGGTGCGGACGGCTATAACAATTATACTCAGCGCGGATCATTCCACCATGTGGAGGAAACCGTTCGCGCGCTGATTGAAACCTTCCCTATGATCTCGCGGTTGAAGATGCTGCGTTGGTGGGGCGGGATCGTGGATATGACGGGCGACCGATCGCCGATCCTGTCGAAGACGCCGGTGGAGAATTGCTTCATCAACTGCGGTTGGGGCACGGGCGGGTTCAAGGCGATCCCGGGCTCGGGCTGGGGCTTTGCTGAACTGATGGCCACGGGGCATTCGCCGCTCACTGCTGAGTTCGGTCTCGAACGCTTTCGAGAGGGCCGCTTTATTGACGAATCTGTGGCGGCGGGGGTGGCCCATTGACCTGCTCCCAGCGCTTGACCGCGGCCCGCCTCTCCCTACCTCTTTCTCAGGAAGAGGAGGGCTCACCATGGCTGCGTTTATCAAAAGATCAATTCCCGCTTTGGCTGGGATCGGCGCTGGCGCTTTTATCGGTGTGGTGGCCATGGCGCTCGGAACGGTCATCTTTACCGGGGAAGGGTTTGGCTCTGAAAGCGAGCCGCCTGAGCAGATCTACTTCTTCTAAATCAGGGGCGCGCGGCGCGTCTGGGGGCGCGCCATGCTGATCCTTGAATGCCCCTATTGCGGGGAAGCCAAAGACGAAACCGAGCTTTCAGCAGGCGGCGAAGCTCACCTCAAGAGATATGGCCCGGGATCGAGCGATGCTGATTTCGAGGATTACCTTTTTCAGCGTGAAAACCCGAAAGGTGTCCATTTCGAGCGCTGGCGGTGTAGCTCGGGCTGCGGAAAGTGGTTTCACGCAGCGCGCTGCACCACGACCAATGAGGTCTTCGGGACCTATTCAGCCCAGCTGACGGAGCCTCCCAAAGAGATCAAAGACGCGATAAGCGGGCGCCGGAAAGGCTGGACCTGGAGGTTTTTCGCATGAGCGCGCGGGTGTCATCGGGCGGGCGATTGATCGATCGCAGCGCGCCGATGTCTTTTTCTTTCAACGGTCGGAGGCTCAAAGGGTTTGCGGGCGATACGCTCGCCTCCGCGCTCTTGGCCAATGATCAGATGCTCATGGGCCGCTCTTTTAAGTATCACCGGCCGCGCTCTGTCGTGACGTCGGATGCCTCAGAGCCCAACGCGCTTTTCAATCTGGGCGCGGAAGGCGCGTTTGAACCCAATGCGCGCGGGACGGTGACCGAGCTTTTCGAGGGGCTTTCCGCGACCAGCCAAAACCACTTTCCATCCCTTGAGTTTGACGTCGGCGCGATCAATGCCAAGCTCGCCCGGTTTTTGCCGGCGGGTTTCTATTACAAGATGTTCATCCATCCGCGCCCGTTCTGGAAGCACATCTACGAGCCCTTCATT
>JBCCTH010000126.1:0-8273 GCA_039198835.1 Pseudomonadota bacterium | reverse complement strand
TCTGCAAGAGCGGCTGGGCAATATGATCGTGGCCTATCGGCGCGACCGCTCGCCTGTATTCTGCCGTGATATCAAGGCCGATGGCGCGATGACCGTGCTCTTGAAAGACGCGATGCAGCCCAATCTCGTGCAGACGCTGGAAAACAACCCTGCCTTTGTCCATGGCGGCCCCTTCGCCAATATCGCCCATGGCTGCAACTCGGTCATCGCCACGACGACGGCGCTCAAGCTTGCCGATTACGTGGTGACAGAGGCGGGCTTCGGCGCTGATCTTGGCGCTGAGAAATTCATGAATATCAAATGCCGCAAGGCCGGGCTCGCGCCCGCTGCGGTGGTCTGCGTCGCAACCGTGCGCGCCATGAAGATGAACGGCGGTGTCGCCAAGGCCGATCTCGGCGCGGAGAATGTCGAGGCTGTGAAGGCGGGCTGCCCCAATCTTGGACGTCACATCGAGAACCTGAAGAGTTTCGGCGTGCCGGTGGTGGTGGCGATCAATCATTTCGTCACCGATACCGACGCCGAGATCGAGGCGGTGCAGACCTATGTGGCCGAGCAGGGCGCGGAGGCCGTGCTGAGCCGCCATTGGGAGCTGGGTTCCGAAGGCTCGGCGGAACTGGCGCGCAAGGTGGCAGAGCTTGCCGATGCGGGCGTGGCGAATTTCGCGCCGATCTATCCCGATGACATGCCGCTGGCGACGAAAATCCAGACGATTGCCAAGCGCATCTACCGCGCCGATGAAGCGCTGATGGATCAAAAGATCCGCGATCAGCTCAAGCTTTGGGAGGATCAGGGCTATGGCGACCTGCCGGTCTGTATGGCCAAGACCCAGTATTCTTTCTCCACCGATCCAAATCTGCGCGGCGCGCCGACGGGCCATTCCGTGCCGGTGCGCGAGGTGCGGCTTTCGGCGGGGGCGGGGTTTGTCGTCGTGGTCTGCGGCGAGATCATGACCATGCCGGGGCTGCCGCGCGTGCCCTCGGCGGAAATGATCCGCCTCAACGATGCGGGCCAGATCGAAGGGCTCTTCTAAGATGGGTCGCCGGGCGCTCTGTTTGACGCCATGGGCGTCAAAGGCGCCCGCTCGCCGACCCGGGATAAGCCCCTTTCGCCGCGCTTTGGCGGGTCTCGCGCTTGGCGCGCTGACCTCGGCCCCCCTTGCGGCATCTGACTGGTTTCAGCACCCGTTCGGCGAGCTGCGCGCCTTCCATCAGGATTGGCTCGTCGTGTGCGCGGAAAAGGGCCGCGGCGCGTGCCGGGCCGTTCGCGCCCAGGCGGCGCCCGGCTCTGATGCGTTCTTTGATCAGCGTGTGAGCCTGAAGCGCGGTGACACCGGTTGGCACATAGAGCTCATGCAGCGCGATATGCCGGAACGCGATCTTGAGCGCGTGACGTTTCGGTTCGCGCGCGAGGAGATCGCGCTTCAGGCGGGCGCGTGGGTGCCGGGCGAGCGCGCTGTGCGCAATGTCGCTGAAACCATAACCCTCACCGAGGGCGCAAATGTTGACGCGATCATCGACGCCATGCGCGCGGGCCGTTTTCTCGAGATCGGCTATGAAGCGCGGAGCGGTGCCGCGCGCTGGGAGGCGCGCGCCCGCGTGCCTTTGCGCGGGCTCAGCGCGGCAATGGCGGCCATCGAAACACATTTGGAGGCAAGACCTTGACCCATATCGCTGAAATCTACTGGGAAGCGTCGGGCGATTTTTCTTCAGGCGAGTATAGCCGCGGACATACCTGGTATTTCGACGGCGGCGCGCGGGTTCCGGCCTCTGCCTCGCCCGATATCGTGCCCACCCCCTATTCGCAGCCCGAGGCCGTTGACCCCGAAGAGGCCTATGTGGCCGCGCTGTCTTCGTGCCATATGCTCTGGTTCCTCGATTTCGCGCGGCGGGCCGGGTTCACGCCGGAAAGCTACACCGACCATGCGGTGGGGCACATGGAAAAGGCCGAGGATGGCGGGCTCTGGGTCGCGCGCGTGGATCTGACCCCTTTCACGATCTGGACGGGAAACGCGCCGACAAAAGCCGAAGAGCGCGCGCTTCATGGTGAGGCGCATGGGGCCTGTTTCATCGCGAAATCGGTCCGCACCGAAATTGTCATCACGGTCAGTGAATACGCAGAGGAAGTGGACGCATGAGCGCGACAATCATCGATGGGAAAGCCTTCGCCGCACGCGTGCGAGAGAAAGTGGCCGGGCATGTGACGCGTCTGAAAGAAGAGCAGGGGATCACCCCGGGCCTCGCAGTCATTCTCGTGGGAGAAGATCCGGCGAGTGAAGTCTATGTCGCCGCCAAGCACAAACAGACCGTGGAAGTCGGCATGGCGTCCTTCGAGCACAGGCTGAAAGTCGATGCCACGGAAGAAGAGCTCTTCGCGCTGATAGATGACTTGAACGCCGATCCGAAGGTTCATGGTATTTTGTGCCAGTTCCCGGTGCCCGGGCATCTGGTGGAACGGCGCGTGGTGGCGCGGATCGATCCGGCGAAGGATGTCGACGGGCTCAGCGTCGTGAATGCCGGGCTTTTGGCCAGCGGTGAGAAAGGCCTCGTCTCCTGCACGCCGCTCGGGTGTCTGATGCTTTTGCGCGATCAGCTTGGGTCCATGTCGGGCCTTGAGGCGGTCGTGGTGGGGCGCTCGAACCTTTTTGGAAAGCCTATGGCCCAGCTTCTCTTGCAGGAGAATTGCACCGTCACGATCGCGCATTCGCGCACGCAGGATCTCGCCGCGGTGTGCCGCCGGGCCGATATCCTCGTGGCGGCCGTGGGCCGGGCAGAGATGGTGAAGGGTGATTGGGTCAAGCCGGGCGCGACGGTGATCGATGTCGGCATCACGCGCATACCCCACCCCGTCAAGCCGGGGAAAACCCGGCTTCTGGGCGATGTCGCCTATGGCGAGGCAAGCGCGGTCGCGGCGGCGATAACCCCTGTTCCCGGGGGTGTCGGGCCGATGACGATCGCGTGTCTTTTGGCCAATACGCTCACGGCATGTTGCCGGGCCCATGGCCTGGCCGAGCCCGAAGGCCTCACGGCATGAACGCCCGAGGCGCGCGCAAATCTTTTTGAAAAAGATTTGCCAAGAGTTTTTGAAAACTCTTGGTGCCCTATCTCCAGGCCATGGAGTTGCCCGAAAAGATCGAAGCCTGGTTTGCGCGCAAGGGCTGGTCGCCCCATCCGCATCAGCGCGCCATGCTCGACCGCGCAGATGCCCCCGCCACGCTTCTGATCGCCCCCACGGGCGGCGGAAAGACATTGGCGGGCTTTTTGCCCACGCTCGCCGATCTTGCCCGCACGCCCCGCGACGGGCTTCACACGCTCTATGTCTCGCCCCTCAAAGCGCTCGCGGCGGATATCAGGCGCAACCTGCGCAAACCTGTCGAAGAGATCGGGCTCGATATTCGCATCGAGGATCGCACCGGCGATACCAGTGCCACGCAAAAGAAACGCCAGCGCGTCGACCCGCCCCATATTCTGCTGACAACGCCTGAATCGCTGGCGCTTCTGACGTCGTATGAAGATGCCCCGCGCATGTTTTCTGGCGTTAAGCGCGTCATTATCGACGAAATTCATGCGCTCTCGGAATCAAAGCGCGGCGATCAGCTCATGCTAGCGCTCGCAGCCCTTGAAGCGATCTGCCCGGGTATCCGCCGCGTGGGGCTCTCGGCGACGGTCGAAGACCCCGAAGATATCGCGCGGCTCATGGCAAAGCACCCTGAGCCTTGCGAGATCCTCGCGGCCGATCCTGGCCCGCCGCCCGACATCCAGATGCTGGAAACCCAAGAGTTGCCCCCTTG
This sequence comes from Pseudomonadota bacterium, assembly GCA_039198835.1. Taxonomy (GTDB): domain Bacteria; phylum Pseudomonadota; class Alphaproteobacteria; order Rhodobacterales; family Rhodobacteraceae; genus Shimia_B. Next base: position 4,486 of record JBCCTH010000126.1, on the reverse strand, counting down.
GGCGGGCGGCGGCGGCAAATATGCGATCCCCGCGATCCTTGAGGAGGTCAAACAGCACAAAATCACCTTGATCTTTCACAATACACGCGCCCAGGCGGAGCTCTTCTTTCATCACCTTTGGCTTGCCAATGAAGAGGCCCTGCCCATCGGCATTCACCACGGCTCGCTGGCCAAAGAGCAAAGGCAGCGGGTGGAAGCGGCGATGGTCGAAGGCGCGCTCCGGGCCATCGTTTGTACCGGCTCGCTCGATCTTGGCATCGATTGGGGCGATGTTGATCTGGTGATCCAGGTCGGCGCGCCCAAGAATGTGAAGCGCCTGGTGCAGCGGATTGGCCGTGCCAATCACCGATATAATGCGCCCTCAAAGGCGCTTCTCGTGCCCGCCAACCGCTTCGAAGTGGTTGAATGCATCGCAGCGCTTCGCGCCGTTGAGGCCCATGATCTTGACGGAGACGGGCGCGGCCGGGGCCCGCGCGATGTGCTTTGCCAGCATATCCTGATCGCCGCCTGCGCGGGCCCTTTCGATGACGTCGCGCTTTATGATCAGGTGCGCGGGGCCGGGGCCTTCGCCGATCTGGCCTGGGAAGAGTTCGAAGCCTGTCTCGATTTCTGCGCCACGGGCGGATACGCGTTGCGCGCCTATGATCGCTGGCAAAGGCTCATGCAGCGCCCGGATGGAAAGTGGCAGCTCAGAGACCCGCGCGCGGCGCAGCGCATCCGCATGAATATCGGCACAATCCAGGATACCGACACGCTCAAGGTCAGGCTCAAGAACCGCGCGGGCGGCAAGCCGCTCGGCGAAGTGGAAGAGGGCTTCGCCGCGACGCTGACGCCCGGCGATACCTTTCTGATCGGCGGCCAGATCGTGCGCTATGAAGGGCTCAGGGAGATGACCGTCGAGGTCACGCGCCGCGCCTCAGACAAGCCCAAGATCGCCACCTTTCTGGGCACCAAATTCGCCACCTCCACGCGCCTCACGCACCGTATTCTGCGCATGTTTCAGGAGGAGGACTGGCCAGAATTGCCGGAGCACACGCGCGATTGGCTCAAGCTTCAGCGCCAGGTGTCGAAGCTTCCGGAGGCTGATCGCCTCCTGGTGGAGAGCTTTCCCCATGACGGGCGCGCGCAGACCGTGGTTTACGGGTTTGCCGGGCGCAACGCCATGCAGACCCTGGGCCTTCTTGTCACGCAGCGGATGGAAGAGGCCGGCCTCGGACCGATGGGGTTCGTGGCCACGGATTATGCCACGCTGATCTGGTCGCTTGACACAGTGCGCAATCCCGCGCCGCTTTTCTCGCGCCAGGGGCTTGTCGAAGGGCTCGAGACCTGGCTCGCGGGCAACGCGGTCATGAAGCGGACATTCAAGGCCTCAGCCAACATCGCGGGCCTCATCGAACGCAATACGCCGCAATCGCGAAAATCCGGGCGGCAGGCGACGTTTAGCTCTGATATCCTCTATGACACGTTGCTCAAATACGATCCCGACCACGTGCTGATGCAGATCACGCGAGAGGAGGCCACGCGCGGGCTCGTCGATTTTGGCCGCATCGAAGAGATGCTCGAGCGCGTGGGCGCGCGCATCGACCACAAGGTGCTCAAGCGCGTCACCCCGCTTGCGGCGCCGCTCTTTCTCGAAGCGGGGCGTGTGCCCGTCAAAGGGCTCGCCGATGAGCGCTTGATGGCCGAAGAGGCAGAGCGGCTGATGGAAACGGCGGGCCTTTCAGAGATCGACAAACCCAATGAAAAATCCAAGGCAAAGCGCTGGGCGGTCCCGTTCTAGGGTGGAATGCTCTTCGCCCGGCGGATCCGGGGCGATGGCGCGCGGTTATGGCCCGTCGCAGCCCCGGACCGCGCTCCGAGACCTCCGGCTTGGCCCGATAGACCGCGGTGCGCACGGCGTGTTCATGGCCCGCTAACGCGCGCTTCCTAAAAGCCTCAGCGCGCGCTGCGGGGCTGACACCCCCGCGAAAGACCAAAGATGATCCGGCTCAGAGACCACCTGATGAAGGTAGAGAGCAGCCGGGGCCTCGATGAAGGATCGAACCGGTCGCCCACGCGGGCCCGCGTATCTCCTACCCCATTATGAGCGTTTCTGGTCGTGCGAGGTCCCCTCGCGCGGAGGCACGGCGTTGCCCGAGGCGGCGCGGGTCGCAGCACCGGGCCCGACCCGGGGCCTCTTGCGCTGCAAATAGAGCGCCTTCTTCAAAGCCCTGATCGGCCCTAAAACGTACGTAGGGCGCTTCTTGCATGGTTAACAAAGGCTTGCCTCGCGGCGCGAGACGCGCAAAGAACACATCATGAACGAGCACGCTTTCACACTCGCGGGCGCGCAACTTACCGCGCGGGCCACGGGCGCGCTTTGGTGGGCCGAGCAGCGCATGCTGGTTGTCTCCGATCTGCATTTCGGCAAGTCAGATCGCGTGGCAAGGCGGGCGGGCACAATGCTCCCGCCCTATGAGACGCGCGACACGCTCTCACGCCTCGAAACCGATATCGCCGCCACCGGGGCAAAGACTGTCATCTGTCTCGGCGACAGCTTCGATGATCTCGCCGCCGCCGAGAGCCTCGATGAAGATGAACGCCTCTGGCTCGCGCGGCTCCAGGCCGGGCGGCGGTGGGTCTGGATCGAAGGCAACCATGATCCCGGTCCGGTCGATTTTGGCGGCACGCATCTCGCCGAGCTGCCCACCCCGCCGCTCACCTTCCGACACATCGCAAAACCGGGCCAATCCGGAGAAGTCAGCGGCCATTATCACCCCAAGGCGCGCCTGCAAGCGCGCGGCAGGCTGATCTCGCGCCCTTGTTTTCTTTATGACAGTGACCGCGTGATCCTGCCCGCCTACGGCACCTATACCGGCGGCCTGAGATCAGATGATGCGGCTTTGCAGGCGATCATGCGCCGCGAGGCGCGCGCGGTCATGACCGGCAAACAGGCCCATGTGATCCCCATGCCGCGCCCCTGAAGGGCGGCGCGTCAGACGAGGCCAGCTTCCTCGAGCTTGGGCAAGTTCGGGCGGCTGACAGGGATACGCTCTTCATCTTCACTCACGATGAAATGCCGCGCGCCGGCGCGCTCCACATCGCGGATCGCCGCACGGGCCACCCAATGGGAGCGGTGGGTGAAAAAGCCGTCTACCGCATCCATCTCCGCCACTGCATCGGCAAGACGCATCCGCAAGCTATGCGTGTCTTGCGCGGTGACGACTTCGACAAAATGGTCCTTCCCCGAAATGCGCAGAACCGGGCCCTCGTCGCCGCCCAACCGCGCCAAAAGGCGGGGGCCCGCCGTCGGGCGCTCGGCGGAAGGCGGCGCGCCCGGTATCCCCACCCCCAAACGCAACGCAGAGATCGGAACAGCAACAACAAACGCCGAAAAAATGCAGGCGACGAGTGAAAGTGGCGCTGTCTCGTCACCGGTCGCGACCCCCAGGATCACGCGCAGGAGCGGGCCGAATGTCGCCGCGAAAACCGTGCAGGATATCGCCTCCGCCCGCATCGGTGAGGCATCCGCGAAAGCAACCTCGCGCAGCGTCATGATCACGCTGGCGATCAAGAGCGACACGCCCACGATCACAAACCACGCGGGCGCGAAACGCCACGCCTCATAATCATAGGCACCAAAGGGCCCGGCCACGGAAAAGGCCAATGAAGCGATAATCCAGATCAGGATGTTGCCGCGGTCGGTGACACGCGAAATCCAGAGCTGGCGAGCCTCTGCGAGAGAAAAACTGAGCATCGCAGCGACATGTAGCCCCCCGGCGCAGTCACAGCAACCGCAAGTCTTGACGCAGCGGCAGCTTCAATGCGTGATCTTTTCGGCCCGTACAAACATGTTTGCCCAGGCGCGATCGATGAGGTCGGGGCGCATCTGATAGGGGATCCCTTCAAACTCGCAGATCGAGATCATCTGATCGATGAGAAATACCGGCTGATAATTGGCATAGACGTGGTCGATTTCCGGGTATTTTTCGCCCAGAAGATAGATCAGCGCCTCTTCATCGAGCGGCATCCCCTTCTTTTGCGCCACAAGCGCGAAGATGCGCAGAAAGTCTTCTTGGTTGGGGCCGTCGATTTTGATCTTGTAAAAGATCCGGCGCAGCGCCGCTTTGTCGAAGATCTCATTGGGGTGAAAATTGGTGGAGAAGATGACCAGCGTGTCAAAGGGCACTTCAAACTTCTCGCCCGATTGCAGAGCGAGAATGTCGCGGCTTTCTTCGAGCGGCACGATCCATCGGTTGACGAGCTTTTGCGGCGGCTCTTCCTGGCGGCCCAGATCGTCGACGATGAAGATACCGCCCGTCGATTTGAGCTGAAGCGGGGCCTGATAGGTCCGCGCGGTAGGGTTGTAGACGAGGTCGAGCATGTCGAGCGACAGCTCACCACCCGTGATCACCGTGGGCCGGTCGCAGCGCACATAGCGCGTGTCAAAGCGGTTGCCGGTCCGGCGTAGCGAGTTGGGGTCGTCCACCTGGGCCTCGGCCTTGGT
>JBCCTH010000125.1:0-8475 GCA_039198835.1 Pseudomonadota bacterium | reverse complement strand
CGAAGCGCCCGCTTGTCGCGGCTCGATATCTCAACGTCTGCGACGGGCAGCGCGCCATCATCTGTCAGTATCTTGAAACCCAGGCCTTCCCCCGCCGCGAACGGATCGCTCCTGTCGAGGACAAGCTCGCCTATCGCGCGGCAGGTCACCTCGATGGCCCCGTTTTTCCAATCGGCGAGAACGGGCATCGGGCAGTGCCAGGTTTCGCTCGGCGGTTGGGCCGCGGCGTGGTTGGCTGCGCGCGGCGCGTATGTCAGCGCGGCGGCAAGCATTTCAGCTTTGTGTAGGCGCCCTTTTTCGCTGAGCCAGCCTTCGCCTTCGACATCGAGCGCGAACATGTAACCCGGCGCGGCGAAGATGAGGTCATGGGCGCCCGGAAAGAGAGCGAGCTCGGTTTGTCCCTCGATGATCACCTCGCGCACGGGGTAATGCGCGCCACTCTCGAAAATCGTCAGAAGACGCGGCGCGCGAGCGAGCCGGTCGCCCAATGCCTGCCTTTGCAAAGCATCAAAAACCGCGCGGCTCGCATTGGCATATTCATCGGCGCTGCTGGAAAGATCATCGCCCGCGAAATCCACGATGATCGCTGACAGTTCGGCAGCGCATTCGTTCGCGCGCGCGGCGGCAAGCCAGTTCTCGACCGCCCGCCCAAGGTTCGCGAGCGCCTTGCCGGTGCTGAGATCGGCGGCCTTGGCGATGCTTTCACTCTCGGAGCGGACATAAAAGAGCGGAAGAACGGCGCTGTCCTGGTACTGCCAGGCCAAAAGTGTCTCCGCGACGAGCGCCGCGATTGTGCGCTCTCGCATGGGTGCAAGGCCCGCGCTCTTCGGGGCGTCTTCAAGGCCCGCCATACCCACCGGGCCGATATCATCATCGGCGCAAAATACATGGTAGGGAAAAGCTGACCCGCCGGGCGTGGCCTGCGCGACAGGTTGACCGCCCAACTCAAAAATGCCCACGAGCGTCGGGTGGCTGTCAGCGATGATCGGGCCAGGGTCCTTGAGGCGGTAGCCGCGCGGGCCGTCAGCGCCCGGCAAGCGGCCCTCAAACCTCAGCCAGTCGCCTTCGGTCCGCAGGTTCCAGACATCGTAAGCGCTGAGCGGGGTCTTCCGCGGCCTTTCAAGAGACTGGCCTTCCACATATTGCGTGGAGATTTCTAGGGCGTCGCGCGCCGGGCCTATCCGCTTTTCGCTTCCTGCCAATAGTCTTCGCCCCCTGCCGCGCCCGTGGCGGCCACGCTAGAGGAAGACGCGCGAGACTGGCAAGAAAGAGTGACAATGCCAGGCACGATTTCAACCGAGAGACCATCGGCACGCGCCTCGTCTTCTAGGGCGAATGCGCTGGCGGTTTCGGTCGCGTCACCCGTGCTCAACGTCACAACGCGGCAGCCCCGCCGCGCCTCGGCCAGGATCCGCGCGCGAATGGCTTGCCGCGGCCAGGCATGGGCGCCCGGAACGGGGCCGACATAGATGCGTTCGGCGTCACGGCGCGCAAGCTCAAGCGCGTCTTCGCCCGCCTTGCCGTCATAAAAAATCACATCGGCTTCCTGAAGACGTTGGACCGCGCGCAATGTCAGCAGATCGCGCGCGCCGGGCCCTGCCCCCACGACGGCGATGGCCCCTTTATCGGTTCCCTTTGGCGCGCCACCCGATGAGATCGCACGCTTGATCGCCTGCGACGCATGGTGCTCTGCGCCTTTCTCCCAAGGCTGGCGCGGCGTCTCCGCGAAGACCCAGCGCCAAAAATCGCGCCGCTGCGGGCGCGCGACATGCCGGGCGACAGCGCCTCGCAAACGCCCCGCGAGCGCGGCCAGCCCGCCAAGGCTCTGGGGGAGGTCTTCTTCAAGCTTCGTTTTGATCTGACGCGCCAGGACAGGCGCGGCCCCTTCTGTGCCGATGGCGATCACCACCGGATCACGATCCACGATTGCGGGCGTGGTCACCTCGCAGAGATCGGGTTGGTCGACGACATTGACAGCGCAGCGGGCGGCGCGGGCAATGGCATGGATAGACGCATCTATCCCGATGCAGCCGGTGGCGATGAAGGCCATCGCCGCATCATCAAAGAGCGAGACATCGATGGCCCCGCGATGCTGCTCGGCACGGTCCGTTTCCACCAGGGCGGAAAGCTCGGGATCAAGCGCCGGGGCGGCCAGGACAATTTGGGCGTCTGTCTTGAGAATGAGGCGCGCTTTTTGCGCGGCTTGCTCACCACCCCCGACGATCACGACCCGTCGGCCCGTCGTCTTGATGAACATCGGAAATGCATGCATCGGCTCTCTCCTTGTTCTATTCGGCGGCTTGGGGGCGCCGGATACTCGTCAGAAGCGCTTTGATTTCAGGGCGGCAGGAGCCGCAGTTCGTCCCCGCGCGCAGAGCGGCCCCCACGGCATCGACATCAACGAGGTGATCGGCTTCGATGGCGCGGACGATGGTGTTCACGCCCACGCTGAAACACGAACACAGCGTTGGGCCAGGATCGGGCACATCGGCGGGCGTGCGCCCCGTCAGAATTCCGCGGGCGTCTTTGCCGGGCTGGGCCGCGAGATAATCGCGCATCACGGCGACAGGTTCGCGCGCGACAAAGAGAGCTGCCAAAAGGCGGCCTTCGTGATGGAAGGCGAGCCGCGCCATGCCGCGCGCCGGATCAGTGAGCGATGTGACGCGCGCGGCGGGCAAGTTGAACATGCGCCGCGCTTCTGCTTCCCAATCGCTGATGGGCGCACGCCCCGCAAGTTCGATGCGAAAGCCCGCTTCCACCGGAGCAAGCGCCCAATAATCAGCTTTGGCGCGGGGCCGCTCAACGCTCACGGCGAACCCATACCAAGCGGCATCAAACTTCTCGAGGGCCACGACCGAGGCCTTGCTCTCGGGCTGTCCCGATACCGGATCAACGGCGGCGGCAACGAGCGCATCGATGCGGCCGGACGGCGCGGTCTCGGCTGTCCAATGCATGGGCGCGAAGACCTGGCCGCGCGTCACATCGCGCGTCAACCGGGCGCGCAGAATGGCCGTGCCATGGGGGTTTTTCACTTCAACAAGATCGGCGGCCTCGATCCCCTTTCGAGCTGCATCCTCAGGGTGGATATCAAGGAACGGCTCCGCCAAATGCGCGCTGAGGCGCGGCGACAAGCCGGTTCTCGTCATGGTGTGCCATTGGTCCCTCACGCGCCCGGTGTTGAACGTGAACGGATAACGCGGCGCGCGCTTCGAGGCCGGTGGTTTCCAGCTTACCGGCACCAGCTTGGCGCAGCCATCAGCATGGAAAAACTTGCCATCCGCGAAAAAGCGCCCGCCTTGGCGGCCTTTGGTCACGGGCCAGCGCGTGGGCTTGAGCGCGAAATAGGCTTCATCGCTCAGGTCAGCCCAGGCGGAGATATCAAAATCGCGCCCGAAATCCCCGGCGATCCCGGAAAGGGCCGCATGCTCGCGAAAGAGCTCGGCCTCCGATGTGTAGGAAAAGGCCTCCTGCCAGCCCATGCGCTGACCGACCTCTGCGATGATCTCCCAATCGGGCTTGGCACCCGCGAAAGGCGGCAATACGGCGCGCTGGCGGCTGATGATCCGGTCTGAATTGGTGACTGTCCCGCTTTTCTCGGCCCAGGCGGCGGCGGGCAAAAGCACATCGGCGAGGCGCGCGGTATCGGTCTGATCGGTGATGTCGCTGACGGCGACGAAATCACAGCCGGCGATCGCATCACGCACGGCGTCGGCCTCGGGCATGCTGACGGCGGGGTTGGTATGGATCACCCAGAGCGCCTTGATGCGGCCCTCGCCCACAGCACGAAACATATCGACGGCCTTGAGGCCCTGCGATTGCGGGATCTCGGGCGCGTTCCAGAAGCTTTGGACCGCCGCGCGATGTTCTGGGTTCTCGATATCAAGATGGGCGGCGAGCATGTTGGCAAGCCCGCCCACTTCGCGCCCCCCCATCGCATTGGGTTGCCCCGTGACCGAAAGCGGCCCCATGCCCGGCCGTCCGATACGCCCGGTGGCAAGATGGCAATTCAGGATAGCGTTGACCTTGTCCGCGCCCGACGTCGATTGGTTCACGCCCTGGGAAAAGACCGTGACAGTCCGTTCGGTCGAGATCCATAAATCGCAGAATTCCTCGATCAGCGCCGGATCGAGGCCAGTGGCGTCTATATTGTCGCTGGCGGCGGCGTGAACCGCTCCTTCAAGCCCGTTGGTAAAGGCCTGATATCCGCTATCGACCGCGCCATCGGAGGCGATCCTCGCCAGGAGGCGATTGAACAGCGCGACATCCGAGCCAGGGGCGAGTGGAAGGTGGAGATCCGCCGCATCGCAGCTCGCCGTGCGGCGCGGATCAATGACGACAAGCTTCGTTCCGCGCTCGCGCCGCGCCTTGAGGACCCGCTGGTGCAGGATCGGATGGCACCAGGCCAAATTTGAGCCAACGAGCACGACAAGATCGGCCGTGTCGAAATCCTCATAGGTGCCTGGCACGGTATCTGTTCCGAAGGCGCGTTTGTGACCGGCCACCGTGGACGCCATGCAAAGCCGCGAATTCGTATCGATATTGGCGGTGCCGATGAAGCCTTTGATGAGCTTGTTGGCGATGTAATAATCTTCGGTGAGGAGCTGACCGGAGACATAAAAGGCGCAAGCGTCAGGCCCGTGCTCTTCCATGGTCTGGCGGAAGCGGTCGGCGACGGTTTGAAGCGCTTGATCCCATGTCGCTTCTTGGCCCTTGATGAGCGGCGATCTGAGCCGGTGGTCTGTGCCCACGGTATCGCCCAGCGCCGAGCCCTTCGAGCAGAGCTTTCCAAAATTCGCCGGGTGGCTTTCATCACCGCGCACGATGAGCCCGCCCGCCCCGTCTGGCGTCAGCGTGACCCCGCACCCCACGCCGCAATATGCGCACGTGGAGCGCAGCGAAGGGAGAGAGCCGTCCATCATGCCGCCAAAGAGCAGCGCGGGAGCGCGGCTTTCCCGGCATAGGCTTCGCCAAAGATCAGCGTATCGCGCACCTCGGAGACCGCTTGACCAGACTGGATGAGATCAAAAAACCAAGCACCGTCGCCGGTGTCGCCATACATCACCGCGCCGATAAGCCGGTCTTCTTCGAGGATGAGGCGCTTATAGATGCCGTCCTCACGATAAAGGATGTTTTCGCGCTCCGCGCTCTCAGCGAAATCGCCTGCCGAGAACAGATCACAGCCAGTCACCTTGAGCTTTGTACTCAGGCTCTTCTGGACGAAGGTGGCGGGCTCCCCCCGAAGGGTCTTGGCCAGCACATCCGCTTGATCATAAAGCGGAGCTACGAGCCCGAAGATCGCGCCGCGATGCTCGGTGCATTCGCCGAGCGCAAAGATATCCGCGTCAGACGTGCGAAGCTGATCATCGACGATGATGCCTTTGTCGGTCGCCAGACCCGCCTCTTTCGCAAGCTGGATCGCGGGCCTGATCCCCACCGCCATGCATAAAAGATCGCAAGGGATCACCCTGCCATCCTTCAGCTTGAGGCCCGTCACATGCCCTGCCTCGCCCAGGATCGCCTCGGAATGGGCGTCGCACAGGATGGCGATGCCCTTGGCTTCCAGCGAGGCCTGCAAGAGGCTTGCGGCCTCGGGGTCAAGCTGGCGCTCCATGAGGTGGCCCATGATATGGATCACGGTGACATCAATGCCCCGCGCGGCCATGCCAGCGGCCGCTTCAAGCCCTAGAAGGCCGCCGCCGATCACCACCGCCTTCGCGCCCATGGGCAGCGACATCATGCGCTCGGTATCCTCCAGGTCGCGATAGGGGATCACGCCGTCAAGATCATGGCCCGGGAGCGGGACGATGAACGGGCTCGAGCCCGTCGCGATGACGAGGCGATCATAATCCAAAGGCCCGGTCTCGCATGCGACACGTTTCACAGCCCGGTCGATGCCGAGAACGCGCTCGCCAAAGCGCGTTTTGATCCCACGGGCGGCATACCAGGCATCATCATGGGTTATGATATCGGGATACGTCTTCTCGCCCGCCAAGACGGGCGAGAGCATCAAGCGGTTATAGGTGCCGCGCGGCTCGGCATTAACGAGGGTGATCTCATACTCCGAGGTGGCCGCCGTGAGATGCTCAAGCATCCGGCCAGCTGCCATCCCCGCGCCAATGACCACGAGCCGCTCCATCAGCCACGCGCCTCCAGGTCGCCATGCCCAAGCGATGCGGAGCAGACCCAAGCGCGCCTGCGCCCACTGCCGAGACCAAAAGGCAAGAGAAAGCGCGCGGCGCGCATTACTCTGCCGCCACGGCCGGTTTGACGGGCTCTTCCTCGGTTTCCGCCTTTGGCTTGGGCGTCGCGCCGTGCTCGTATTCCTCCAGAAAATCGAGCACTTCCTGCCGGTAGGCGTAATAGTCGGGATGCTCAAGAAGCGCCTTGCGGGTTCTCGGGCGCGGAAGCTTCACATCGGTGATCTTACCGATCGTCGCGCGCGGGCCATTCGTCATCATCACGACGCGATCGGCGAGCAAGATCGCTTCATCGACATCATGGGTCACGCAGATCGCGGTGACTTTCGTCCGCGACCAGACCTCCATGAGCACTTCTTGCAGCTCCCAGCGGGTGAGGCTGTCAAGCATTCCGAACGGCTCATCGAGCAAGAGCAGTTTGGGCGAGAGGGCGAAGGCCCGTGCGATGCCAACGCGCTGCTGCATCCCGTTCGACAGCGATGAGGCGGGTTTGTTCATCGCGTCTGCGAGGCCCACGCGTTCAAGATAGTATTCAACCACATCCTGGCGCTCGGCTTGCGACGCGCGGGGATAGACGCGATCCGCCCCGATTGCCACGTTCTCCTTGGCGCTCAGCCAGGGGAAGAGCGACGGTGCCTGAAAGACCACCGCGCGCTCGGGGTCCGCGCCCTCAACGTGGCGTCCATCGAGCTTGATTGCGCCTTTTGAGATGCCGTTCAGGCCAGCCGCCATGGTCAACACAGTGGATTTCCCGCACCCGGAATGCCCGATCAGTGAAATGAACTCGCCCTTGTTGATCTTGAGGTCGAAATCTTCAACGACCGTGAGCGGCCCCTTGGGCGTCGGGTAGACTTTGTGAAGCTGCGAGAAATCGAGAAACCGGTTTTCAAGGAGCCCGTCCTGAGCCTTGGCGACAGCCGAGGGCACGCCGTGGATCGGCGTCACATTGGGGAGCTGCTTTGTGCCTTCGACCTTCGATGCGATGCCCACATCCATCAGATAGGACGTCACCGAGGCGCGCAGCGTCTTGAAGCCCTCGTGATGGTTCATCGCGGTCCGTTCGCGCGGACGCGGGATATCGACCTTGAATTCTTCGCCCAGCGTGCCGTCGGGGTTGAGCGCGATGATCCGGTCGGCCAGAACAATCGCCTCATCCACATCGTTGGTAATCAGAACGCAGGTCTTTTTGTCGCCCTCCCAGATCTGCTCGATCTCATCGGCGAGGTTGGCGCGCGTCAGTGCGTCCAGCGCCGAGAGCGGCTCATCGAGAAGGAGAACCTCCGGGTTCATCGCGAGCGCGCGCGCCACGTTCACGCGCTGTCGCATCCCCCCTGAAAGCTCCGCGGGGCGGCGCCCCGCAGCATGGCCGAGGCCCACCATGTTTACGTATTTTTCAACCTTCGCGGCCTTTTCAGCCCTTGGCATGCCAGGAAATATGGAATCAACCGCGAGGCTGACAGTCCCGTTCACGGTGAGCCAAGGCATGAGCGAATAGCTCTGGAAGATCACGCCGCGCTCCGGGCCGGGGCCGGTGATCGGCGCGCCCTTGAATTCGACGCTGCCCTTGGAGGGCATCTCAAGCCCGGCAAGCAGGTTGATCAGCGTCGTCTTGCCGGTGCCCGAGAAGCCGAGGAGAACGAGGAACTCGCCCTCCTCGACTTTCAGATTGATATCCTTGAGCACGTCGGTGCGCCTGGCACCTTCACCGAAGCTCTTCGAGACGTTTGTCAGGTTCAACAGAGCCATGGGGATTACCGGTGATTGGAGAAGGTGAAAAGCGACTGGATCGCATACATCAGGCGATCAAGCAGGAAGCCGATGATGCCGATGGTGAAGACCGCCACCATGATCCGCGCCAGCGACTGCGAAGAGCCGTTCTGGAATTCATCCCAGACAAACTTCCCGAGGCCGGGGTTCTGAGCGAGCATTTCTGCCGCGATCAGAACCATCCAGCCCACGCCGAGCGAAAGGCGAAGACCTGTAAAGATGAGCGGAAGCGCAGACGGCAGCACCAGCTTGGTGATTTTCGTCCAAGTGCTCATTTTGAGCACCTTGGAGACGTTCACGAGGTCTTTGTCGATGGAGCTCACACCGAGCGCCGTGTTGATGAGCGTGGGCCAAAGCGAACACAGCGTCACCGTGATCGCGGAGTTGAGGAAAGACTTCGCGAACCAGCCGTCATTTGTGACGTAAACGGCTGAGACAACCATCGTCACGATAGGCAGCCATGCGAGCGGCGAGACGGGCTTGAAGATCTGGATGATCGGGTTGAGCGCGG
>JBCCTH010000124.1:0-8479 GCA_039198835.1 Pseudomonadota bacterium | reverse complement strand
GCCCCGTGGCGCGCGCCGCCTTTGGCCCAAGCGAGACCGAAAAATGACAGACATTCTCAACGCGATCATCGTGATCATGAACTTCATCGTCATCCCCGGCGTGGCCTATGGCAGCCAACTCGCGCTGGGGGCGCTGGGCGTTACGCTTGTCTATGGCATCCTGCGCTTTTCAAACTTCGCCCATGGCGACACGATGGCCTTCGGGACGATGATCGTCATCCTTTTCACCTGGGGCCTTCAGGGTTTGGGGCTCTCGCTCGGGCCGCTGCCGACTGCGCTTCTGGCGCTGCCGCTGGGCATCGCGGGCTGCGCGTTTCTCGTGCTTCTCACCGACCGCTGGGTCTATCGATTTTACCGCCGCCAAAAGGCCTCACCGGTGATCCTGGTGATCGTGTCGATGGGGGTGATGTTTGTGCTCAACGGGGTCACGCGTTTTATCATCGGGGTCGATGATATCCGCTTCTCGGATGGAGAGCGCTTCATCATTCGCGCGCGCGATTTCCGCGATGCCACAGGCCTTAGCGAAGGGCTCGCGTTTCGCACATCGCAGGCGATCACGATCATCGTGGCGATCCTCGCCGTTATGGCGCTCTTTTACTTTCTCACCCGCACGCGCACCGGCAAAAGCATGCGCGCCTTTTCAGATAATGAAGACCTCGCGCTTTTGAGCGGGATCAATCCGGAACGCGTGGTCATGGTCACCTGGATCATCGTCGCAGCCCTCGCCACCACCGCGGGGACGCTTTATGGCCTCGATAAATCCTACAAGGCGTTCACCTACTTCCAGCTCCTGCTGCCGATCTTCGCGGCCGCCATCGTGGGCGGGCTGGGCTCGCCCATCGGGGCCATTGTGGGGGGCTTTGTCATCGCGTTTGCCGAGATCGCGCTGACCTATCCGCTCAAAAAGGTTTTGGGATATCTGCTGCCGGAGAGCCTTGAACCCGATGGTCTCGTTCAACTTTTGACAACGGATTACAAATTCGCCGTGAGTTTCGGGATTTTGATCATTGTCCTCTTGTTCAGGCCCACCGGGATCATGAAAGGAAAAGCGCTATGAAGAGCCTGACCGTGCGCGATCTTTCGCTTTTTGGCCTCGTGGCGCTGCTGATCATCGGGACAGGGTATTTTCAGGGTGTCAATACGGCGCTGACGCTTCTGAATTTTGGCCTTGTGAGCGCGATCATGGCGCTTGGCGTCAACCTGCAATGGGGGTTTGCGGGGCTTTTTAACATTGGGGTGATGGGGTTCGTGGCCTTAGGCGGGCTTGCGGCCGTTTTGATCGGCATGCCGCCCACGACCGAGGCGATCGCCGAAGGCGGCGCGGGCATGGCGCTTGCCATGACAATGGGCGCGATCACCATTGTCGGCGCAATCGTCGCCTATCGCCATCTCCCCGCAGGACGCAAGCGAACGCTCGCGGTGATGGGCATTTTGGTGATCGGGTTTCTCGTCTATCGGCAGCTTTTCGACCCGGCGCGCGATGCCATCGAAGCGGTGAACCCTGCGGGAACGGGCTTTTTGGGCGGGCTTGGGGCCGATGGCTATTTGATGCTGCTCGCCTGGCCCGCGGGCGGGCTGATCGCGGCAGGCGCGGCGTGGATCATCGGCAAGACGGCGCTGGGGCTGCGCTCTGATTATCTGGCCATCGCCACTTTGGGGATCGCGGAAATCATCATCGCAATTCTGAAAGCAGAAGACTGGCTGAGCCGGGGAGTGAAGAATGTCGTGGGCATTCCGCGACCGGTGTCCTATGAGGTCGATCTTCAGGCCGATCCGGCTTTCGTGGATCGCGCCGAGGGGTTGGGGCTTGATCCCGTTTTTGCCTCCGCCGTGCAGGTGCGGGTGGAATGGGCGATCTTTTTCACGCTCGTTTTGATCATTCTCCTGGTGCTCGCGCAGCTGGCCCTCAATTCACCCTGGGGGCGGATGATGCGCGCGATCCGCGATAATGAGACGGCCGCCGAGGCCATGGGCAAGGATGTCACCAAACGTCATTTGCAGATTTTCGTTCTTGGCTCAGCGATTTTGGGGATGGCCGGCGCGATGATGACGACGCTCGATAGCCAGCTCACGCCCGCGGCTTACCAGCCGCTGCGCTTCACGTTTCTCATCTGGGTGATGGTCATCGTGGGGGGATCGGGCAACAATTTTGGTGCTGTTCTTGGCGGCTTCATCATCTGGTTCCTTTGGATCCAGGTTGAACCGGCTTCGGCCGTCTTGCTTGGCGCGCTCACCGCGCCGCTGGCGGACGGTTCATGGCTCAAGGAACACCTGCTTGATGCGTCAGCCCATATGCGGCTGATTACGATGGGGCTGGTGCTGCTGATTATGCTCAGGTTCTTTCCGAAGGGGCTTATACCAGAGCGTTAAAAGTTCGGATTGCGGAACGAAAACCCATTTCGCGACGGCTGCGGCGGTTAATTCTTTGCGGAGAGCGGCAGGTCTATCTACCGTGGGCAAAGCGACTTGAAAGCGATTGCGGAATGCCTTTCTCAACGTGGGTGAAATTACTGTTCTCTCGATTTCAGAACAGAACCAAGCCCACCGGGCCAAAGGCAGACCTGCCAACCCCTCAAGAGAAGGAAGCCGCGCTCAACCGATTGGATGAGCTGGCGGCACAAGCTATTCTGGGCGAGCTAGGGGGGGCAAGGCCAGATAAGGAAAATAGAGCGACGAGTTGGTGGGGTGGGAACTTTCTTGGCGCTGAGGCTGAAGATGTCCCGATCTGCAATCGGTCCGGGCGCCCTATGCATCCTGTCCTGCAAATCCGGGTAGATGAGCTGCCAGAAACCTTACCGGGTTTCGAAGGGTTCGCGCTCCTCAACATATGGATGGACTTGCAGTCCAACACGTTCTGGGGCGCTCAAAACGGGGATGGCTTTCTTGTGCGCACTTATGAAAACCTTGAAGGCCTCGTACCGTTAGGTGTTGGATACCGCGAAAGCGCTGAGCTGCCGAGCCTCCCGGTCTTTTGGCGCGAAACGATCCTTGAACAACCCGCCTGGGAGGATATGGCTGGTAACGTATCGCCTCATGTTGCGCAGGCAGCCGAAGATGATTGGTTTTTTAAGAGCAAGTATGCGTCTGATCGCTACTATGAGCTTCGCAGCAAATATCCGGTCAAGATTGGCGGCTGGCCCACGTGGATACAGGGATCGAATTGGCCGAAGGACGCGCAATTCTTCTTTCAGGTGGACTCTACGGAGAAAGGAAAATTGTCTTTGGGAGATGCAGGCTCATTCTACATTTTCCAAACCACCAGTGGATGGGAGATCAGGGGGGATTGTTACTAAAGCACACCCTCGAGCGCGGCGCGCCATTGATCACGCTGCGCCTTCAGCAGCCCTTCGCCGCACCTTGCCTGTGTGACAAATCATCAAAAAGCTTGCTCTAGCCGGTCTGTCTCAGTCTTTTGACTAGGCTTGATGTATCCCACCGGCCGCCGCCCATCTTTTGGATGTCTTTGTAGAACTGATCCACAAGCGCGGTGACAGGCGTGCTCGCGCCCACTTCATCGGCCGTGGCCAGGCAAATGCCAAGGTCTTTGCGCATCCAGTCTACGGCAAAGCCGAAGTCGTATTCATCGCGAGCCATGGTCTCGTAGCGGTTCGACATCTGCCAGCTTCCTGCCGCGCCCTGAGAAATGACGCTCACAACGTCGACAATGTCGAGCCCCGCTTTTTCAGCGAAATGGAGGCCCTCAGAAAGGCCCTGGACGAGCCCTGCGATGCAGATCTGGTTGACCATCTTGGTGAGCTGCCCTGCCCCGCTCTCGCCCATGCGGCGGCAGGCCTTGGCATAGACATCCATGATCGGCGCAGCTTGCGCGTAAACGCCTTCATCGCCGCCGCACATGATCCCCAGTTGAGCGTTCTCCGCGCCCGCTTGCCCACCTGAAACAGGCGCATCAATGAAGTGGCCCTGGGCGGCTTCATAAAGCTCGCGCGTCACTTTTGCTGAAACGGTCGTGTGATCGACAAAGATCGCGCCGTCGTCCAGCTTTGCGAGGGCACCCTCAGAGCCGAGACAAACAGAGCGCAGATCGTCATCATTGCCGACGCAGGCCATGACAAAATCCTGGCCCAGGGCCGCCTCGGCGGGGGTGGCTGCGGATGTGCCGCCATGCTGGGCGACCCAGGCATCGGCCTTCGCGGAAGTGCGGTTATACACCGTCACAGCATGGCCCGCCGCCGCCAGATGCCCGGCCATCGGGTAGCCCATAACGCCCAACCCTAGAAATGCGATCTTCGCCATGACTTTTCCCCCTATGGCCGATGTGCTTAGCTCGCCGGGAAGGTAACGGCGCGGTGCGGCGCGTCAACGCGCGATGCGCGGATCGGGAGAGGCTTTGGCGCATTGCGTTTGCAATGCGGCGCGCCTGGGTGGGGAGGACAGCCTGATGATCGTGTTCCAATGGCTTTTGCGCTTGGCCTCTTTGATGGTCGTGCTGGGCGTCTTGGCGCTTGGACTGGCCTATTATGTCTTTTCCCGCTCGCTGCCGGATTACAATCGCACGGTAGAGGTGGCGGGGCTCACGGCCCCAGTCGAGATCTTGCGGGATACCGCCAATGTCCCCCATATCTTTGGCGCAACGGACCAAGACGTGTTTTTTGGGCTCGGCTATGTGCATGCCCAAGACAGGCTTTGGCAAATGATGATGCTCAGACGCACGGTCGAAGGCCGCCTTTCTGAGCTCTTTGGCGAAGCGACATTGCCCGTTGATCGGCTTTTGCGCCGGCTTGATCTTTATGGGCTGGCGCAGAGTTCGGTGCAGGCGCAAACGCCCGAGGCGCTTTCTGTGCTTGAAGCCTATTCAGCGGGGGTTAACGCGCGGCTCGTTGAGATCAATGACGGTGCGCTCGGGCGTGGCGCGCCTGAGTTCTTCCTATTCGAGCCGCGGGTCGCCCCGTGGACTCCGGCCGATAGTCTTGCTGTTCAAAAGCTCATGGGATTGCAGCTCGCCAACCATCTTGAAGATGAGGTTTTGCGCGCGCGTGTCTCGCTTTTGCTCGAGGAAGAGCGATTGCGCGATATCATGCCCGATATCCCCGGCACGGGCGTCGCGGCGTTGCCGGATTTCGCGCAGATTGTGCCGGGTGCCGCGCCAGGCCTAAGCTCTACCCGGCTTGCCCTTGGCCCATTATCGCCTGCCAAGCCACGGGGCTTTGGCGGGGCCTCCAATGCCTGGGCCGCCTCGCCCGCCCGCGCGGCATCAGGCGGGACACTCCTCGCCAATGATCCGCATCTTGGCTTTTCTGCCCCGTCGATCTGGTATCTCACGCGCCTTGACCTTGAAACGGGCGCGCAAATTGGGGGGACAATCCCGGGCATGCCCCTCGTCTTGGTGGGCCGCAGTGCCGCTCTCGGGTGGGGCCTCACGAGCGCTTATGCCGACGATCAAGATCTCTTCATCGAAGAGCTGAACCCGGGCAACGCCAATGAATACCGCGTGCCAGGCGGCTGGGCACCTTTTCGAGAGCGCGCATCGATCATCGAGGTCGCCGATGCCGCCCCGGTCACCCTGACGCTCCGCTGGACCCAAAACGGCCCCGTGCTTGACCCCGACCAATTCGACCTTGGCACCATCACACCGCCGGGTCATGTGGCAGCGCTCGGTTGGACGGTGCTCAATGGCGCGGATACGAGCTTTTCAGCGGCCCTCGCCATCACCCAGACCCGCACAGTGCGCGATGCGATCGCCGCCGCGGAGGGATATCTTTCCCCCGCTCAGAACCTCACCCTGGCCGACAGTGAAGAAATCGCGCTCAAAACAATCGGGTATTTGCCCGCGAGGATGGTAGCGCATCAATCGCAGGGCCGGTTGCCCACGCTGGGCGCGCGGCCTGAAAACCGTTGGCAGGGCCGCCTGCCCTATGCCGATAATCCTGAGTTCATCGGCACGGATGGCGGCATTCTGGGAAACACGAATAACAAAATCGTCGATCGCCCCTTCCCCGAGCATATGAGCTTTCTGTGGGGCGATAGCCAGCGTGTGGAGCGGTGGGAGCGGTTGATGCAAAGCCGCGCTGTTCATACGCGCGAAAGCTTCATGGAAGCCCAGCTCGATACGATCAGCCCTGCCGCGCGCGCGCTTTTGCCGCTTATCGGGGCTGAGCTTTGGTTTACAGGCGAGGCCGCGCCCGAGGGGACGCTGGCGCGCAAACGCCAGGACGCGCTCGTGCTTCTGGCGGCCTGGAACGGTGAAATGAGCGAGCATCTTCCCGAGCCGCTGCTTTACGCGGCTTGGATGCGCGCGCTCCAAGAGAGGCTCATCCGAGATGAAATGGGCCCGCTCGCCTCTGAATTCAGCCATGTGGAGCCGCTCTTTCTCGAGCGCGTCTTCCGCGATATCGATGGCGCGGCGATCTGGTGCGATGTCGTTCAATCGGCGGCGGTCGAAACCTGCTCGGATATCGCGCGCCTCGCGCTCGATGACGCCCTTTTATGGGTGGAAGAGACCTTTGGCGCGGCGCGCCTGGCCTCTTTGCGCTGGGGCGATGCCCATGAGGCAACCCACGATCACCAGGTGCTTGGCGCGATCCGTGGGTTGCGCTGGCTCGTCAACATACGTCAATCCACCAGCGGCGGCGATCATACCTTGCGCCGCGGCCTCACCCGCGGCACCGGCCCGCAGCCCTTCCGCAATGTGCATGGCGCGGGCTATCGCGGTGTCTATGATTTCGCTGATCCCGATTCATCGGTCTTCATCATATCGACCGGCCAATCCGGCCACCCGCTTTCGCGCCACTATGATGATCTGGGCGAGCTTTGGCGGCGGGGTGAATATGTCCCCATGTCGCTTGATCCCGCTTTGGCGCGGGCGGCCTCAATCGGCTTGACGAGGCTCGAGCCGCGCGGGCCCTGAGCGCCCGGGGGCGCCCAGCGAGCCGAGGGCGCCAAGCGCGCCCGGTCAATGCAGGCTCAACAAGACTTCAATATCGCGCTCACTAAGCCTCAGCAAAAGCTCTTTGTCGTCCGCACGAAGCTTTGCGCCATCGCGAATATGGCCATGGATGATCAAAGCGATCTGGCTCGTGGGCTGGTAATAAAGATCAGGGTAACCTCGGCTCACTTCATCGACCATGGCCCGCAAAAGGCGCTTCTGGCGCTCTGCGTCGAGATCTTTGCGTTTCTCTTCCATTTTAGTTTCCCTTCCCGCAAGGCCCCATGCCACCCCCGCGCGCTCTTGCGCTCCGGGGCATGCGGCCACGCTCAAAGCTTGGCATAGCGCGCCGACTGCTTTGTCGTCCATTCAACGGCGAGCTCTGCGCCATCGGCATGCGTGGTTTCCTCAAGCACGACGCCCTGATCATAAAGCCAGGCGCGGCGGCGGCCATCTGCATGGTCCAGGCGCAGCGTGTCGCGCGTTTTGGGCGGGGTCACATGGGTGGAAAGCGCTTCAAGCAAGGCCGGCATCCCCTCGCCCGTCAGCGCCGATGTGAGAAAAACATCTTCCTCTCGCGCGGCCTGATTTTCGCGCGTGCGGCGCGGTTCGTTCTCAAGGCAGTCGATCTTGTTCCAGATCTCGAGGCGCGGCGTCGTCTCGGGGATCCCGAGACCGCCAAGGATGGCCTCGACATCCGCCGCCTGCTCTTCGGTCTCTTGATGCGAAATATCGCGCACATGGAGAACGAGATCAGCGGCGGTCACCTCTTCGAGCGTCGCGCGAAAGGCCGCGACAAGCTCGGTGGGCAGGTCTGATATGAAGCCCACCGTATCTGACAGGATCACATCTGGCCCTTCTGGCAGCGTCACGATGCGCATGGTGGGGTCAAGCGTTGCAAAGAGCATGTCCTTGGCCATCACATCCGCGCCGGTGAGCCGGTTGAAAAGCGTGCTCTTGCCCGCATTCGTATAACCCACGAGCGCGATCACGGGGTAAGGCACCTTCGCGCGCGACATGCGATGCAAACCGCGCGTCTGGCCAACTTTGCTCAACTGCCGCTTGAGGCGCGTGAGCTGAACATCGATTGCGCGCCTGTCGGCCTCGATCTGCGTCTCGCCCGGCCCGCCCACGAAGCCAAGCCCGCCGCGCTGACGCTCAAGGTGGGTCCAGGCGCGCACGAGGCGCGTGCGCTGATAACTCAGATGCGCCATCTCAACCTGAAGAACGCCTTCGCGCGTCGCCGCGCGGTCAGAGAAAATCTCGAGGATAAGGCCCGTCCGGTCGAGCAGTTTCACATTCCAGGCGCGCTCGAGGTTGCGCTGCTGTACCGGGGTGACCGGGCCATCGATAAGCACGAGATCGATCTCTTCTGCTTTGAAAAGCGCGGCCAGCTCATCGATCTTGCCCGTGCCGAAGAGCATGCCCGGATGCGCCTTGGCGAGCGCAATAACATCGCCGCCCGCAACATGAAGCTCGGGAAGCGCCACGGCGAGCGCCAAAGCTTCAGCGAGCGCTGCTTGCGCGTCGCGGCGGCGGGGATCGGATTTTATATCAGGGTGCAGAACCCAGGCCCGGGTCTGCCTTGTTTTCGTT